>NZ_JAJNIL010000005.1:0-223009 GCF_022386455.1 Mammaliicoccus sp. I-M35 | reverse complement strand
TGTTACTATAGCCATCCTTAGTTACAATTCCCTCGACTTTTGTTACTATAGACGCCCTTAGTTACATTTCCACAGACTTTTGTTACTATAGACACCCTTAGTTACAATTCCCTCGACTTTTGTTACCATAGGCGTCCTTAGTTACACTTCGAACGACTTTTGTTACTATGGCCGCCCTTAGTTACATTTCCTACGACTTTTGTTACTATGGCCGTCCTTAGTTACATTTCGCCCAACTTTTGTTACCATGGCTGCCCTTAGTTACAATTCCTACGACTTTTGTTACTATAGACGCCCTTAGTTACACTTCGCCCAAATTTTGTTACTATGGCCTCCCTTATTTACTCTTCCCACGACTTTTGTTACTATAGCCAGCCTATTCATACTGCCACCAACCCATTACTTTATCTTCTCAATCACCATCACTCACTCCCCCCCAAAATCCACACAAAAAACCCTCAAAGCTTAAGCTTTGAGGGTTAATAGCAATTAGTATTGCTTCATATATTGATCTCTTTCCCATTCTGATACTTGTGTTCTGTAATAATCCCACTCTAATGATTTAGATTGTATGAATTGGCGATAGATATGATTACCTAATGCTTGTTTAACAACTTTATTTTCTTTCATTGCTTTAACAGCTGTATAAAGTGTTGATGGTAAGTCTTGTACGCCTACCGCTTCACGTTCTTCTCTATCCATTTCATAGATGTTTTGATCTACTGATTCTGGTGGTGTTAATTTATTTTTAATACCATCTAATCCAGCTTCTAGGATAGTAGCTAATGCTAAGTAAGGATTAGCTGCTGGGTCTACTGAACGAATTTCAACACGTGTTGATAATCCGCGAGATACAGGTATTCTTACTAATGGTGAACGGTTTTGACCACTCCATGCGATATAACATGGTGCTTCATAACCAGGCACTAAACGTTTGTATGAATTTACTAATGGGTTACATACTGCTGTAAATCCACGTGCATTTTTCAAGATACCAGCAATAAAGTGATATGCATCATCAGTTAATTGCATTTCTCCATTTGGATCGAAGAACGCATTTTCTTTACCTTTGAATAATGAAACGTTAAAGTGCATTCCGCTTCCGTTTACACCAAATAATGGTTTTGGCATGAATGTCGCATGCAAGTTATGTTTACGCGCAATTGTTTTTACAACTAGTTTGAATGTTTGAATGTTATCACATGCTGTTATAGCATCAGCATATTTAAAGTCGATTTCATGTTGACCAGGTGCTACTTCGTGGTGACTTGCTTCAATGTCAAAGCCCATATCTTCTAATTCTAGAACGATATCACGACGACAGTTTTCACCTAAATCTGTAGGTGCTAAGTCGAAGTATCCACCATTATCGTTTAATTCTAATGTTGGTTCTCCTTTTTCATCTAATTTGAATAAGAAGAATTCTGGTTCAGGTCCTAAGTTGAAATCTGTAAATCCTAACTCTTCCATCTCTTTTAATACACGTTTTAAGTTTGTACGTGGATCACCAGGGAATGGTTTGCCATCTGGATTGTAAATGTCACAAATTAATCGTGCTACTTTGCCTTTTCCTGCAGTCCAAGGGAAAATTACCCAAGTGTCTAAGTCAGGACATAAATACATATCCGATTCTTCAATTCGCACGAATCCTTCAATTGAAGAACCGTCAAACATCATTTCATTGTTTAATACTTTTTCTAATTGTGCAATTGGTACTTCAACATTTTTAATTGTTCCTAAAATATCAGTAAATTGTAATCTTAAATAACGTACGTTTTCTTCGTCAGCAAAACGAAAAATATCTTCTTTTGTAAAAGTTTGTTTAGCCATGTGATTATCCTCCAGTTTTTAATTAAAAAATCTTGATAAATCTCCACGGTTAAGTGGTCCCTCTGTTTTAGAAGTTCCTCTAATTACCCGCTCTCTCATCTTCAGTTCTTCATCAGAAAGGTCATTTTCTTCTTCTAAAAGAATTTGTTTGATCCCTTTCATATTAAATCCCTTTTCGATAAGATTTTTAATTTCCAGTAATCGTTCAAGGTCATTTAAAGAAAATAACCGTTGATTACCTTCAGTCCTTTTGGGCGAAACGAGCTCATTGCTTTCGTAGTATCTGATTTGTCTGGCTGTTAGCTCTGTTAACTTGATTACGACACCAATCGGGAACACGGCCATGTTTCTTCTGATTATATCTCTTGACAGCACGACCGCCTCCTTTTGTAAGAACTTGTTATAAATTTAGCACATAAATTTTCAGAAAACAAATGAATGTCAGGAAACCTTACATCTTTTATAATTCAACAAGCTTTTGCTTGATTAAATGCTCTACAGCACGCGTTATCGCAATTTTAACATGTTCATAAGTTAAGCCACCTTGAATGTATGCTTCATATGGTGGTCTAATTGGACCATCTGCCGTTAATTCAATTGAAGATCCTTGAATAAATGTACCTGCAGCCATGATAACATCATCTTCATAACCTGGCATATAGCTAGGCATCGGACTAAAATGCGCATTAATTGGAGATGCGTGTTGTATCGACTGACAAAATGCAATCATTTGTTCTTTTGTTTCAAAAGTAACAGATTGAATAATATCTGTGCGTTTATCTTGGTAATGCGGTGTCGTTGTCATATTTAATTTTTCTAACAAGCGAGAAGTAAATAATGCACCTTTCAAACTTTGACTGACAACATGTGGTGCTAAGAAGAACCCTTGATACATTTCTGGTAAACTTCCTAAAGATGCGCCCGCTTCTTTACCAATTCCTGGTGCTGTTAATCTGTATGCACAACGTTCTATCAGGTCAGCTTTTCCTGAAATATAACCGCCAATTTTAGCTAAACCACCTCCTGGATTTTTAATTAAAGAACCTGCTATTAAATCTGCACCAATTTCAATGGGTTCTTTATCTTCAACAAATTCTCCATAACAATTATCTACAAAGACAATTTTATCTGGATGTCTTTCTTTAATCGCTTTGATTGCTTGTTCAATTTGTGCAATTGTTAATGAAGGTCGCGAACTATAACCTTTAGATCTTTGTATCGCAATGACTTTAGTATTTTCATTAATATTTTCTAACACTGAGTTTATATCTATTTCATTTTGTTTCAATGGTACTTCTCGGTATGTGATACCTTGTTCGATAAAACTTCCTATACCATTACCATTTATACCGATTACTTCTAATAACGTATCATAAGGTGTTCCTGTAATATATAATAATTCGTCTCCATATTTCAGTTGGCTGTTAAGCGCTAATGTTATAGCGTGCGTACCTGAAATAATTTGAGGTCTTACTAAACTGTCTTCAGCTTTAAATACTTTACTATAAACATCTTCTAAATGATCTCGACCTACATCATCGTACCCATATCCAGTTGTACCGATTAAGTCTGATTCAGTGATTTTTACTTCATGAAATGCATCAAGTACATGTTCTTGCGCAATTAATGCATTATGTTCGATTTGATCAAAATATGGTCTTAATTCTTTTTCTACATCAATAATTAATTCTTTTAATTTCTGTTCCATTTGTTTACCTCTTATTTCTGTTTATAACCTTTTATGTGATATGTTTCTGTTTCTTCATCAAAATTCATTTTTTCAACTAAAGTATGGTTTTTTTGCCAATATAATTTGTCAGCATCACTTGATGGAATATCCATTTCATAGTAATCCATTGTCTCTTTAATCATATCGACTAATTTTTCTTTAAATATAGCTTTATCATTAGAATCTTTAGCTGAAACAAATATAGATTGTCCTGATATTGCTGAATGATTAGAAGGCGCTAAATCTTTTTTATTAAATACGACTAACATCGGAATATGGCCCATATCTAATTGATTGACTAAAGACATAACCGTTTCATACTGTTCCATATAGTGTGGATGACTTGCATCTACAACATGAACGAGTAATTGTGCATATTTCGCTTCTTCTAAAGTAGACTTAAATGCTGCAATCAATGTTGTAGGCAACTTCTGAATAAACCCAACTGTATCAGAAAGTATGACGTTAAACCCGTCATTTATTGTAATGGCGCGAGATTTAGGATCTAAAGTCGCAAATAATAAATCTTGTTCAAATGTTTCATCATTTGATAACTGATTAAACCACGAAGATTTACCGGCATTTGTATAACCAATTAATGCAACTTGGTATGCTTGATTATGTTGACGTCGTTCTCTATAACGTGAACGATGAGAAACGATTGTTTCTAGTTGATGCTTTATTTCATTCATTCGAGTACGAATATGTCTTCTATCTGTTTCTAATTTCGTTTCACCTGGACCTCTCGTACCGATTCCGCCACCTAAACGAGATAAGCTTTTGCCGTGTCCAGATAATCTCGGCAATAAATAATCTAACTGTGCTAATTCAACTTGCAATTGACCTTCTCTACTTGAAGCTCTTTGCGCAAAAATTTCTAAAATCAATTGAGTGCGGTCTATAATTTTTGTGTTAAATAACTCATCTAAATGTTTCGATTGCGCAGTTGTCAATTCATCATTTGCGATGACTGCATTCACTTTAATATCATTCAATTCGATATATTCAATGACTTCTTCTATTTTACCTTTACCAAAATAATATTGTTGATCAGGTCGCTCTCTTTTTTGAGTGAAGACTTCCATGACTTCTAGTTGGCTTGTAACAGCAAGAGATTCCAATTCTTGAACTGTTGATTTAAATGTTGCTTCATCATCTTTTTTATCATGAATTGCTAACAGGATTACTTTTTCAGTTTCTTGCTTTGTCGACTTCATATCATTTTTCATTTTTATCACGCTCACTTTAAATATATTTTAACATATAAACATGCATGCAAATTGATATGACTTTGATAAATTTTTGATTATAATAGAAATAAGAAAAGGAGTGATGGCAATGTCAATTTATGACTTCGTTGTTGCAAAAACGAACGGTGAAGAATATTCATTATCTGAGTATAAAGGAAAAGCAATTTTAATTGTTAATACAGCAAGTGAATGTGGTTTCACACCTCAATTTGAAGGGTTAGAAGCTTTATACCAAGATTATAAAGATCAAGATTTCGTGGTGTTAGGATTCCCATGTAATCAATTTGGTAATCAAGAACCTGGTGACTCTTATGAAGCATACCAAAATTGTAAATTAAATTATGGTGTAACTTTCCCAATGCATGAAAAAATAAAAGTTAAAGGTTCAGAACAACATCCACTTTATGAATATCTTACTTCTGCTAAAAAAGGTATTTTAAATGGATCAATTAAATGGAACTTTACTAAGTTCTTAGTAAATAAAGACGGAGAAGTTGTGAATCGATTTTCTCCACAAAAAAGTCCTGAACAATTGAGAAGTTCAATAGAAGCAGTATTATAATTGATTACACATAAATAAGCGGCTAAGACAATAAAATGTCCTAGCCGCTTATTTTTTCATACACGATTATTGTTCGCTATCTTGATTTTCATCATCTTGAGCATCTACGAAAGTTGAGATAGCATGTTTGTAAATTAGATGTTCTTTCCCTAGAATATCTAATAATACAACTTTGTCGTCAAAGTCGACAATTTTCCCTTTCATTTGAAATCCATTTAGTAAGAATACTGTAAGTTCAGTTCCTTCTGATTTGAATTTCTTAAGTAAAACTTCTTGAATATTTTCTTTCTCTGCCATATGACTTTCCCCTTCACTTGGATAATTGGATTACGTTGTCTGCGATTTCTGTTAAAGACTGTTTATCCCGTTGAAACCAAGTCACATTCATTTTATTTTTAAACCATGTCATTTGACGTTTGGCATATCTTCTTGAATTTTGCTTGATTTGTTCTGTAGAAGTTTCTATGTCTATTTCTCCTTTTACTACTGGTATCAATTCTTTGTATCCAATTGCTTGCATACTTTGTGAATCTTCATACCCTTTCTCAACAAGATTAGACACTTCTCTTAATAATCCTCGCTGCAACATCATGTCAACGCGCATATTAATTCTTTGATATAATGTTTCGCGCGACATTTCTATCCCAATTAATATTGTACTATATTTTCCAGAAAATGTCTGGCTTTTCTTTCTTTCACTTAAAGTTTTTTTTGTATTTAAGTAATATTCAATTGCTCGTTCTACTCTTTTACGATTGTTCGGATGCACTGATGACGCAGTTTCTGGGTCGATTTCATATAAATAATTGCGCAATTCAATATTTGAGCATTTAGATAATTTATTTAATTTATTTTTTGTAATTTCCATTTTTTCAGAACTGATTTTTTCTTCTTCAAGGTTATAATCATATAAAACTGACTGTACATATAAACCTGTTCCACCGACAAGTATCGGCAATTTACCTCTAGCATGAATATCCTTTACAATTCTTTCAAAGTCTTGTTTAAATCGATACACTGAATATGGTTCATCCGGTTCATATACATCTATTAAATGATGAACAACGCCTTCTTTTTCTTCTTCTGTCACTTTTGCTGTACCAATATCTAGACCTTTATAAATTTGAAAGGCATCACCATTAATAACTTCACCGTTTAAAGATTTTGCTAATTTAATGCTTAATTCTGTTTTACCTACTGCAGTAGGGCCTACTATTGCAATTAATGGTTTTTCATTCATTTGATATTTCCTCTTTTTCTAATTGTTTAATTTGTACCATCAACCAATTATATAAATGTTCATACACTGCATAACGGTTCGTCTCAAATAAAACTTCGTGACGCTTATTCTTATATAATTGTACTGTGACATGCTTAACGCCTGAACGTTTATAAATAGAAGCTAACTGTTTAATACCGTTACCGAATCCACCAAAGTGATCTTCTTTACCTGATACTAGTAAAATCGGCATATTTAAATTTTGTTTTTTAATATAATTGATTTTCTTCGTTTGGACAGCTGCCTTTACTGTTTCTAAAAGTACTTTATGTGAAATTGGAAATCCTGAATAAACATCTTTTTCATATTGCTCGCGATTTTCATCACTTTGACTTAACCATTTATTATCTTTATTTAAATCTTTATGTTGTCGATTCATTGTCTTAAAAGCAATATTATTGATAAATTTTGATTTCGTGCGACTACCTAAAAATAAATTCACAAACTTTAATGCATATAAATTTAACTTGCCTTGAATTTTAGGGTAAACAACCGTCCCTGAAAGTATCAACGCATCTACATCATTAGGATAATCGTGAACAAATTGTCTCGCAACTAGCGAACCCATAGAGTGTCCTAGCATTATAAATGGCAATTTTGGATTAAGTTCATTTTTAAACGTATCACTTACTTCTTTAACATCATCGACTAATTCTTGTAATGCATTAAAATGACCTCTTGAAGAAGCTTCTATGTTCATACCGTGACCTCTGTGGTTATGACGGATAACATGAAAACCTCTTTTACATAAATATTCTGCTACTGCATCATATCTATCTTTATGTTCAGCCACACCATGCAGTATATGTATAATTCCAAACGGTTTTTCATCCGTTTTATCAATTGTAACTTCTAAAGTTTGTTCTGTAGATAATGTAATTCTATGATTAAATCGTCTCAAAGACATGCGCCTCCCTTATAAGACATTATAGCAAAATCTATAGTGCTTAAAAATATATTCACAAATCAATCACATAATATATAAAAAACCTGCCGACAAAAATTGTCAGCAGGTTTAAATAGTTGGTTTATAAATTATTTAACAATAGCTGGTTGATCATTTGGATTAACCGCTTCTTTAATAGCTTGTTCTAATTCATCTTTATAAACACGTTTAGTATCATTATCATAATTTAATACTTGAGCCATTACTTCAACTATCGCATCTTTATGATCTAATACATATTGAATATCAAAGTATAAACGACCTGAACGACGTACTAAGAAGTCAGTTGGTTTATGAACCATTTCTTTTTGAATGCTGTAAATAACTTCAGCATATACTTCGATTGGAAGATTAACATCTGCAACTTGTGTAGCATGAGCAATAGCAAATACTTCATCTACATTAGATCCGTATTTTCTAGCTAAATAACGTGCTGCATCTTCTGATAAGTTGTAGTTTTTAGCTTCTTTAACTTTACTTTCAACGAATGATTCATAATTTTTACTACCACCAACGTTACCGCCAGAAATGTAAGTTTCTTTTGTACGACAAGGTTTGAACGATAATTTATATTCTTCTTTAAGACGTTTACTTAATAAATCAACAATATCTTGAGCCATATGACGGTAACCTGTTAATTTACCACCAGCGATTGTAAGTAAGCCTGAATCGCCTTCCCAAATTTCGTCTTTACGAGAAATTTCTGATGGATCTTTACCTTTTTCAAAGATTAATGGTCTAACACCAGCCCAAGTTGATTCGATATCCTTATCTTCAACTTTTACAGTTGGGAACATATAGTGAATAGCATCTAATAAATATTGACGATCTTCTTCTGTAACTTTAGGAGAAGATTTATCATTATCATAAATTGTATCAGTAGTACCAACGTATGCTTTTCCATCTCTAGGAATTGCGAAAATCATTCTGCCATCATTTTCTGTATCAAAGTATACAGCTTGACCTAATGGGAATATGCTTTGGTCTATTACAATATGAACACCTTTAGTTAATCTAAGTTGTTTATTGTTTGTTGAATAGTCTTTACCACGTACTTCATCAACCCATGGACCTGCCGCGTTGATAACTCTTTTACCTTTAATTTCGAAAATTTCATTTTGCAATAAATCAGTTACTTCGATACCTGATACTTTTTTCTTTTTGTTGTATAAGAATTTATTTGATTTAGCATAGTTAATGATATCTGCACCAAATTCACGTGCGCGTTTCATAACTTCAATTGTTAAACGAGCATCATCTGTACGGTACTCAACATAGTAACCACCAGCTTTTAAACCGTCTTGTTTTACAAGTGGTTCTTTCTTAATTGTTTCTTCTCTGTTTAACATTGTACGACGTTCAGCTTTTTTAACACCTGCTAAGAAATCATAAACTTTCAAGCCGATTGATGTTGTAAATGGACCCATGCTACCGCCTTTGTGTAAAGGTAATAACATCCATTCTGGTGTTGTTACGTGAGGACCATTTTCATAAACGATCGCTCTTTCTTTACCAGTTTCAGCAACTACGCCAACTTGGAATTGTTTTAAGTAACGTAATCCACCATGAACTAATTTCGTACTTCTAGAACTTGTACCTTGTGCAAAGTCTTGCATTTCAACTAATGCTACTTTCATACCACGTTGCGCTGCATCTAAAGCAATACCTGCACCAGTGATTCCTCCACCGATAACAACTACGTCATATTCAGTATTTTTAAGTTGATCTTTAACTTGATTACGATTTAATGCTGATAATTGTTGCATAACCATTTCCTCCTATAAAATGTAAAAAAATGAGAGACTTATCCCTACAAAAATGTACGAACAAAGCCTCTCATGTCTCTACGAAATATTAACTTAACTATATGATAACACAACTTAATCTAATTTAAAAGCTTGAGTGGCTTTTACTGCAGTTTTCCAACCTTTATAAAGTTTTTCACGTTCTTCTTCTTCAAGTTCAGGTTTGAATTCTGTTTCTAATTTCCAACGTTGTTTTATCTCATCTTTAGATTTCCAGAAACCTACTGCTAATCCAGCTAAGTATGCTGCACCTAATGCAGTTGTTTCATTTACTTCTGGTCTTTCTACTGGCGTATTTACAATATCAGCTTGGAATTGCATTAAGAAATTATTCTTAACAGCACCGCCATCAACTCTTAATGTTTCAACATTAATGCCAGAATCTTTTTCCATTGCTTCTAACACATCTCTAGTTTGGTAACATAATGATTCTAAAGTTGCTCTAATGAAATGTTCTTTTTCAGTACCACGTGTTAAGCCGAAGATTGCACCTCTAGCATCTGCATCCCAATAAGGTGTACCTAAACCAACAAACGCTGGTACGACGTATACGCCTTCTGTAGATTTAACACGATTTGCATAATCTTCTGATGCTGGTGCTGATTTAATCATTCTTAAACCATCTCTTAACCATTGAATAGCAGATCCTGATACGAAAATACTACCTTCAAGTGCGTAGTTTACTTTACCATCTAGACCATAAGCTAATGTTGTTAATAAACCACTTTCAGATTTTACAGCTTTTTCACCAGTGTTCATTAACATAAATCCACCAGTACCGTATGTGTTCTTAACTTCTCCACTTTCGAAGCAAGCTTGTCCGAATAATGCAGCTTGTTGGTCACCTGCTACACCAGCGATTGCAATTTTTTCACCGAAGAAGTGATGTTGTTGAGTATAACCATATACTTCACTTGAAGGTTTAACTTCTGGCAACATAGAAGCTGGTACATCAAGATATTCTAATAATTCTTCGTCCCATTTCAAGTCATAAATGTTATACATTAATGTTCTACTTGCGTTTGAATAATCTGTTACATGAACGTCACCTGTAAATTTCCAGATTAACCATGTATCAATTGTTCCGAATAATAAATCGCCGTTTTCAGCTTTTTCTCTAGCACCTTCAACATTATCAAGAATCCATTTAACTTTTGTACCTGAGAAATATGGATCTAATAATAGACCAGTTTTTTCTTTAAAAATTGGTTCTAAATCTTTAGATTTTAATTCTGTACAAATGTCTTGAGTTTGTCGAGATTGCCAAACAATTGCATGATAAACTGGGCGTCCCGTATTTTTATCCCATACGACAGCAGTTTCCCTTTGGTTTGTGATACCAATACCTTCGATTTGTTTTGGACTAATGTTATTTTCATTAAGTACACTTGAAATAACTGCTAATACTGAAGTCCAAATTTCATTCGCATCATGCTCAACCCAACCACCTTTAGGGAAGTATTGCTTAAATTCTCTTTGACTCACAAATTTGATAGTACCTTCTTTATCAAAAAGTATTGCTCTAGAACTTGTTGTACCTTGGTCAATTGATAAAATGTATTTTTCCATATTAAACACTCCTATAAATTTGTATATTACAGAATTTCTGAAACTTCGTCTTTAAGTATTGATTTATTTAAGAAAATACCAGACAATACGACAATCACTGTAAAGATGATTGAGAATATAACAAAACCGTTTACAACCCCGTTAAATAAAATATTAAATAATGCTGCACCTAACATACCGCCTGAAATCGGTCCTAAAATTGGCACAATTGCATATTTCCAATTTGAACTTCCTTTACCCGGAATTGGTAATAGCATATGCATGATACGTGGTCCGATATCACGAGCTGGGTTAATCGCATAACCTGTCGCACCACCTAAACTTAAACCAATTGCTACGATTAATAAACCAACAATTAAAGGATTTAAGCCATCAGTAAATTTATTAGTTCCTATAAATAATAATCCCATAACTAAGATCATAGTTCCAATAATCTCACTTAAGAAGTTTGCTACATAGTTTGGATAAGATGGACCAGTTGAGAATACACCTAACTTAGCACCTTGATCTTCAGTTTTTTTCCAATGTGGTAAATAAGTAGCCCATACTAAAAATGCACCAATCATAGCACCAAGCATTTGAGCCACAATAAATGGAACAACTTTAGACCATGGGAATGATCCGTCAATTGCAAAGCCAAGCGTAACAGCTGGGTTTAAATGTGCCCCGGAAACATTACCAACTGCATAAACACCAAGCATAACAGCTAGCCCCCAACCTAATGAAATAACAATCCAGTCTGCACCTTTACCAAGTGCCCCTTTTAGATTGACGTTAGCACATACACCGCCACCAAATAATATTAAGATGGCTGTACCAATTAATTCGCCTAAAAATTCACTCATATTAAACACCCTCCTAAATATAATATGCTAATACATAAAAAGCCCCCTACGTTGAACTACACATCATATTCATATAGTAATTTATACAAATTTAACGCATAGTTTCTTTTCGTAGAGGGTCTCATTTACTCATCTCATATATTAACTTAATTAGAAGTATAATACTTTATGAAAACGTTGTCAAATAAATTTACCAAATTGTAATATCGCTAGATGTAACATATTGTGCACCGCTTTCAATTGCTAAATCAATTTCTTCTTTCGTATTAATTAATCCACCTGCAATAATTCGCTTACCTGTTTTATCACTAATTTCCTTGATCACTTTAGTAGCAACTCCTGGCAGTACTTCTACTAAATCAGGGTCTGATTGTTTAATCAGTTCAATACTTCTACTTAACGCTGTGCTATCAAGAATGAACACACGTAATATCGTTAACGTATTTAATTTTTTGGCACGTTTAATAATTTTTGATTTCGTTGATATAATGCCATGTGGTTTATATTGTTGTATAACATATTCAACAGCCGCTTCATCATTTGATAAACCTTTAATTAAATCAATGTGTAGCATCACTTCTTTTTGATGCTTTTTCATTTGCTCTAAAATGCCTTGCAAATGACCGATATGTGTATCTAATAAAACGCATCTTTCATAATCCATTTTTAAAAACTTTTCCATATCTTTCATAGAGCGAATAGCCGGTAATATATGCTTATTCATTTTATCCTCCTACATAACGCGTTTAAATAATTTTTCTAATTCATACGTCGTCAATTCAATAATAATTGGTCTTCCGTGCGGACAAGTAAACGGGTCAGTTGTTTCTCTTAATTCATCAATCAAATGACTCATTTCATGATTTCTTAAATAATGATTAGCTTTAATAGATTTCTTACAACTCATCATAATTGCTGCATCTTCTCTTAATTTTTTAATATCAACTTTTTCATGATTTAACACGTAATCGATCATATCTTTTATGATTTCTT
Source organism: Mammaliicoccus sp. I-M35 (assembly GCF_022386455.1). Taxonomy (NCBI): domain Bacteria; kingdom Bacillati; phylum Bacillota; class Bacilli; order Caryophanales; family Staphylococcaceae; genus Mammaliicoccus; species Mammaliicoccus sp. I-M35. The sequence continues at coordinate 210,201 of NZ_JAJNIL010000005.1, read as the reverse complement.
CTGCATCAACATTTGGTAGCCAAACTGGATATTCACTCACCATATAGTCATGATGACCAATTGGTTCTAAAAATACGCCCGCTTCAGCAAGTGATTGTAAATATTTTTCAATAATCATGTGCTCATCTTTAGAAAAATTAAATGTTAGTGGCAACAACAAACTTTGTGTTTCGTTTGTGACTTCACCAATTTTTTCTTTGAAAAATTCATATTTAATTCGTTCTTGCGCTGCATGTTGATCAATCATAAACATGCCCGTATCATTTTGTGCCACAATATATGTTCCGTGAACTTGACCTACAACTTCCATATACGGTACACGTGGCGCTTCAGATACTTGCTCTTCTTCAATTGGCGCTTGATATGGTGTATCGACATGCTCTACTGTATCTTGAACTTCATAAGTTTCTTCATTATTTTCAATATGCTCGGGTTCATCATGTTGAACATCTAAATCTCTATTAGTTTCCTGTTTGATAGTATCTTCTTGTATAACCGAATGATGTTCTGTCTTATCTTTAAATTGCCAAGAAGGTGAAGGTTCTCTGCTTGCAATGTCATTTGTTTTTTCAATTTCTTCAACACTTTTAGTATTATGAGATATATGCTGATGTTGAGTTGTATTTTGATTTCTTTTAGCTTCAAAATCTATTTTTTGTTGTTCAAAAATTTCTTTTTGTGATTTTTTAGGTTTTTGCTTTTCTAAAGATGTATCTGGAATTAATGACATACCTCTAAATGCTTCTTTAATTTTTTGATTAATCAAATCATAAAGTAGTTGTTCTTTAGAAAGCCTTACTTCTAGTTTAGTTGGATGTACGTTAACATCTACTAAAATCGGATCCATTTCAATATTTAAATAAACGATTGGATATCTACCGATTGGTAAGAGTGTATGATAACCTTCTATAATCGCTTTGTTAAGTACAAAGTTCTTAATATATCGCCCGTTGATAAATATAGAAATATAATGACGATTACTTCTCGTGTGCTCAGGTTTACAAATAAATCCGTTTACGACGTAATCATCTGTTTCTCCATTTATTGGTACAAGGTCTTTCGCAATTTTCATGCCATAAATTTCAGCCATTACTTCATTTGTTCTTCCCGAACCATTCGTTGAAATAACTGTTTTATCATCTGATACGAGATTAAATGCAATATTCGGATGACTCATTGCCATTCTATTCACTATATCCGTAATTTTACCCAGTTCAGTATACAAACTTTTAACATATTTTAATCTTGCTGGCGTATTATAGAATAAATCTTCAACAAGAATATCTGTACCTTTTTTAGCTTTAGCAGGTTGTTTTTTCGTAATTTCACCATTTTCAACGCGCACTTCATGTCCAAGCATACCATCCGTACAAGTCTTCATCGTCACTCTACTCACTGATGAAATACTCGCCAAAGCTTCTCCTCTAAAGCCAAGTGTACGAATATGAAACAAATCATAATCGTTATTAATTTTACTTGTCGCATGTCTACCAAATGCTTTGGCAATATCCTCTTCTTCAATGCCTGTTCCATTATCTACGACTCTAATAGATTGAATACCTGATTCTTTAATCGAAATATCAATTTGAGTTGCTTGAGCATCAATTGCATTTTCCAACAATTCTTTCACAACAGAAGCTGGTCTTTCTACCACTTCACCTGCAGCTATTTTGTTGGCTAAAGATAATTCAAGTTCTTTAATTTTTCCCAATGCACTCACACTTTCTATTTAAGTTGTTTTTGTAATTCATGCAGTTTTGATAATGCTTCAATAGGTGTTATGTTCATTAAATCAATTGATTTAAGTTTCTTTTCAATTTCAGATTGCCCTTGTTCTTCAAATAATTGGAATGACGGTTGTTCATACTTATCTGCTTCTTTCTCTACTTTTGTATGAGATTCAAGTTCTTGTAAAATAGTATTTGCTCTTTCAATAATTTCATCAGGTAAATCCGTTAACTTCGCTACATGAATACCATAACTTTGATCAACTGCGCCTTCTTTTACTTTATGCAAGAAAATCAATTCTCCTTGATATTCTTGTGCAGCTACGTGAATATTTTTAAGTCCAGATAACGTTTCATCTAAATGTGTTAACTCATGATAATGTGTTGAGAATAACGTTTTTGCTTTTGTATGATGATGTACATATTCAATCATAGACTGTGCAAGCGCTAGACCATCAAATGTAGATGTACCTCTTCCAATTTCATCAAATATAATTAAGCTATCTTCAGTTGCACCTACCATGGCTTTTTCAGCTTCTAACATTTCGACCATAAATGTACTTTTCCCTGATACTAAATCATCTGCAGCACCAATTCTCGTAAAGATTTGATCAAATATTGGCAATTGCGCATAATCTGCAGGCACGTATGCCCCCATTTGAGCCATAATACTAATAATAGCTATTTGACGCATATACGTACTCTTACCAGACATATTTGGTCCTGTTATTAAATAGATAAAGCCTTCTTTATCTAAATAACAGTCATTTGGAACATAGTCATTATGATCCATTACGCGTTCAACAACTGGGTGTCTCGATGATTTAAGTGATAATGTTTTATCTTCACTAAAAATCGGACGTGTATAATGATATTTTTGAGCAATTTCAGCAAAGCTTTGTAAACAGTCTATTTCTGATAGTAATTTAGCTTGTGCTTGTAACTTTTCAGTATAGGCTTTCACTTCTTGTCTTAAATCCAGGAATAGTTGATATTCTAGTTCGATTGCTTTATCTTCTGCACCTAAAATGATAGATTCTTTTTCTTTTAATTCTTCAGTTATAAAACGTTCAGCATTTGATAATGTTTGCTTACGTTGATATCCTAGAGCATCTGTATCAATATGATTTAAATTTGCTTTTGTAATTTCAATATAGTACCCAAAAACTTTGTTAAAGCTTACCTTTAATGATTTAACACCCGTTCGTTCACGTTCTTTTAATTGTAATTCTGCAATCCATTGCTTACCATTTGTTGAAGCTTCTTTATATTGATCTAGTGTTTCGTTAAAGCCTTTTTTAAATATCCCACCTTCTTTAACAGAAATCGGTGGATCTTCTACTAAACTTTCATCTAATAATCGTTCTAAATCATTTAATGGTTCAAGATCTTTAAATCGATCTATAGACGTTGAGTCTAATCTTTCAATAATTTCTTTAACATATGGAATTTGTTTTATTGAATAATTCAACTGTACTAAATCTTTAGCATTCACATTGCCGTAGCTAACTCTTCCGACTAATCTTTCAATATCATATACCATATTCAAATAACTTCTAAGTTCATCACGTTCAATAAACCCATTCACTAATTGTTCAACAGCATCTAATCTTTGTTCGATATCTCTTTGGTTAATAAGTGGTCTATCTATCCATTGCTTTAATCTTCTTGCGCCCATAGGTGTCTTTGTATCATCCATCAACCATAATAATGTACCTTTTTTAGATTTAAGTCTGATACTTTCTGTTAATTCAAGATTTCGTTTCGCGTAAAAGTCCATTTTCATATAATCTAAAGCTCTATATACGACAACTTCTTCTAAGTGTGGCATATCGCGTTTACCATTATCATGAATATAATTTAATAAATAATTTAATGATCTTTTTTGAGCGTGAGATGTGCCCGTGACAACTTCATAATCTCGTTCTTCATAGCTATCAATAACTGTGATTGTTTCAGTTATGAGCTGAATTTGTTTATATAAATTATCTGGTAACACTTTATTGACAATAATTTCATTAGGGTGAATCGTTGTAATTTCATTAATTAAAGTTGTTTCATCTACAAATGATGTTACTTTTAATTCACCTGTTGTGACATCACAGTAACTTAAATGAAACTCTCCGTCTTCTTTTATAAATCCTAATATATAATTATTTGTTTTTTCATCCATACCCTTTTGATCCATAACCGTACCTGGCGTTATGACTTGCACAACTTCTCTACGAACCATTCCTTTAGTTTGTGTTGGATCTTCCATTTGTTCACAAATCGCGACTTTATAACCTTTTGAAATAAGTTTTTCGATATATCCAGAAGCAGAATGATACGGTACCCCGCACATTGGAATTGGATCTTTCTTAGCATCTCTTCTTGTTAGTGTTATTTCTAATACTCTCGATGCTTCAATTGCATCATCGTAGAACATTTCATAAAAATCACCTAATCTGAAAAATAATAATGTATCTTGATATTGAGATTTTATCTTTAAATATTGAGCCATCATTGGCGTTGGTTTAGACATCTTTATTCACGTTCCTTTTTTTAACTTTCGATTTATCTATTTTATCAAAATTTCTACTATTAAACGAGTATGTTTATTTATTAAAAAAAAGAGCGTAATGAAGCAATTTATGCTTCACGCCCTTTAATTCATGATGTATCTTTAATTATCATTTTTTAATTTCTTTAATATACCTCTTTTTTCAAAAGCCTTTAATAATATATAACTTGCGATAGCGCCTATTAGACTACTAAAGAAAAATGATAAAAATAATGGCCAAAATGCAATTTTCCCTAGTCCTAGTAACCAACTTATCGGAATACAAACGAAGCTACCTATCACACCAGTACCTATAACTTCTCCTAGAGATGCAATCGATAATTGTTTGCGATATTTATAAAGTAAACTTGCTAATAATACACCTATCATACTACCTGGAAAAGCAAAAATCGTGCCTAAACCTAGTAAGTTTCTAATAAACGAAGATAACAAAGCTTGCGCTAAGCCATACCATGGTCCAAGAAATACGGCTGATATAACATTAATGAAATGTTGCATTGGCAATGCTTTTATTGGACCTATTGGTATCGTGATAAATGTACTAAAGACAACATTTATTGTTGTTAATATTGCGGTTAAAGTCATTAATTTTGTCTTCTTCATTATATTTCCTCCATAAAAAAATCATTAGTCTACGTATTGGCAGACTAATGATTATGAGCATATATAATCTTTAGTTGCACAATCTCTACGCCAGTATTACCTGGATCAAATCTACACGTATATTCTCAGCCTTGTTAGGCACCGTGTGTGCAATATATTAAATATTAATTTGAGCAGCTACTTGTATTTGGCGCATTTCTAACTGCTGCACCAGTTTCACCAGTAAGTTGATTACCACCTGTTGATTCAATAATTTCATTTGTAACTGTGTGGCTAATTGAATGAGATACCATTTGTAAAAGTTCATTTACTTCAACTTGTGCTTCTTTAAATTCACTTACAATTGGCATTTCATCTAATTCTTTTTCAATATTTTTAATTTTTTCTTCAACCATAGCTAATGCTTTATCTTTACCATAGTTTTGGAAATTAACTGCTTGTTTTTGTAAAGATTTCAAACTAGCCATTTTTTCTCTGACTGTTTGATTCTCATGAATTTGCGCTTCTGCACGTTTAAAGAAATCTACTTCTTCTGTTTCTGACATCATTTTCCCCAGTTTACGCGCTTGTTCTAAAATATCATCTTTTGTATACATTTAATGTACCACCTTTTCTTTAGATACAACATCTATAAATTCACCATTTAATGAATATTGTTTTGCTTCAGTAATTTTTACTTTTACGATTTTGCCGATTACATCTTTTGGTGCTTTAAAGTTAACTAATTTATTCTTTTCAGTATAGCCTGCTAATACCGCTTCATCTCTCTTACTTGAACCTTCACATAGAACAAACACTTCTTGTCCTTCGTATGGTTTCAATGATTCCGCAGCATATTCACCAACTACTTTATTTAATCTTTGAAGTCTTTCTTTTTTCTCTTTATCAGGCACATTATCTTTCATCTTAGCTGCTGGTGTACCTTCTCTCGGAGAATATACATATGTGTAAGCATGTTCGAAACCAACTTCATGATACAACTTTATTGTTTCTAAAAATTGTTCTTCTGTTTCATTAGGATAGCCAACAATGATATCCGTTGTCAATGCTACATCTGGAATTGCTGCTCTTATTTTTTGAACTAATTCCAAATAACTTTCACGTGTATATTTTCTACCCATAATTTTTAACACTTGGTTATTACCAGATTGTACTGGTAAATGTATATGAGGTACGATATTTCCACCATTAGCAATCACTTCAATTAAACGATCATCAAAGTCCCAAGGATGACTCGTCGTAAAACGTACGCGCGGTATATCGATTTTAGTGATGTCATTTAACAAATCACCTAATCCATAATTTAAACCTTCGATATCTTTACCGTATGCATTTACATTTTGACCTAATAAACATATTTCTTGGTAGCCTTGTCTTGCTAAGTCTCTTACTTCAGCAATAATTTCTTCAGGCATACGACTTCTCTCTTTACCACGAGTGAACGGTACAATACAATACGTACAGAATTTGTCACAACCGTACATAATATTTACCCACGCTTTAATTCTACCATTTCTTACTTTAGGTAAATTTTCGATGACGTCGCCTTCTTTAGACCATACTTCAACAACCATCGCTTTAGACATATATGCTTCTTCTAAAATTTCAGGCAATCTATGGATGTTGTGTGTACCGAAAATCATATCAACATTCTGGTATGATTTAAGAATCTTATTAACGACAGATTCTTCTTGTGACATACATCCACATACACCAATTAAACAATCTGGTCGCTCTTGTTTAAGATGCTTTAAATTCCCAATTTCACTGAACACTTTATTTTCAGCATTCTCTCTTATCGCACACGTATTAAGTAATATTACATCTGCATCTTCTACTGAATTCGTCGGTCCAAAACCTAACGCCTGTAAAATACCAGCCATTACTTCTGTATCATGTTCATTCATTTGACAACCATATGTTCTAATATAGAATTTACGACCTTTCCCCATACCTCTATGTCGTTCGTCTATTTTAAAATCATCATGATATTCAACTTGTGATTTCCCTCTTTGTTTAGCGTCCTTTAAATTTGGAGGTTGATAAACATGTTCGAAGTACTTGCTATAATCCTTCTCTAAATTAGGTTCTGTCTTCGCTTTGGCCCCATGTTTTCTTTGCTCTTCATTCAATTTCAAAACCCTTTCTGCCCATATATTTATACCTATATATTATATTAGAGTTCAACATAAAGTGCAAAAATGTTCCGACATTTTTGCACTTTCATTTCATGTATCAAATATTTAATTTTAAAGATGCTTAATCCAAAATCTTCTCGTATTTTCTTCTTCATCTGATTTATACGGTTCATCTTCTACACCATTATTATTTATAATGACTTTCGCACTTGCATCATTCGATTCATCACAAGTTACAAGAACAGAATGAACACCTTCATTATTTAAATTCTTAACTGCATAATTTAACAACTTTGTCGCATAGCCTTTTCCTCGTTCGCTTTTTCTAACACCGTAACCGACATGTCCACCCTTTTTATTTAAATAGTCATTTAAGGCATATCTAATATTTACAGCGCCAACAATTTTATCATCATCAATAAGTACATACGTTTTTGCTTTTACAAAGTTTGCGTCAACTGGGTCAATTGCTTCTTCTAACATGATTAACATCTTATCAAAACCACCGTGTTGACGGACGTCAGTCGCCCATGGAACAACGTGTTCTTCGTTTTCATACCATTCATTTATATATTCTGTGAATAACGATTCAATATCTTTATCTATTTCTCTGAATTCCATAAATGCATCCCCTTTTAATTTAATTCTTTTATTTGTTCATCATCATTTGTATTTAACATATGATAATAAATGCCTTGTTGTTCGATTAATGCATCTTGAGAGCCAGATTCAATCAATTCACCGTGTGATAATACAAAGACTAAGTCTGCTTTTTTAACTGTATTTAAACGGTGCGCAATAATAACACTCGTTCTACCTTGCATTAATGTATCTAACGCTTCTTGAATTTTAATTTCAGTAACTGTATCGATACTACTTGTTGCTTCATCCAATAAAAGTATTTTAGGATCTTGAAGTAAACATCTTGCGATAGAAATAAGCTGTTTCTCACCTTGAGATAATGAACCAGATTCACCTTTCAATACTGTATCATAACCATTTTCTAAAGCTTCTATAAAGTCATGTGCATTTGCTTTTTTGGCAGCTTCTACAACTTCTTCATATGTAGCATTTGGCGTTCCATACATAATATTGTCTTTAATCGTTCCATCAAATAAATAGGAATCTTGTAACACGACACCTATAGAACTTCTCAAAGATTCACGTGTTATTTTATTAATTGGAATGCCATCAATAAGAATGCGTCCTTTATTCACTTCATAATAATGTAGAATAAGTTGCACGATTGTCGTTTTACCTGCACCAGTTGCGCCGACTAATGCAACAGATTCACCGTTATTAATTTTAAAGGATAAATCTTTTATAGTCGGTACTTTTTGGTTAGGATCATATTTGAATTCAACATGTTCGAATTCAATTTTTCCATTAATATTTTGATAATCTTGCGCCTCTTTATCATCTTTCTCACTTGGCTCATCCATAATATCAAAGACACGTTCGGCACCTGCTATTGCAGATAATACTGTATTAAATTGGTTTGCTAAATCTGATAATGGTCTTGTAAACTGTCTCGCATATTCAGCGAAAATCACGATTACCCCAACTGTAACACCAGCAGTTTGATTAAGAGCTAATATACCACCAATACCGGCTACAATGGCAAAGCTTAAATTATTTAAATAGTTCATTACTTTCGGTATTAAACCACCAAATGTGATTGACCAAAAACTATATTCTCTCACGTCTTTCGCTTTTTCATTAAATGTATCTATAACATACTTTTCTTGAGAAAAAGCTTTAACTACTGTTTGTCCATTTACAATTTCCTCGATATATCCATTCATAATACCAAATTGTTTTTGGCGTAAAGCATATAACACACTTGTTCGTGTAGTAATCCATCTTAAACTTATAAACATGATTGGAATAATAATGACCGTCAATAATGTAAGTAAAGGACTTAAATAAAGCATAATTGAAAGTGTACCAATGAGTGTCACGACACTAGAAGTAAACTGTATAAATGATGAATTTAATACTTGTGATACATTTTCAATATCATTTTGCATTCGACTCATCAGTTCACCGTGTTGCTTTTGATCATAATAAGCGACAGGCAAAGTTTGAAAATGTTTAAAGAGTTGATTTCTTAATAAATATACCGTGCGCTGGGCAATACTGACCATCATAAATGAGCCTATATATGATGTAACTGACAGCATTATATATACAATAGCAAGCAGTATGATATATTGTGGCAGCCCATTTAATTCTTTCGGTATAATTTTCGTATCAATGATATGTCCGATTAAAAACGGTCCAACTAAACTTAATATGGATGAACAAATAATCATTAGAATTACGACAATCAATTGTATTCGCTTTTCATCTATTAATTTCCATATATTTAATAATGTACCTTTCGTATCTCTTGCTCTTTTTTTCTTTTTAGTTGGATTTTGAGTACGATTTTTATCTTCAAATACTGATTTATGACCATAAGGGTTTCTTAGACTCATGATGAACTCACCGCACTTTCTTGACTACTTGCAATTTCTTTATACAATGGTGATGTTTCTAATAGTGTTTCATGTGTCCCAATCGCTTCAATACGTCCATCGACTAGTAACATAATTCGATCTGCTGTTTGAGCAGTTGAAATTTTTTGTGTCACAATTAATTTAGTCGTTTCTTCATCTTCCAAAGCATCCCATAAAGCAGATTCCGTCTTAATATCTAATGCTGATGTTGAATCATCTAAAATTAATAAACCTGGTTTCCTAACAAGTGCTCTAGCAATAGATAGTCTTTGCTTTTGACCACCTGATAACGTCACACCTTGTTGGCCAATCATCGTATCATATTGATGATCAAAACGTTCGATAGATTGATGTATTTGGGCTTTTTCTGAAGATAATTCTAACATTTCACTTTCGGCTGATGGATCTCCAAATTGTAAATTCTCATAAATTGTTCCTGAGAATAACAATGCTTTTTGAGGTACGTATCCAATTGCATCTCTTAAAGATTCAATTTCCCAATCGTTTACGTTTTTATTGTTAAGCAATATTTCTCCAGATGTCACTTTATACATTTTAGGTATCAAACTGAGTAAAGTTGATTTACCAGAACCAGTAGATCCCATAATGGCAAAAGTTTCTCTCGGTTTCACTTCAAATGATATATGTTCTAAAACAGGCTTATGACTATTTGGATACGTGAAAGAAACATCTTTAAATTGAATAGGATATGCATAATTTGGCTTATGTTCGATTTCATTATTGAACACTTTTTCATCTGATGGCGTAATTAATACTTCTTCAATTCGTTCACTTGATGCTTTCATTCTGCTAAGTGTCATGATTAAGAAAGCAAGCATCCCAAATCCACCTTGCATTCTCATACCATAATTTAATATAGCAACTAATTTACCAACTTCTAAAGTAGAATGATCGACCATATCTGAACCAAACCATACAACAGCTAATATACTGCCATTTATAATCAATAATAATGAAGGATTGATAAATTCCATGAGGCGTAACGCGTATGTATAATTGCTTCTAATATCTTTGATTTTTTCATTAAATTGATTGATTTCTTGTTTGCTCGTTTGGCTTGCTTTAATTAATCTAACCGCTTCTAAATTCTGTTGGAAAAATCTATTCATTTCATCAAATTTTCTTTGTATTTTTGTGAATAGTTTAGATCCTTTTCGCGCAATTACAAATATAATAATAAAAATAATCGGAGAACCTATTACTAAATAAATTGCTAATTTCGGTTCGACTGCAAAACTTAATATAATGCTCCCAATAATCATTAAAGGTGCTCGTAACATGATTCGAATTGACATATATACTGCTTGATCACAATTGGTTACATCACTTGTTAACCTCGTAATTAAACTTGAAGTCTTAAACCTCTCTAATGTTGCTAAAGAAAAAGATTGGATTTTCTTAAATTGTTCAGTTCTTAAATCATAAGCAAATGCTTGTGATACATGACCCGCAACAAAACTATTCCATATCCCTGATAAAAGGGCTACTAATCCTGTTACAAGCATAATCATTAAATATAAATATACGTGGTTCAAATCATTCTTTAAAATGCCGTTATCAATAATTTCTGATATAAAAATGGGTTGAATGAGTTCAACCGCTAATTCTACTAACATTAATATTAAACCGAGTATAAACAACCATTTATACGGTCTAATAAATTTAAGTACCGTTTTCAATTTACATATCCCCTTTAATATATTTTCCTATAACATTCTCCTTTTCTTCTAACTCATTATTTTGAAATTATGATTTATACTTATCCGTTAATGTATCCATTGTTATACCTTCAGGCACATGATAGAACTTTATCTGAGAAATAATACTGTCACATTCAAGTTCAACCATACGTTCATTTATTTGTTCAATGAGAATAAGACATGCATTTAAATCTCCTTCTATCGTTGTTTCTAAAGGATGCACTTCATATTTAAGACCCGATTGATCGATGATACTGATTGCCTCATCAACTAATGGAATAACACCTGTTTGTTGATGTTCTGGAATAATTTGAATACTCATTAATGTATTTGTCATTTCGAATCCCCCTTTTCTATGTATAAAAGCTCATAGATAAATCTATGAGCTTAAAGTGGTATAATTATATAATTATTTAAACTGAGAAACAAGTTCATCAAATTGATTTTGTTCTAGTTTAAGTGATTTTTTAACAAGCGGTTGCTCATCAAACTGTTCAATTTGTGATTCATATGATGGTGTATCTTTATCTTGATAAATAATACCTGTAATCATTGATTCAGTATCTAATACAGTTTGCATTGCTTGAGATTTATTCGTATTATCATAACCTTCAATATCTGCAAGCTTTGTTAAATTTTCTTTAAACCAGTCGTACGTATTAATTTTATTATACGTTACACATGGTGAAAATACATTTACAAATGAAAATCCTTTATGTTTAATCGCTTCTTCAATAATACTTGTTAATTCTTTAATATCACTAGAGAAACTTTGAGCGACAAATGTTGCACCAGATGATATCGCCAATTCTAAAGGTGCAATATTTTGTTCGATGTTACCTTTTGGAGTTGATTTCGTTACAAATCCTTTAGCTGAACTTGGTGATGTTTGTCCTTTTGTTAAACCATAAATTTGGTTATCCATAACGATATAAGTCATATCCATATTTCTTCTTAATGCATGAACAGTATGACCCATACCAATCGCAAATCCATCACCGTCACCACCTGAAGCGATAACAGTTAAATCTTTATTTGCCATTTTAACACCTTGTGCTAATGGTAAAGAACGGCCATGTATAGAATGAACGCCGTATGAATTCACATAACCACTTAAACGGCCTGAACATCCAATCCCTGTAATAATGGCAACTTCTTCTGGCTCTAACCCAACATTAGCTGCAGCTTTTTGAATCGCAGCTTGTACTGAGAAATCTCCACAACCTGGACACCAGTTTGGTTTAACATTATTTCTAAAATCTTTAAATGTTGCCAATTAAATCAACTCCTTCATATTACTTACGATTTCTAACGCTTTATCTTCTATTTCATGTGGTAAGAACGGTGTACCGTCATATTTAGTTTGGTTAATAATTTTATTTTGATGATTAATATTCATCTTAATAATATTAGATAGTTGTCCTTGATAGTTATGCTCAGCTACAACAACTTTTTTAGCTTTGTTAAATGCTTCTTGCACAACATCTGAAGGGAACGGATGAAGTTGTCTTATTTGAATGTGATTGACTTTCACATTTTGTTGATCCAATCTTGAAATAGCTTCTTCGATTGCACCAGCTGTTGAGATAAAGCCAACATATAATATATCCGCTTCTTCATATTTTTCATTAGATTCTACTGGCTCATCTATCAATAATTGAGCTGTCTTGCGCATACGTTTATCCATTTGTTTTTGTCTGTTTTCAGCACTTTCAGAAGGTTTTCCTTCTTCATCATGTTCAACACCTGTTACGTGATGGATACCGCCTTTTGTACCTGGTAAGATACGTGGTGAAATACCTGAATCTGTTAAAGCATAACGTTTAAAGTACGCTTTATCTTCTTGTTTTTCTAAATCACCTTCAACCAATGCACCTCTACGAATTTCAACTTTGCTATAATCTAATGATTCGACAGTTTGTTTACCTAATGATAATTGTAAATCTGATAATAAAATAACTGGACATTGATATTCTTCAGCTAAGTTAAACGCTTCTACAGTTAAGTAGAACGCATCACTTGCACTAGTTGGTGCCAATACGATTTTAGGAATGTCACCATGTGTACCATAAATCATTTGCATTAAATCTGATTGTTCTTGTTTCGTTGGCAGACCAGTAGAAGGACCTCCACGTTGTGTATTGACAATCACAAGTGGTGTTTCAGTCATACCTGATAAACCTATTGATTCCATCATTAATGATAAACCTGGACCTGCTGAAGATGTGAATGAACGTACACCTGCATAGTTTGAACCTATAGCCATTGTACATGCTGCAATTTCATCTTCTGTTTGAATAACCGTACCGCCTAATGCTGGTAAACGATCAATCATATACTCCATAATTTCTGATGCTGGTGTAATTGGATATGCTGCCATAAATCTAACACCTGCTGCAACAGCACCTAAACCAATTGCATCATTCCCTATCATAAATAAATGACCTTCTGAGTCAGTTGGTTCTAATGTATGTTCACTTTGTAAATCGTCCATTTGTTCAGACATTAAGCGATATCCTTCATTTAAAGCTTGAATGTTTAAATCTACTACACTCTCACCTTTTTTACCGAATAGATCTTTTATTAATGATTCAAATACTGTCGTATCTAAATTCATTACAGCACAAGTTGCACCAACTGCGACCATATTTTTCATAAGTGCAGTGCCCAATTCTTTTGCTACACCTGTGAATGGTAAACTAACCAATTGTGCTTTACTATCTTCTGGATTTTGTGGTTTCGCTTTTTCATCTGCAATAATAATGCTGCCTTCAAGCATTTCATGATAGTTAACTTCTATCGTCTCTTGATCAAATGCAATTAATATATCTAAATCGTCACTAATAGCTCTTACTGGTTTTGACGATACTCTAATTTTATTATTTGTATGCCCACCTTTAATTCTACTTGAAAAATGGCGATATCCGTATAAATAATATCCTTGACGGTTCATAGCAGTTGCAAAAATTTCACCTGTTGATTCAATTCCTTCGCCTTGCTGTCCGCCCACTTTCCATGAAATTTGTGATTTCATTTTATGGCCTCCCCATGTAATATCTCATGTTATATCATAACAAAAAAACCCTTTTAATCCTATGAAATTAAAGGGTTTTAGTAAAAATCAGTCTAATGGACGATACTATTCAAATGGATGATCGTCATTAATTAATATACGTTGTATTTTTTTAGCTTTACCCGCACTATCAAGGTCAATAATAACACCTGACAATACTTTTCTACCTTCGTCTGGTAAATTATGACGTTGAGGTAAACTTGTTATAAATCTTTCTATAACTTCATCTTTATTAATACCTAATATGCCATCATAATAACCTGTCATACCTACGTCAGTAATATAAGCAGTACCTTCATTTAACACGCGCTCATCAGATGTTTGAATATGCGTATGTGTACCAACCATGGCACTTACTCTACCATTCAAATACCACCCCATTGCGTTTTTCTCTGAAGTTGTTTCAGCATGAAAATCGACAAATATATACGGCGTTATTTTTGAAGCTTGTTCTATAAGTTCATCTGCTTTTTTGAATGGGCAGTCAATTGCTGGCATAAATGAACGTCCTTGTAAATTAATGATTGCGATATCTTTATCATTAACTCTAATAATTCTCATGCCAAGACCTGGCGCTTCTTCAGGGAAATTCGCTGGACGAACCATTCTATTTGCTTGTCCGATAAAGTCATATATTTCTCTTTGACCATAAGTATGATTACCCATCGTTAAAAAGTCGGCACCCATTCTTAAAATATCTTTATAAATTTTCTCTGTTAAACCTTTACCATGTGCAGCATTTTCTGCATTCACAATCGTAAACGTTGGTTTATAACTCGCTTTAATTTTTGGTAAATATGTTTCTAACTGTTCTCTTCCTAGTTTGCCTACAATATCACCTATAAATAAAATTCTCAATATTGACATCCTCTCTATTCACTCTATATTCTAATTCAAATTAAAAAATTTTAAAAGAGATGATTATTAATTTTTTATTAGGGTATACATAATACGAGCGTTATTCAAACACATTTGTTTAGTAACGTTACAAAATCTAATAGGAGTGTTTATTTAAACATGGGAATTGAAATCCAACCAGAAAAATTTGCAGAATTAGTGGTTAGAGCAAATCCATCCGTAGAAGAAAATGCAGAAGATATCGCGAAAGACAGTTTAGAACTATACGTTACAGCATTCAAACTCGCTGAAAAATATGGTAGTTGTGGCGTAAATTCACAAGAAACGTCCAACGTTTTAAAAGAAGCATTAGATTTAGAACTGAACTTAACACGTTAAATTTATTATAAAATACTAATATCAAAAACCATCGCTATAGACTGTAGCGATGGTTTTTGGTTTGTATAATAAAAATGTTTGAATAGACGTGAGTTAAAAGATGAATAAACTCACGAGTTCTCTAATCTTGTGGGTTAATGTCTTCGTTAACTCACGAGTTCCCTAATCTTGTGGGTTAATGTCCTCATTAACTCACGAGTTTTCTAATCTTGTGGGTTAATGTCCTCATTAACTCACGAGTTTTCTAATCTTGTGGATTAATGTCCTCGTTAACTCACGAGTTCTCTAATCTTGTGGGTTAATGTCCTCGTTAACTCACGAGTTTTCTAATCTTGCGTGTTAATGTCCTCATTAACTCACGACTTTCCTAATCTTGTGGGTTAATGTCCTCATTAACTCACGAGTTTCCTAATCTTGTGGGTTAATGTCCTCATTAACTCACGAGTTCTCCAATCTTGTGGGTTAATGTCTTCGTTAACTCACGAGTTCTAAGATAACTATTTAAAATCAACACTTTGTATAATACTTACTTAAATATATAATTCACGATATTTTCAGTGGTACCTATTTTGTCATCTTGTAATAGTTGGTCTGTTATATTTTGATAATCTGGTTGTTTATTTTCTAGTAATTGTCTAGCCAGTATGCGTTCATCATTACTTGCAATTTCTATTGTGACAAGTTCGAATATATCAAAGTAAAAACCTATTTGTTCTGAGTAAACTTCTGTATCTTCTTGCAATAAGAAAATGGGTTTATTTAAATGTGCATAATCAAATATCGTAGATGAATAATCTGTAATCATGGCATCTGAAATTAAATATAGTTCTTGAATGTCTACAAGTTCATTATAAAAACAATGAATTCGATCACTTAATTCACTATATGTTACTCTCAAATGTGATTCGTTAGGATGTAATTTAACAATAATTTCATATTCTTCAGGCAATTGTTCTAATAAGATATTTAAATTGATTTTTGACAATAATGCTCTTTTTTCTTTTCTCCATGTCGGACAGAACAAAATATATTTTTTATCATTACTTTTAGTAAAGAAATATTTCGTAAGTACGCGTTCTTTCTCTGTTTCGTCATGCTTCATTAAATATTCATTTCTTGGTGCACCGAGTTGAAGGATTTGTAAGTCCTGCTCTGGTTGAATGTTAAATGATGACTCTAGTAACATTGTGTTTACTGCTGAAGAGGTTAATAAGTAATCCCACTTCTTCATTCTTGGTTTAAATGCTGCGACTTGAGCGTTTCTTTCAGTTTTATCTTCTAAATCATTCAACATTCTTTTAAGTGGAAAGCCATGCCATGTTTGTACAAATATTTGATCTTTATGTTTAAACACACTATCTAAAGTATTGCCATTCACCACGACATATTTACATGACCTAAATGTTTGATTATAGATGGCACTACCAAACCTTATAGGTATTAAATTATGATTTCTAATTTCCATATCTACTAACGCATTTCTAGAACTTACATATACTTCTTTTTCAGGAAAATGTTCTTTAATATATAATGCGATATATTTCGGATCTCCACTAAAGTTATTCCCATGAAATGATTCAATGAACACTTTGTTTTCTAATGGTGTAATAGCATCATATTGCTGTTTAAGCTTATCCATTTTTCTTTTTTCGTATTTCTTTTTAGCAAAATTAAAGACTTTTTCATTATTTAACACTGTTCTAATAACTGGTTTAGTCTTATATTGTTCATACAAATCTCTACCATATTCAAGCTTTGATTTTTTGCGGACTTTTTGTGTAACTTGTGACTTACTTCCTGACCCAACTTTTAAACCATCCATACATCCTTTAGATGCTTCAATAAAATCAGAAGCATAGTCTCTATCAATAAATGTTGCATTCAATAACGCTACATCTTCACCTCGTTCTTCCTTTGTATATTTATTATCAATAAACTCAATTAAGCGCTCACTATCTTCTTGAATATCTTTCTCCAAAAATTGAACGGCATGATACGGTTCATATATACGTTTAAGCACACCATCTTCTCCAGCGTAAATAAATGCTTTATTTCCTTCTGCTATAGATTCTAATATAGAATAACCTAATGTTTCATACGGAGAAGATGATATATAAATATAGTTTTTAGGTTCACGTTCATTCATATGAACATGTTCCTCTAGTTGATAATAATGAATTAAATTCTTATATAAAATTTCAGATGGTCCATACCCCTTGATATATAAATGTATATCATCATACCCCTTAACATTAATGATACGATTCATCATTTTTATAACATATGAAATATCCTTTATATTATCTTCAAATCTCGCTTTAATTAATAAATTTCTTCGTGTCACACTAGGTTCTTCATTCACAATAATATGTGACGCATCAACATATTGATTAAAGACATTCTCTTTTCCATAACGTTCGATGAAATCATGCTTAATATCAATAGAACTCACTCTATACGCATCAATTGCATCAAAAGCTAAATCTTGGTTATCATCAATATATGCTAATGGCCCATGTATCTCCCCTACGACCATTGCATTTGGATTGATGGATTTTATTTCTCTTGCTAAATAAAAGAAAGTTTCTCTCGTTAGTATAACGAGATCTACATTTACAAAATCTTCACTTGTTTTAAATTCTTCGAAACTTAAATGCTTATCAAATAATTGTTCATTAATCATTGTATTAAATTTCGCTGTCTTATCAAAAGTTTTAAAATTATAATAAACAACTTCATGATTAGCTTTAATAAACGATTTAATTAAATTGATATTACTTCTTGATGTTCCACCTTTAGCAAAAAGATTGAACCCTAAAATTTTAATTTTCATTCAATCTCGCCCCTTTGTAATTGTTTTTATCTTATAATTAAATTTTCATTCATACTAACACTCCTTATATACTTATTCCACAATTTTTAATTATTTTACACAGAATTATTTGTTAGAAATAATTAATTCTATTGAATATAAAAATAGAAGACAATCTAATATAAGATTATCTTCTATATTACAATATTAAATTCAATTTCTTTTTCTCATCAATCACTTACTAGTATATCTCTTTTTAATTGTATAGCTTGAATAACACCCTTTGAAATTTCTTCATGATTCAGCCAACGTTTAGTTCCATCATCATTTACTCGATGACCCAATTTTACCGTGAATACATTAAAGCCTTTATTCTTAAGCTTATTAATAAACTCAGCATCATCAAATTTATTTGTACCGACGACGTGAACATAAATTGGTTCAGCATGCTTATCCATACTTATATTTTTCTCAATGAACTTAAGATGATTGAAATAACCATTACTATGCACCCAACTCACCATAATATTGACATCTCGTATATGCTCATCACCTAACACATTATCATTTTCATAATCATATTGTTTAAAATGTATATTTTTTGAATGAAGTAAGTCCTCTGAGTATTTATTTTGATTTCTAGAAAGTAGCCAAATATCATCATCAAAATGTTCTTTAATCCATTTCGTTGCATCCCTCAACATACCAGATCCACCAGCAATCACAATTGTCACTTTATTCACCTACTTTAATTTTAAAATTTTTTCTTAAGTATGCTTAATATAACACAAGCTTTCAATAGATTTTCATTTATTAAGTCAAATTTATCTCTCACATTTCACTTTACAAACACGAACACTTGTTCGTATAATAAAAGAAAAGATTCTACGGGAGGTGTTTGTGATGAATAAGTATATTAACTTAATGATTCATAAATTTGAAACTTACATTTACATGTTAGATAGCGTTGAACCGACTAATGATACAGCGATATTTTTAAATGGTGAAGTCATTTATAAAGAAATAGACAAAGTTGAACGCTACCTTCAATCATTTGATTACCGAACTGAGAAGTTCATTTTATTTACGGGATATTTAAAGATTTTACGCGTCATTTATCGTGATGTTTATACATCTTCAACACAACGAAATACGATGATCGTTTCTTTGAATAACGCGATCCATTGCTTAAATAAAATGAATAAGGAGCTTGTATATGAAAATTATTAATCCTGACTTACCAGAACCTTATAAATATGAGACAGATTATCGCAAAATTCCTAATCATTATCTACAACGTAATATTCCTAAAGGAAGAGGCATGATTAAATGGGCACCATTTGCAACAATGCCTCAACAATATGAAATGATTAAACAATTTATAGCCGATCAAACAAAAGTAGAGAAACCTATATTAGAAGAAACTGCATTAAATGATTTGAATAACGTATTAGCAGAGAAAATATTTTATAATCCACAAGCACTTATTAAATATTGGGAAGATGGTTATTTTAAAGAAATAGCATGTGAAATTAATAAATTTGATAGTGAGCATAAAAAATTAGAAGTCATTGCAGAGGATAAGAAAGTACGATTGAGCATGGATTGTATTGTTAGTATTGAATAGTGTAAAACCATTTTCTTCGCTTATGCTATGATATGTAAACGGGGGTGGCATCATTTATGATAACGATTGAACGTATTACTAAAAATAATGAGCATGCACTTAAATTACCTAATGAACCATTTGAATTGTTCGGTAAACTTGTCGTTACGAGAACTGCTGATACATGGCAATATCATGAAGAGTTAACTGGTTCTGATACGATGATTTTTCCTGATGAAGATTATCAGCTTGATTCAATTGATCAGAAAGGCTTTGCAATAGGTGCCTTTGATGATAACAAATGTATTGGTTTAGGTGTTTTTGAAAAGGATTGGAATAAATATTTGTATTTAAGTGATTTAAAAGTCTCTTCTTCTTACCGCGGTCAAAATGTTGCATCAACATTGTTAAATGCAGCTATAGAATTCGCCAAAGATGAAGGAATGAAAGGGATTTATACGATTGCTCAAGACAATAATTTAAATGCTAATCGCTTTTATTTAAAATATGGATTTGAAATTGGTGGACTAAATACCAAATCATATCAATTCACACAACAAAAAGGTAAATTTGATATTTACTATTATTTGGATTTTGATTCGTAACTAAAAAGCGGGACGGAAATCTTTTTAAATAAATTAGATTTCTATCCCACTCTCATTTTCACTATATTACATTTAGTTTATTTTCTTCGCTTTAAAACATGATATCAGAATGAAAGCAATAAATTTAATGTTTTAATAACCCCGCTATCGTTATGATTGATAGCGATGAGGTTTGCCTCTTTTTTCAATTCTGGATAGGCGTTATCCATTGCTACTTTATATTTAGCTGATTTGAATAAATCTATATCATTAAGTCCGTCTCCAAAAGCAATTGTTTCAGCTGGATCAATGTTTAATATGCTTTGTATTTTATGAATAGTCGTTCCTTTATTCACACCTAACTTCGTAATATCAATCCAATAATCTTCAGATGCAATAATATACACTTCGTTGTTAAAGTAATCAATTTGTTGTGCTGTTTGTTTACATTTACCTGAAGCGTCATGAACCGTAATTTTCAAGAAATCACTTTTAATTTCTGTAAATTCTTTAATGTATGTAACATTTTGATATGACCCATGTACAGCTTTTCTCTCTTCATCAGAAACAGTATCTAGAACATATGCTACATCTTCCGTACATGCAATAATTGTTTGCTCTGGATCTATTTTTGTTAAAGCATCAATAATATTTAATCCTAGTTCATTTTGTATCGTTGCTGTGTAAAGAAATTCACCGTTATATTTTATACGTGTTGCACTATCTCCAATGATAAATGTATCTTTCGTTAAATCACCTACAATATTTTCAACTCTTTCACATTGTTTCCCTGTACAGAACACAAATCTAATATTATGTGAACCTAGATTTTCTTTTAATATACCAAACGCTTCTCTATCAAACTCACTATTCTCATCTAAAAAAGTACCATCCATATCTGTAACAACTAATTTTATATCCATCTTATTATCCCCTTTACTTTGTAACTATTTAATCATATTGTATCGGTATAATTATAATTTTTCAATAGAAAGCGTTTACTTTTTTATTTGTTTAAGAAATTGTTTTGGTGTTTGGCCATACCTTTCTTTAAACTTTTGTATAAAATAACTCGTTGTTGAAAAGCCACACGCGTATGAAATATCTGTAATCGACTTATCTGTATGTTTATTTAACATACTGACACTTTTTTCTAATCTATAGTTTAAGATATATTGAAATGGCGTTTGATGAACATATTTACTAAACAGTCGAACAGTCTCAGATTTACTCATATGGATATTGTCACTTAAATCATTCAAAGTTATTTTAGATTGATAATGATCTTGTATATACTTAATCAATGTTTTGATACGTTGATCAAAATAGTAATGTGCGTCTGTTTCAATTTGCGACATGATATTTATCAAATATTTCAATGACTCATAATAGCAAATTGAAATATCTAGTTTAAAATGTTGTTCTTTTTTATCAAATTTATCACCCGCTTCTTTAATAATATTAATCAACATTTGATGTTCAGAGAGATTCGGTGACAAATATATATAAGGTATTTTATGTGCTAATTCTAATACTTGCGTTAAATATTCCATCTCAATCTGTTTATGCATATCAGCAAGATCAATATTCCAACAAAAATATTCTGTATCAGACATACTTTCATTTATTTCATGAACAACTTGAGAATTGATAAATAACCCGTGCCCTTTTGGAATATATATCAACTCTTCACCTATCCCAACTTTAAGTTCACCATTAATGACATAAACATATTGCAAAGCACTGTGCCAATGAATGGGGATATATCCGTATAACGTTTTGTTTAAAACAGTATGTAAAATAATATGATGCCAATTTTTATAAGGATATTGAATTAATTCTTCTCTTGTTTCTTCAACAATAATTTCAGTATACAATCAACAATCACCTCAATATTTTGATATTATTACACAATATTTATGTATTATATCATGTTTTAAATCACTATAATCAATATATAATTATAAAATGAAGGTGAAACATATGGACAAGTATAATCGCATTAAAGGTATAACTTTAGCAATAGTTGGTGCTAGCTTTTGGGGACTTGGTGGTACAGTTTCTGATTATTTATTTCAACATCAACATATTGATATGAATTGGTATGTCACAGCAAGACTGCTTATAAGTGGTGTATTACTATTATGCTTGTTTAAATTAACGCATAAACAACATAGCTTGTTTAGTATATTTAAAGATAAGGCCAGTATCATTCAGTTGTTGCTATTTTCAATTTTTGGGATGTTTCTCGTTCAATACTCATATATGGCATCCATCAATTACGGTAATGCAGCAGTAGCAACACTTTTACAATATATCGCGCCAGTCTATATCATTATTTGGTATGTCTTAAGAAAGAAAGACACTTTTAAAGCATTTGATTTAATAGCCATTATTTTAACTATCGCTGGTTCTTTTTTATTATTAACAAATGGGAGTATCCACAACTTAATGGTTGCTAAAAGTAGTATTATTTGGGGAATTATATCTGGTTTATCATTAGCTTTTTATACGATTTATGTTGGTAATTTATTAAAAAAATATCCGTCAGTTCTCGTTGTTGGATGGTCAATGCTCATATCTGGTATATTTATCAATTTTAAAGCGCCTATTTGGGATATTGATATTCAACTATTAAATGGCCAAACTATTTTCTATCTCTTATTTGGGATTATTGCAGGTACAACGATTGCGTTCTTTTTCTTTATTTCTAGTTTGAATTATTTAAGTGCTAAAGAAACCGCATTTTTTGGAACAATTGAACCTGTAATTGCAATATTAAGCAGTGCAATTTGGTTAAATGTCGCGTTTTTACCATTTCAAATATTAGGGATATTGTTAATATTAGTATTAATACTCACAATAACATTAAAAAAAGGAAATACTTCCGAAGTTTAAAAATTAAAAACAACCATACTAAAACAAATATTATTGTCTCAGTATGGTTGTAAATCATTTATAAAAATATTTGATAAAAGTCTAAATCTAACCACTTATCAAATTTATATCCTACTTTTTCAATTTTTCCACTATATTTAAATCCTAATTTTTTATGTAAATCAATACTGCCTTGATTATCACCATCAATTCCTGCAACAATCGTTTTATAGCCATTTTTCTTAGCTAAATCAATAATTTCTAATAATAACTTTGAAGCAATACCTTGTCTTCTGAAATCTGGATTTACATAAATAGAATGTTCAATTGTATATTGATATGCTGGCCAATCTCTGAAAGATCCGTATGTTGCAAAACCAGCAACTTGACCATCCACTTCATACACAATAACAGGTTGGTTATTTTCTACTTTCGTATTAAACCATTTATGACGTTCTTCTAATGTTGTTTCATCATATGTGTATACAGCTGTCGTATTCTTAATTGCATCATTATAAATATATAGGATATCTTTTAAATCTTCTTCTTTTGCTAATCTAATCATCTTTCCATCCTCCTTATTTATATTTAGTATACATAAAGAATATAACTATACAAATTTATGTAAATATAACTGACATGCCCGTACAATTATTCAACAACATACTTTTGTTAACATAATATTATTATTTGAAATGCTTTTCTATCCATTTATTTAAACGTAATCTATTTGGATTGATTTGATCCATTTGTTCAAAATCTACAACATATCCTTTTTCTTCTAGCCAACTTTTTTCAGCAGTTTGACTAGAAAATTGACCTTTTATTTCAGTTTTTATGCCTGTTACATTTGTAAACGTATCAACGACTTCGTTTAATGTTAATTCATCAGAAGCAATTTCAATAGATTGATGATTGTATTCATCTACGTTTTTGAATATTTGAACAGTTATTTTAGCGATATCTTCAGAAGGAATCATCGCAAATTTTATATCAGGTGAAATAAGTTCTGGAATATATATGTTATCCGCTTCTACTTTTACAATGCGCAGAAAATTATCCATGAAAAATGATGGTTTAATAATTGTATAATTTAATGGAGATTCACTAAGCATGTCTTCAATTTTAGCTAACGCTTCGAAGTGTGGACCTGTACGATTTCTATTAACGCCTCCTGCAGTACTATATACGACATAAGAAATATTTTGTTTTACTGCTGTATCGATTATAGCTTTACCTTGTTGTAATTCTTGTTCTACATCATTCGGTATAATTGGCTGAACACAATATACACCATATTGTTCGTTCATAGCTTGTTCTAAATCACTTTGATTACTTAAATCACCTTCAAATATTTCTAAATTGTCATCTTTAATATTTGTTAATTTATCATTATGTTTATTACGCGTAAATGCACGAACTTTCCATCCATCACTTAGTAATTCTCGAACGACCGCATTACCTTGCTTACCTGTAGATCCTATTACTAAAATACTTTGAGTCATCTATTTCCTCTCCCTTGTAAGAAACTATAATCCTCTTTATTACCTTTTAAATACGTATACTCAATCGGTTCATTTCCTTGTGCTTTAATTTCTTTATTTATAAAATCTCTAACATCCCATACTAAATGAATAAAATCCATTAATCTATTTCTCATTAATCCATTTGGTGCTTCCATATTTAATGCTTTATGAATATCTTTAGGTGTTACATTCAATCCCTCAGCAATTGCTTCCTCTGTTAAATGAGATTCTTTAAAATGCTCAATTAATTCTTTGCTCGTAACTTTTCTTTGTTCTTTATTTAAAGACATGATATTCCTTCTTTCAATTCAAATTCTTTGAACTTTAACTTTATATTCCATATAATAAACGGACAGGTATCCGATTGTCAATTTATAAGCAAGGAGGCGTCAACATGAGGAGAGATGCCGAAGAAAATAAACATCGTATAGAAACTAAAGCTAAAGCACTTTTTAATGAATTTGGTGTTGAAAATATTAGCATGAAACGAATTTCTAATGAACTCAATATAGGCATGGGAACACTTTATAGACATTTTGAAGATAAAAGTGCCCTTTGCTACAAATTAATCTCAAATGATTTTGAAATGTTCATGTCGGATCTAAACACAATTTCACAAAAAGAGCATTCAAACAAAATGATTTTTATACAGTCAATCGATCGATTTTTACAGTTCAAAATGGAACATCAAGCATTACTGAAGTGTGTTGAAAATAGTACAAGTAAAAAGGATTTCAAACAAACTGAATTCTATCAACTGTTACATGACTATTATTCAAACCTATTTAATTATGAAGAAAATAAGCACTTTATTACATTCAAAGTAGATATCCTATTAAATGCACTTACGACTAAAAATTATGAGTTTTTAACAGAAAATAGGGAAATGTCTAATGAAGAACTTCGTAATGCACTTGTCCAATTATTTTATAACGATTATCAAGGAGACGATGAACAATGAGAAATGTACTGATTACAGGTGGAAACAAAGGTTTAGGATTTGAAACAGCGCGTGTATTGAAAGAACAAGGTTATAAAGTATATATCGGTTCTCGCGATGAATCACGTGGTAAAAAAGCAGCTGAGGATATTGGTGTTGATTACGTTCAATTAGATGTAACAGATGATCAATCAGTTACATCTGCTGCAGAAACAATTCTTAATCAAGAAGGACATTTAGATATTCTCATTAATAATGCAGGTATCTCAGGTGGTTTTACTAAAGTTAGAGATATTAAACCTGAAGATATGGAAAAAGTATATCAAACAAATGTATTTGGTATCGTACGTGTGACAAACCAATTCATTCCATTATTAGAGAAATCTGAGCAACCTGTCATTGTGAATGTTAGCAGTGGATTAGGCTCATTTGGAATGGTTACAAATGAAGAAACTATGGAATCCAAAGTTAACTCACTTGCTTATTGTTCTTCAAAATCTGCTGTCACAATGTTAACGGTACAATATGCAAAAGGATTACCACATATTCAAATAAATGCAGCAGACCCAGGTTCAACAAATACAGACTTAGTTGGAGATGCAAGTAACCAATCGAAACCAGTATCTGAAGGCGCTAAAGCAATTATTGAACTTGCGACAATAGATCAAAACGGTCCTACAGGTACATTTATAGATGCTAATGGAATAATGCCTTGGTAATACAAACAAATTAAATTTCAATTAATGATTTTTAAAAGGAGTTCTAACAATGAAAAGTATTAATTTCGAAGAACATTTTGTATTAAAAGAAGTTCAAGAACAAATGAGTAAAATTATTCAACCATCAGAAAACGGTGTGCCATTAAAAGCGATGTTAGAAGCATTGGAACATCAAACTGGTTTTACGAATGAAGATGAAATTAATCAACATGAGCAACGCATTAAGTTTATGGACGAACAAAATGTTCAAATGCAAGTGTTGTCATATGGTAATGGCTCACCTTCCCTTCTTACTGGTGATAAAGCAATCGAATTATGCCGATATACAAATGACACTTTAAAAAAATATATTGATCAATATCCTGATCGTTTTCTAGGATTTGCTACATTACCTATTAACGAACCAAAAGCAGCTGCTGAAGAATTCAAAAGATGTGTGAATGAACTCAACTTTAAAGGTGCGCTCATCTTTGGTCGTCCAAATGGTAAGTTTTTAGATAGTCCTGAATTTCATACCATTTTTGAAACTGCAGAAGCTTTAGATGTACCTATTTATTTACATCCAGCGCCCATAAGTAACGAAGCATATCAAGCTTATTATCAAAGTGATCAATATTCAGATGCAACTGCTGGATCATTTGCTTGCTTTGGTTATGGTTGGCATGTTGATGTCGGTGTCCATGCAATGCGTATTATTTTAAGCGGTATTATGGATAAATATCCAAACTTAAAAATGATTATAGGACATTGGGGAGAATTTACGCCTTTCTTCTATGAAAGAATGGATGAAACTATTTATGCACCAAACTTAAAACATAAACCAAGTCACTACTTCAAAAATAATTTCTTTATTACACCAAGTGGTATGTTAACTAAACCTCAATTTGAAATGGTTAAAAATGCTGTCGGTGTTGATCACATATTATATTCTGCAGATTATCCTTATATTCAACCTGAAGAATTAGGTACATTCTTAGATGAATTAGACTTAACAACTGAAGAAAAAGAAAAGATTAGTTTTAAAAATGCACAAAAATTATTAAAACTTTAAAAATGGAGGCAATATAATGAATACATTAAAATTGCAAGGCGCAAACTTGAATTACTATAAAGTTGGAGAAGGACCTGTTTTAATACTTGTCCCAGGTGCTAACGGTACTGGAGATATATTCTTACCTTTAGCTGAACAATTGAAAGATCGATTTACAGTTGTTGCTATAGATAGAAGAGATTACGGACATAGTGAATTAACAGAACCGCTTCCAGAACGTGCACAAAATCCAGACGATGACTATCGTGTTAAACGAGACGCACAAGATGTTGCAGAACTTGCGAAACATTTAAGTGATGAGCCAGTATATATATTAGGTTCAAGCTCAGGATCAATCGTTACGATGCACGTATTAAAAGATTATCCAGAAGTCGTTAAACAAATTGCATTCCATGAACCTCCAATCAATACTTTCCTTCCAGATAGTCAATATTGGAAAGAAAAAAATGATCAAATCGTAGAACAAATTGCATCTGAAGGATTACAAAAAGGCATGCAAACATTCGGAGAAACATTAAACATCTCAGCAATTGATGCTAAAGACATGTCTAAACCAGTTTCAGAAGACGACGAAGCACAAAAAGCACAATACGAACGTATGATTTTCTGGGCAAATTATGAAATCAGACAATATACACATTCAGATATTACATTAGGAGATTTATCAAAACATAAAGATATTGTCACATTATTAAACGGTACAGATTCAGTAGGTTCATTCCCACAAGACGTTAACTTCTATATAGAAGAACAAACAGGTATTAAAATCGTAGACATACCTGGTGGACACTTAGGTTATGTTCAAAAACCAGAAGGATTTGCAGAAACTTTAACAAAAATGTGGTTATAATATCATAAAACATCGCATGTCACTCATAAACGAATGGCATGCGATGTTTTTTGTACAAAATGTGATTGAGTTTATATATTTATTTACTCATGAAAATACTTAAGCATAAGCTATTTCTTTACTTTTTTTCTTTTAGTAAAATTAATATTTAGTTTAGGTGTACCACTCCATACAGAGAAAGTATCCATAAGAAAAGATATCAACTGTTTTAACAGATCAACCATTATATCTCCCTCCTATATTCCACTAAATAAAAAATATTATATAATTACTATACCCTATCTAATACTATAAAACTTTATCTTCAATCAACTTTTCAATAACTCTTTTAGTATTTTGATTATCTTTAAATTCGTTAATTTCTTCATACTTATGATTATATTCTTCATTTAGAATATAATTTCCATCAATTGCTTTGTTTATCTCGTCAATTAATTCCGCTTCATCGTAAGCAATTGGTCCTGGTGCATTTGATTCATTTAGGGGTGGTGTTGCTTTATAATTTTTGATTAAGTAATCTTTTTCTTTCCAATAAAATATTGGATATGCACCTCTATAAACAGCATCATATATAATAGACGAATAATCTGTAATAAAAATAATAGAATTTTTTAATGATTCTGTTGGATTAGTATCAATAATATGAGCATACTTTTTAAAGTTTTCTTTAAAGTACTGGGCAAATTTATTATGAGGTACGATCAATAATCTATCGAGTAAACCTGCTTTTTCAAATGCATCGATTACTTCAATAATTGATTGATAGTATGAAGTTTTTTCTATCTCATTATTTACAACATACATCTCTTCCCAATATCTCCAAGTTGGCATAAATGCTATTTTATTTGCATTTTTATTAAGATATGCATGATCTAATTTAGGCAATCCTGTTTTCATAAGATCCTGTTTATCATATCCCATTTTATAAAATTCTAAAGCTTCTAAATCAGAACTAATAACACTCTTTACTAAATTATTATTTTGATTTTCTTTATAAAAACTCCTACCTTGTGGATTTTCTACAGGTTTGGCAAACATAATACCATGTTGTAAAAAGTACAATGGTGTCTTTTTTATTTTATTAGAAAGTATATTATCAAAAGTTTTGGTTGCTATAACATGATTGCTAAGTTCACTTGAAATAAAATGATCTGCCATAAACAAATAATAGTAATGTTTGAATGAGAAACGTTTTAAAATATCGTGTTTATATTGCTTTCGTAAAATTTCATAACTACTAGATCTCTTATCGATAACAAATTTATTCACTGAGTTTAAATGTTCTAATTTTTTAATTGCTTCAAACATTACAAACCCTGATTCAGATGCACTTGAGGCATCTTTTTCAAAATACAAATTTACACTTTTCTTTTTAAATTTCACAACAGAATCAGCAATCATTTTCGATAAGCGAATTTTAAATTGATTGAATTGATTATAAATAGGTAATTTAGGTATTGCCGTAATAACTGCTTTATCAACTGCACTTATTCTTGAAATATATGATGTTTTTTATGATTATTTGTACATAATACTGTATTCTTTAGATTATCTGGATTTTCTACTATTAGCGGATGTATGATGATTTCGTTATATGCAAAGTATAAATTATTATGAACTTCTTTTAATTCCTTTAGTTTATTTTTGGAAACTTCAAATTCAAAATCCCCGTTATCTTCCCATTGAATTTTGGCTAAGATAAGTCCATCACGTGTCACAACATTATTAAAAAGATTATGAAAATGATACTTATAATCTATATGCCCACTAAATTTAATTCCATGCCTTGTATTACTCGAATTAATATGTGAAACATTGAAAGTCGGCTTTTCAACAAGATCTTGTTCTATATTTATTAAATCTGGACTATTGTACGAAATAGTAAATAGTCTATTATTTAATTTAACAATAACAGGATTAAAATTTTGCAAAGCAATTTTTGATTTTATTTTTAAATGTTTTTCTTTAATAAGTTCGCTTATCTTTATGACTTCATTTGATAAATTAGAAAGTTCAAAAGTGTTATTAGATATCAAATTAAAACCTGAGCGCTCTTCCAAATCTATCATCTGAACATATGACGTTTTTAACGAAAATTCCTTTTTAGAAATCGTATACTCTAAAAAACCCACTATGTGATGATATCTAATCTTTAAATAAATATAAGGTTCATTAGAATGAATTCTTTCTAATGAATCGATTTTTGAGTATCCCTTCAAAAAAATTGATTCATTTATTTCATATTTATTATTGTTCTCATCTAATACTTCATAAGCGTATTTAGTCTTTTGAATTTTAAATTTGTCATAATATGATTCAATGCTAATATCTAAACTTTTTTCTGTATTACCATTTAAATAAGGTGAAATATAAATCATGCCATTTTTAATATGAACATATAAAATCATTTGATCGATTTCTAATATCATTAAAATGTTATCTTCAAAATTAGTCTTTTTAATGGCATGTTCTCGTAAATCTAAATATTTTGGAGTGATATAGAAAAATTCATCGCTATCAAACATTTTAATTTTTAAAAATTCATTAGTATATTTTTCTATTAAACAAACTTCATTAAAAATCTTTTTTATATTCATTACATACCTTCCCCATTATTTTGACTTGTATTAATTTTAATTCCAACTTAATCATTATATTAACATACATACAATTTTAACTTTATAACTTATGAATTTTACCTTCTTCTAAAAATTTCACTTTTTAAAATGTCACATTTTAGACACAACGAATATAAATTCATTTTTCAAGCTCCCTCTCTTGTATTTGCAATAAATACATGTTTATTTATTCATCATTAAGTGACTTTATAATATTTATGAAATTTTAATGTGAGCATATATTCAATAAACCACAATTTATTAATTTATTTATCTTGCCTAGAACATATCCCCAAATGTATACTACAAAAGTTATTATTTTAAGGAGACAAATTATGAAAAAATTAAATTATCTATTTTGGTTGTGTTTTTTAGCTTTGATAACGATTATACCAATGCTTTGGGGAGGGCAAGGTTTATTAGTTATTATATTTACGGGATTAATGCTTCTATCATTCTATTTCACAATTGTATATTCATATAATATGATTGTTTCATTTTTTGGATTTAAAAACATAAAAAGAGATTACCTTATTAAACAAGATAGAACAAAGTTTTTAATTTTAGTTGCAGCTCATAATGAAGAAAGTGTGATTCGGGAAACAATTAGAAATCTTAAACAAATTAATTACGATAAAAATTTATATGATATATGCATCGTTAGTGATAACTCCACTGATCTTACAACACAAATTGCTTTAAATGAAAATGTACTTGTTGTAGATACTATTAAAAATGAATTTGAACGAGAAGGTGTTGGTAAACCTGCAGGTATTCAATACGCACTTAGAAAATTAGGTTTTGAAAATGTTAAACGTCAATATGACATGATTATGGTTTTAGATGCTGATAATTTTGTTAGTAAAAATATTTTAAAAGAAGTCAATTCACAATTTATTACTAAAGGTAGACCAACAGCAATTCAAACTTATCTTGATAGTAAAAACTACTCTAAATTTATGAGTTTAGCCTACTCAGTTGTATTTTGGACAAATAATCGATTTATGCAATTAGCAAAATATAAATTAAACTTACCTAATTCTATTGGTGGTACAGGATTTTTTGTGAAAACAGATTGGCTAATTGATAAAGGTGGCTTCAAGTTTGATTCACTTACAGAAGATTTAGAAATGGAAATTGAGATTATCAATGATGGCGGACGTATATTATGGAATGACCATGCGTCTATTTATGATGAAAAGCCAGAAAAGACAAAAGTAAGTATGGTACAAAGACATAGATGGATAAAAGGTCATTGGTACGTTGCTTTTAAACAAATTTTGCCATTAACTAAGAAATTTATTATGACTTTAAATATTAAATACTTAGACAAAATATTCTTCTTAATGAGTATGGGTAAAGCATTTCATATACTCTTAATATTTATGGTACTCATCATTAATATTATATTATTAACCTATCATCACATGTTGGTATCAACATTAGCAGCTTTGAATATTTTAGGTGCATTGCATTTATTGAATGATTACATGTTTTATATTACAGGAATAAACGCATTACTTATTATTTATAGTTTCGTCATTTTACCTATGTATAGTGTTTATGCAAAACTTAGAAATATTAATCCAATTAAAATTGTTTTATCTTTACAATGGTTTATGATAACTGATTTTATCGTACAATTATTCGGTTTATTTACATGGCCAAATCAACAAACTTGGATTAGAACACCCCACTCTAAAGTTAGTATAGAAACAAGTGAAGAAGCTTACCAAACACCAGGTATTTATGAACACGATAACCAACCTGCAATACAAGTACCAGAAGTTGGTTTAAATACAAGTAATCATATTGTAGAGCAACATAAATAAATAAAATCCCTTATGACTAATTGAAACATTAATCATAAGGGATTTTTTAATTACTAATACCTCAATAAACACCAAATATTCTTCCTGCTAATCCGAGTAGGACGAGTATGGTTGCTATAAACCATTTATTTTGAGCGTCTTTCATATTACTAATGTTGACGATAATTTTTTGATCTACTAAATTGATAATATCTTCTTTTAATGATTCAGATTCTCTCATTCTTTGATAACTTTCACTCTTTATATCATTCTTCAATTCGTTTTTCACTTCTCTTAAAGAGCTTTCTATTAGATCAAATCTTGTGTTCATATGTATTTCTAGCATTTGAAATTCTGCTCTTGTTACGTAGTCATTATTCATATATCACACCTCACTTTATATAAATCTACTATGAATGGTATTGTCATTTTCAGTTTAAATTACATTAAATATTTTTTTGCTTCCATATTATACATATATATTATACTATAATTTTGTATTGTGCAAAAGTATTTTTGATAACAACATAAAAAACCCTAACCTCATTTGGTTAGGGTTTTTAAAATTTGAGAACTCTTCTACTTAGCGTATTCAGTAGCTCTCATTTCCCGGACAACTGTCACCTTAATATGCCCTGGATATTGTAATTCGCCTTCTATTTGATCTTTAATATCTCTAGCTATTCTATGTGCTTTCAAGTCGTCAATATCTTCAGGAGAAACGATTACTCTAATTTCTCTACCTGCTTGTATTGCGAATGCTTTTTCAACACCTTGATAACCTTCTGATATTTCTTCTAATCTTTCTAAACGTTTCACATAATTTTCTAAAGTTTCTCGTCTAGCTCCAGGTCTTGCAGCACTTAACGCATCTGCTGCTGCTACCAGTATAGAAATAACTGATGTTGGTTCTACATCCCCATGATGTGAGTGTATTGCATTTATGACTGTATCATGTTCATGATATTTCTTTGCAAGTTCTACCCCTATTTCAACATGGCTACCTTCAACTTCGTGATCAATAGCTTTACCAATATCATGTAATAAACCTGCACGTTTTGCTAAAGTAACATCTTCACCTAGTTCAGCTGCTAACATTCCTGAAAGTTGTGCAACTTCTACTGAGTGTTTCAGTACACTTTGGCCATAACTTGTACGATATTTCATACGTCCTAAAATTTTAACCAATTCTGGGTGTAAGTTATGAATACCTAATTCAAATGTCGCTTGTTCACCTGATTCTCTCATTAGGTCATCCACTTCTCTTCTCGCTTTTTCAACCATATCTTCAATTCTACCTGGATGGATACGTCCATCAGATACTAAATTAGTTAAGGCTGTCTTAGCGATTTCTCTTCGAATTGGATCAAATCCAGATAATATAACCGCTTCTGGTGTATCGTCTATAATTAAATCTACACCTGTTAATGTTTCTAAAGTACGAATATTACGACCTTCACGACCGATAATACGTCCTTTCATCTCATCATTTGGTAAATTTACTACGGATACAGTCGATTCTGAAGTATGATCTGCTGCTAATCTTTGTACAGTAATAGACAACAGTTCTTTAGCTTTTTTATCGACATTTGCTTTTAGTTCTCTTTCTTTTTCTTTTACAAGTACAGCAATATCATGTGACAGTTCTTCTTCTACTTGTGAGAATTGCTCTTTACGAGCTTCTTCACGTGTGAGTCCGGAGATGCGTTCTAGTTCTTGTTCATGTTTCATTATTATTTCTTGAACATTACTCTCTTTTGCATCTACCTGTTGTTGTCGCTCTTCAATTTTAGCTTCTTTGTTTTCTAGAATTTCATCTTTTTTGTCTAAAAGATCAGATTTGCGCTCTAAATTTTCTTCTTTTTGAAGTAATCTTGCTTCTTGCTTTTGTAGGTCACTTCTTCTCTCTCTAATTTCACTATCAAGATGATCTCTAATTTGTTGATTTTCTTCTTTAGCTTCAATCAACTTTTCTTTCTTAAGACTCTCAGCTTCTTTATTCGCTTCACTTATAATATAGTGAGCAGACTGACGAGCTTGATCTTGCTTTTTCGTTAAGCTATTATGTGCGAAAAAGTATCCTACAACAACACCTAGAATAACTCCTAGCAAAATGAGTAAGAGGGTTAATAAGTCCACATAAACACCTCCTTCTATCTAGGTTCTACGTCTTATATATACAAAAATATGATTAAATGAAACTATGGAATCATACAACTCAATTGTACGTTTAAATTTGTACAAGTGTCAAGGACATGGACTTTAATTTTTAATTCTATTTTTATAAAAAAACATTCTATAGATTACACAATGAAACGTAATCTATAGAATGTTTAATTTAATGACAAAATACTATTTAGTCTAATAAAGTCTCTTGTTCAGGCTCATTAGGTTTTTCTTCTTTTTTAGCTTCTTCTTTCTTCTTACCGTTAAAGCCTAATTGATCTCTTAAGATTCCATCAATTTCTTCGATAATAGCTGGATTTTCTTTTAAGTAAGTCTTAACGTTTTCTTTACCTTGACCCATACGTTCTCCATTATATGAATACCAAGCACCTGATTTATCTACAATATCAAATTCAACTGCTAAGTCGATTAATTCACCTTCACGTGAAATACCTTCACCGTACATAATATCAACTTCTGCTACTCTGAATGGAGGCGCAACTTTGTTTTTAACAACTTTAATTTTAGTACGGTTACCCACTACTTCTTGACCTTGTTTCAATTGTTCAGCACGACGTACTTCTAAACGAACAGAACTATAGAATTTCAACGCACGTCCACCTGGTGTAACTTCAGGATTACCGAACATAACGCCAACTTTTTCACGAATTTGGTTGATAAAGATAGCTGTTGTATTTGATTTAGAAATAGCACCTGATAATTTACGTAAAGCTTGACTCATTAATCTTGCTTGTAAACCAACGTGTGTATCTCCCATTTCACCTTCAATTTCAGCTTTAGGTGTTAATGCAGCTACTGAGTCGACAATAACAATATCAACTGCACCACTACGAACAAATGCTTCTGCAATCTCTAAACCTTGTTCACCGTGGTCTGGTTGTGATAAATATAGGTTATCAATATCTACGCCTAAGTTTTTAGCATAAACAGGATCTAGTGCGTGCTCAGCATCAATAAAAGCAGCTACGCCACCTTGTCTTTGTGCTTCAGCGATAGCGTGTAAAGCTACTGTTGTTTTACCAGAACTTTCTGGACCATATATTTCAATGATACGTCCTTTAGGGTAACCACCCACACCTAATGCTTTATCAAGTGTGATTGAGCCACTAGAAACTGCTGATACTTCTCTGCTTGTATTATCCCCTAGCTTCATTACTGCCCCTTTACCAAAGGATTTTTCCATATTCTTAATTACTGTATCGAGTGCTTTTTGACGTTCGTTCACGCGATAACCTCCTATATATATAAAATGAATTTACTTGTTTAATTAGCTATTATTACTATAAATGCTTTTGTTCTAAATTGCAAGCATAAAGCGAATATTTGTTCGTGTTTTTGTACGCATTTTTTAAAATTAAGCGAACATAAGTACCGATTTTATGAATTATTGCAAGTTACCTTAATTGGTTCAAAAACTTTATAAGTGCTATATTGCTTATTCTATCACGTCTTCCAGCATATGATTGACTTAATGACGAAATAAATTTTTCCGTTTTTTGCATATGTGAAATATATACTGTTGATTCTTTATGAGCTTGTTTTAACACGATAACACTTTCTACGTTAAATGTTGATTTTAATTTATTTGCAATTTGTTCAATTGAATCATCTTGACTAATATTCAACATTTCATCAGTCCATGAATTTTGTAAGAGATATGATTTTAAATATTGCTTGCTGTCTTTAGATAGTTTAAGTCGAGCATTTAATACACCGTCTGTAATGCCATCATAGATAACAAGTGGTTGGTCTAATTCATTAAATACAGCATCTTCAACTGTTAAATCATCACTACCATAATAAAATTCGCCGATTCTATTTAATATTTCTGTTTTAACAGGCTGGATTAAATCTATCGCTTGTTGTTTAGTATTCGCATTAGCCGTAATGCGGAGTGATACTTCATGTTGACCAGCAAGTGGTGCAATTGTAGGATTGGATTGATTATCTATTAAGTCAATCAACTCTGTTTCCAAACTAGATTCACCAATACCCATGAATTTCAACGACTCTGAAAAGATGACACGTTCTTCATTTAAGAAGAAAGGTACAAGATATTGATTGACCATTGGTTGAAGTTCTTTCGGCGGACCTGGTAATAATACGACTTTTTTGTCATCCACTTCTAAATACATGCCTGGTGCCATACCAAAGTCATTCTTCAGTACTTCACTACCTTCAATAACAAGTGCTTGTTGTCTGTTATTAGGTGTCATCGTACGGTTTTCATTTTTGAAATATTGTTCAATCTGATCCATAGCTTGTTTATTTGTTTCTAGCGATTTACCTAATACTTTACCAACAGTTTGTTTTGTTAAATCATCTTTCGTTGGTCCTAAACCACCTGTTAAAATTACAACGTCATGATGCGCTAATTCTTCTTTAAAAGTACGTTCTAACCTTCCAGGATTATCACCTACAGCAACATGTCTCATCACACTTGCACCGAGTTCATTAAGTACTTTTGATATAAACTGTGCATTTGTATTTGCAATTTGTCCTAATAAAATTTCAGTACCTACGCTTAAAATACTAACTTTCATACTTTTGCCTCCTACAGAAAAACCTACAAACGAAATGTTGTAGGTTAAATGTTGTTATTATTTTGATCCTTTAAATACATCTCTACCATGATAAAAATACTCTATACCAGATAGAATTGTAAAGAAAGTAGCAATATACATGAGCCATTGCCCAAGATTAATTTGCCATAAAGTAGAGAATGGTTCTTGTAATAGGATAAATACGATTGCAACCATCGTTACAGCCGTTTTAATTTTACCTAATTGACCAGCCGCACTTACAAAGCCTTGTTCAATTTGAAGTAATCTTAGACCTGTTACAGCGAATTCTCTAGCAATGATGATAATAGCAATAACTGATGATACTTTATCAAGTTCTACTAATGCAATTAATGCACTCGCAACTAATAATTTATCAGCTAGAGGGTCTAAAAATTTCCCCATGTTTGTAACAAGTTCCCATTTTCTCGCTAAATAGCCATCAAACCAATCTGTAACAGAAGCTAAAATAAATATAATACCAGCTATAAATTGTTCTATTCTCATTTCTTGTCCAAATAAGAAATGAATGTCACCCATATTAAAATCTACAAGTAAAAATAAAACAAATACAGGTATTAAAATAACACGTAATACTGTTAATTGATTAGGAATATTCATATTCGTTCTCCTTCTTTTCTTACAACTGCATAATAATACTATTATAAATCAATACTATATATAATTAAATGATAATTATTAATAATATCCATCCAATTAAACATATACCAAAGAAGGTAACCATTTGTGTTATGAGTTTAGCTACCATTTTATTCTCTGATATTTCAGTTTGGCTTCTTTTTTCTTGCGTAAGCTGTCTAAAAGCTTCTTTAGCAGAAGGTGCTGTTTTAGGCAACTCACTTTGATGTTTATCAATTAATTCTGGTGCACTCATATTGATTGCCGAAGCATATTTCGTTATGAAACCTCTTGTATAATCGGGATTTGGTAGATTTTCAAATTCATTCTTTTCAATCATCATTAAAAATGGTCGTTGTATCTTTGTTTTTTCTTCAAGTTCAACTAAAGTCATCCCTAATTGTTCTCTTTTACTTCTTAACGTTTCTCCAATATATTTCAAATATATTCACCTCAAACAATTTATTCAAAAAATCCAAATCCATCTCCAAATGCCATATTGTCATTTGTAAATAAATCATTTTTATTTAATTGCTCATATGTAATTTCTTGGTCTTCTGTTTCTCTTAGTTCAATAATATAATCAAAATCTTCAAGGCTATATTCAGAGCGCTGTACAAATAAATCAGGATGTTCTACTACTTTAATTGTTGGTAAACTCATAACTTCTCTAACGAGTTGTTTATGCTTTTCGTCGGTTTGTTTAGACGTTACAGCCCCATCAATAATATAAACATTTTCATCACTATATTCACCTTTTAATAAAGAGCTTCTTACAGTTTGCTTAATAAGCGTCGAACTAATAAACAGCCATTTTTTATGGGCACACACACTTGCAGCAACAACAGATTCAGTTTTACCTACTCTTGGCATACCTCTTACACCAATCAATTTATGACGGTTCTCTTTAAACAGTTCTGCCATAAAATCAACTAACAAACCTAAATCTTTTCTTTCGAATCTAAATGTCTTTTTGTCATCAACATCTCGTTTAATATATCTACCGTGTCTTACCGCTAATCGATCTCTTAAGCCTGGTGTACGTAATTTTTTAATTGTGATATCATCAATTTCTTTAACAATATTTTCAAAACGTTTAACTTTATTCATATCATCTGTCTTAATGAGTAGCCCTCTTCGACCTTGATCGACACCATTTATCGTTATGATATTAATACCTAATATACCAAGCAAACTAGAGATATCCCCTAATAAACCTGCTCTATTTACTTGAATATCGTATTCTAAGTACCATTCTTTTTTAATGACTTCTTCCATAATATCCACCCCAATATTAAATATACCATCCTCCGTTTACACGAAGTACTTGACCGGTCACACTTTGAGATAACGGATTTAATAAATATCCCACCGTTGCCGCAACTTCTTTAGTTTGAACAAACCGACCTTGTGGTATTTCATCTTTTAATTGTGTTTGTGTAATTTCATCAAGTTCATCTGTCATTTTACCATGAACGACACCTGGACATATAGCATTTACTGTAATAGATGTTAAAGCAAGTTCTTTTGCTAAAGATTTAACAAAGCCAAGTTGAGCTGCTTTCATTGTTGAATAAATTGTTTCATAACTTGCACCAGTCTCGCCCCAAATAGATGATATAACGATTATTCTGCCATTTTCACTCTTTCTAATATCATCAACAAATAATTGAACAATTTTTATGAGCGCATATACATTCAAATTATATTGAACATCAATATTATCATCTGTAAAATCTTGAATCGCACCAAATGACGATTGCCCAGCTGCATATATTAATTGATCAATATGTCCGATTGATGTTAAGGATTGTAGATTATCTTTATTTGTTAAATCGAATTGTAGAAATGTTACGGGTTGTCCGCCATACCTTTCTTTGAGTTCATTAATATTAGATTGATTATAATGCAGTATCACTTCATGACCTAGTGATAAACATTCATCAACAATTGATAGTCCAATGTCACCACTACCACCAACAATAAATGTTCTAGCCATTTTGTTTCACCAAACGACTTTCTACAACATGATCGAAGTCTATTAATGAAGCCAATGTTTCTTGTACACTTTCTACTGTTATAGATTCTAAAATGTTTACAAGTTCAAATAGTTCTACACCTTCGAAATAGAATTTAGTATATTGATTCGCAATATATTCTGGAGAGTTTAAGCTTGATACAATTTCCCCTAAAGTTTGTTTTCTCACTCTTTCTAACTCTTCTGGAACAAATCCATTTTCAATATATTTCTTAAGTTCAGCTTTAACCGCTTCTTTAAATTCATGATGGTAATCAGTTGTCACAGCTAGAATTAAATAACTATATGTCATTTCGTTAGCAAATTGATAACCAAACGTATCATCAATCACTTCTTTTTCTAAATTTGATTGATAAAATTCAGTTTGTTCACCAAACATTAAGTCTAAAGCAATCATCATTTCCATATCATTTTTGACGCGAACTTTATCAGAAATTGTATTAGGCTTGAATTTATATGCCAGCATTGATTTTTCTTGAACGATATCCATTTTCGTTTCGACATATGGTGTATGTACAGATGTCGGTTCGTCTATAGCTTTTCTCGTAATAGGTGGCATTTCATGCATATTTCTTTTATCTTCATGTTCACGCACTAATTGTATAGTCTCATCTGGATCGACGTCTCCAACAATGATTAACACCATATTTGCTGGATGATAAAATGTTTCATATGATAAATATAAATCTTCAGCCGTAATATCATAAATACTTTCAACAGATCCTGCTATATCCACCTGTACAGGATGATTATGATAAAGTGCACCTAAAGTTTGGAACATTAATTTATAATTAGGCTGTTCTTGGTACATTTTAATTTCTTCAGCGATTATTCCTTTTTCTTTTTCTACTGTTTTCTCAGTAAAATATGGGCTTTCAATCATCTTTAATAAACGAATAATATTATCGTGTACATTTCCTGTCGCACTAAATAAATAGCTTGTTCTATCAAATGTTGTAAATGCATTAACTTGTGCATCATTTTCAGCGAAACTTGTAAAGACATCGCCATCTTCTTTTTCAAACAATTTATGTTCTAAGAAATGGGCTACCCCGTCCGGAACAGTTACAAAATCATCTTTGCCATGTGGCTTAAATGTATGATCAAGTGAACCGAAATGTGTTGTATATGTCACAAAAGTCTTTGAAAAACCTGCTTTCGGAATAACTACTACTTTTAAACCATTCTCTAAAGTCTCTTCAAATACAGTTTCATCAATCTGTTTATAATATTGATTACGCATTGTTATCACCTTCAGTCAGTATATATATTGTATCTAATTGTCCAAGTTGTGCGATCTTTTTAATATCTTCAATAGTGATAGATTCAATTTCTTTAATCCACTCATCATAGTTATAAACGGATTGATATCTCGCATGTGTATGCAATAAGTCAATCATTTGTCGTTGCTTATCAAACATTTCTCGTGCATGTGAGATTAGGACTTTCTTCGCTAA
The DNA here is from genome assembly GCF_022386455.1 of Mammaliicoccus sp. I-M35. Lineage (NCBI taxonomy): Bacteria > Bacillati > Bacillota > Bacilli > Caryophanales > Staphylococcaceae > Mammaliicoccus > Mammaliicoccus sp. I-M35. Next base: position 168,363 of record NZ_JAJNIL010000005.1, on the reverse strand, counting down.
CGTCAGTCTCTCTGTTTCAATTTCACCTTGTTGAATATCTTTAAAAATTTTTAAAATTGTTTCTTTAGCGACATGTACTTTATCTTTAGAGATGCCACCAACTATATATAAGAATCCATTTCTTGCATCGATTTGAGAATGTATTGAATATGCTAAACTTTGTTTTTCACGTACTTCACTAAATAAAATTGAAGAAGCATCTCCACCAAGTAACATATTTAATACTAAGAACGAATAATATTCTTTAGAATGGAATGTTATTGGGAACCTATATCCCATATTTAATTTTGCTTGATCAATCTTTGTATAATCTACTATTTCTTTTACTTCTTTAATATCTTTTAATAATGTCGTTTCGATTTCTAATTGACTATTATGATCAAAATTAAAATATTCATGACACAGTGATTTAACTTCATCTAATTCAACATTTCCAATAATATATGTAGATATCGCATTCTCATGTAACAAATCATGATATGTATTCACTAAAGATTCAGGCGTTACATTATCAATGTCTTCTAGTCGACCTGAAGCTAAATATTTATAAGGCTCATCTTCAAACATATGATTCATAAATTGAATAAATGCGCGTTGAGATTTATTGTCTTCAATTGCAGTTAATTTTTTATGTAGTAATGATTTTTCTTGCTTCGTATATTTTTCGTTAAATTTCCCATTTTCAATAAGTGGGTTAAAAATCACTTCGTGCAATAATTTAACGGCTTGCTCAAACAGTGGAATTTCACTATTTAAATATTTTTCATTTACGATTTCAATACCAATTGTCATGATATGATTATTAGCTTGTTTATTGACATAGCTAAATAAATGCGCACCATATAAGTCCGCAAGCAAATTATTCATTTCTTTATCAGTTTGGTATTGTTTTGTAACACGTGTAATTAATTTACTTAAAATTGACCTAGATGTAATCGTCTCACTGTTTAATGGTGCTACAAATTTAAAAACGATAGTCGTTGTTTTAAATTTTTCAGTTGGTATCACATAAACGTCATTTGAAGATAATTGTATATGTTCTGTTGTTATCATAATAGATACCTCTCTTATATGTATGTATATAGAGAAACAAAGCAACAATTGTTACTTTGTTTCTCTCAATATATTTATTATATCCTATTTCTTGTAATTCGAAACTTTACAAGACTGCTTTTAAAATAATTTAATGAATAAAGTACAGGTGTACCATGTTCGTTATAATGAACTTGAGTTAATAACATCATTGCATCGTCTGGCTCAGAGTTCAATATTTCACTAATATACGGCTCATAACTAATAGATTCTATAGATGTATTAGCATGTGTTATTTTAAATTCTACTTTACTTTCAATTGCGGATAGAATAGATGAATTGGATCGGTAGTCACTGCATGCAAATAAATCAGTAGCAATTTTATCTAAACAATAAACGACCGGTTCACCATTAGCTGTACGTACTCTTTCAATTACTGAAATATATGCGTCTTTTTCTAAGTTTAATACTTCTATATCTTTTAAAGTTGCAACTTCTTCATCTAAACTAATAAATTCAGTTCCAGCAACTTCACCATTTTTTTCAATCATTTTTGTAATACTGACTAATTCGTCTAATGGATAATAATATGGTTGTGTAGGTTTCACCACTGTTACGTCGCCTGTTTTTTGAGATAAAATTTGTTCCGTGACAAGTTCATGTATGGCTTTTTCGATTTCATCATAATTTATATTTAACAACTTTTTAATTTCAAACTCATTCGGAATAGCATCTCCCGGTTTAAGTTCAGCTGTTTGAATTTTTTCTAATATCCAATTTTTAACGAAATTTGTACTTGCATTTGTAGACATAATATCCCCCTATTCGTCTTGATAAATATCAACCAATACTTGTCTAGGTTTACTACCTGATTGAGGACCAATAACACCATTACTTTCCAAATCATCCATTAACCTAGATGCCCTATTATAACCTATTCTAAATCTTCTTTGTAATAAACTCGCACTTGCTTTTTGTTCTTCTACAACAAATAAATATGCTTCTTTATATAAAGCATCTTCACTTTCCATTTCATTTGTTTCAGTTGGTTCGTCAGGTTCCATCTCTTTAACATAGTTCGCTGTTTGCTCTCCAACAACATGTTGAACAACTGATTCAACTTCACCATCAGAAAGAAATGCACCTTGTATTCTTGTTGGTTTTGAAGAGTCTCTAGATAAGAATAGCATATCACCTCTACCTAGTAATTTTTCAGCACCACCACTATCTAAAATTGTTCTAGAATCTGTTGCAGAACTTACTGCAAATGCAATTCTAGAAGGTATATTAGCTTTAATACTACCAGTGATAACATCAACAGATGGTCTTTGTGTTGCAATAATTAAGTGAATACCTGCTGCACGTGCAAGTTGTGCGATTCTCATAATGGATGATTCAACATCTTTACCAGCAACCATCATTAAGTCAGCAAGTTCATCAACAATGACGACAATATAAGGTAATTGCGCTTGTTTTTCTTCCATTTCTTGATTCGTACGTTCAATAAATTGATTATATCCTTCAATATTTCTTGCACCAACGTGTTGGAACAAGTCATATCTTTTTTCCATTTCGGATACAATTTTTTGTAATGCTTGATTTGCCTTTTGAGGATTTGTAACAACAGGTGTTAATAAATGTGGTATCCCGTTATACACATTTAATTCAACCATCTTAGGATCAATAAGCATTAATTTTACTTCATGTGGTTTAGCATTCATTAATATACTTGTGATAATACCATTAATACAAACTGATTTACCACTCCCTGTAGCACCTGCTACGAGTAAGTGAGGTAATTTGTTTAATTCTGCTGTAATCGGTTCACCTGAAATATCTCTTCCTAAAGCAACTTCAAGTTTATTAGACGTTGGTTTTGCCTCATTCAGTACTTCTTTCAACGTTACCATTGAAATATGTTCATTAGGTACTTCAATCCCAACTGCAGACTTACCTGGAATAGGCGCTTCAATTCTAATATCTTTTGCTGCTAAATTCAGTGCAATATCATTACTCAAATTAACAATTTTATTTACTTTCACACCTTGAGCTGGCTGTACTTCGTATTGCGTAACAGCTGGTCCAATTCTTATTTGAGTCACTTTCGCATCGACATTAAAGTTTCTTAACGTAGCTTCGAGTAGTTTACCTTTTTCTTGCACGGTCTTTTTAGACACAGATTGTGATTTAGGCGGATCATTTAAAATCGTAATCGGTGGTAATTTATAATTTAAATTCTCAGTCTCATCTATTGTTGACTCGTTCATTTCAGGTTCATGATTTTCATGCTCTTTTTGAACCGTTTGTTTAGGTTGTTGCGCTCTTTTAGCAGCTAACTTTTCTTGTGATTCAAAGATTGGAATTTCTTCATTAGTTTGTAGTTGGTCATTTTTAGAAATTTCTTGAACTGGTTCGACTTCTTCTAAATGTGAAACGTCTTTAGGTTGCTCTTTTTGACGCTTTTCTTTTTCTAGTTGTTTAGCTTTCGCCTTTTCTTCTCTTTTTTGTTCAAGATTTGTCATTTTTGATTTAGTTTTACTTTGCGCCATATCAAATGCTGATTTCGTAATATCACGATGTCTTTTCTTCATGATTAAAATGACACTAGAAAGTAAAACGAGAACCGTTAATAAACTATATCCAAAGACAGAAATAAGCTTGCTTATGACATTAAACGCATAATAACCAATATAACCACCACCGTTAAAGTAAAATGCATTTCGTTCTAAACTTGAATATGTTTCACTCAATGTTGTCTTAAACGTATTAAACGATGGATCTTTGAAATATAATACTAACTGCATAATAAACAGCAATGCTACTTGAAAGACGAGCAATCCGTTTACTCTTCTTGTGAATTTTAATTTACCATTCACTGTTATTAACAGTGAAATAATTGCTATCAGTATATAGGTGAAGTATTTTGAGAATCCAAATAAGAAATGAAAGAAGCTATCAATCATTAAACCTATAAATCCTAATTGAAAAATACCTAACACGAGTAAAAACAACACAATCATCTGTATGACGTATTTTAAAGTATTATCTTTTTGCTTTTTCTTGCCACGTGTTGTTTTTCTTTTACGTGTTGCTGGCTTCTTCTTTTGTACCATTTTTGAAATAGCCTCCTTATCTATAATGCAAAAAGAGGCTGGGACATAAATAGATGTCTCAGCCTCATATAGTATGTAGGCAGTTAATGAACAGATAGCGTGTAAGACACATTATTTGTTCACCTTTGCCGAGATGGAAAAATCCATTATATTGATATAGAATTTAGTCTCATCTCTTGACTGTTAAAAATCATCCATAAAACAATTCATTAGATTTCTGAAATAATTGGAATAATCATCGGGCGACGTTTCGTTTGTTCATAAAGATACTTACCGAGTTTATCACGCATATTTTGTTTCATTTCAGACCATTCAATTTTCTTTTGAAGTAAACCTTCTTCAACAATTTCACGGACTTTTTCTGAAGCGTCGTTTAATAATTCTTCACTTTCTCTAACATAAACGAATCCACGTGATTGAATTTCAGGTCCACCAACGATTTTTCTATTTTTAGGATCTAAAGTTACAACAGCAATAAATATACCATCTTCAGCTAATAAGTGTCTGTCTCTCAAAACAATATTACCGACGTCTCCAACACCGATACCGTCAATTAATACGTTACCAGCTGTAACTTTTTCATTAGCAATCATTTTTTCGCCATCAAAGTTAACAACGTCACCTTTTTCTAGTAAGAAAATTTTCTCAGGATCTACGCCTGTTTCAGCTGCTAATTTCGCGTGTGCGATTTGCATTTTAAATTCACCTTGTACTGGAATAAAGTATTCAGGTTTCATTAAATTAAGCATCATTTTAAGTTCTTCCATACAACCATGACTAGATGCATGTGTTTTTTTGTTATTAGGCATAATGTGTGCGCCAGCTTTAACTAATTCATTTAAAGTTTGACCAATAATTACTTCCATATTAGCAGAAGCTGTTGTAGAAATATAAACATTATCGCCTTCTAAAATGTTTAAAATAGGATGTCTTTGTTGAGCCATTTGGCCTAATGCTTCAATTGGTTCACCTTGCATACCTGTAGCAATAATAATTAATTCATTTTTAGGATATTTACTAATGTCATGCACAGGTACTAAAAGATTTTCTGGAATATTAAAGTAACCTAATTTACGTGCAACATTGAAAGAACTTTCTAAAGAACGTCCTAAGAATGAAACTTTACGGTTTAATTTACTAGCCGCATTCAACACTTGTTGAATACGAATAAAGTTAGATGCATAACAAGACACGATAATGCGTCCGCTTGCTTTTGCAAATTCATCAACCATATGACTTTCGATTACATTTTCAGGAACGTTATAGCCAGGCTTTTCCGCTTCTGTTGAATCACTTATCAACGCAAATACGCCATTTTGACCAATTTCAGTCATCTTAGCGATATCTGGTGCATAGGCACCTTGTAAACTTTGGTCGAATTTAAATTCTCCAGTATAAACGATTGCACCATATGATGTATGGATACATACACCTAAACTATCTGGGATAGAATGTGTTGTATTAAAGAATGTCACGTTAACGTTTTTAAATCTCATGACAGAATCTTTATTTACTGTATAATAACGTACTTTTTTATTGATTTTTCTTGCTTTCATATGATCTTTAACTAATGCGATCGTCAATCTTGATCCGTATACTGGTGCATCAAGCTTTTCAAGTATATAACTTACAGCACCGATAGAATCTTCATGTCCGTGTGATAAAAAGATACCTTTAAGTTTATCTTTATTCTCAATAACATATTGTATGTCTGGTATAACAACGTCTACACCTAACATTTCGTCTTCTGGAAACATTAAACCAGCGTCTAACATGAACATTTCTTCGTCCACTTCAACGATATACATGTTTTTTGCAATTTCTCCTACACCACCGAGTGGTATGATACGAATTTTATCATTTTTCTTTTTTATTAAACTCAAAATTGTTCCTCCTAAATGTAGTCCCGTCCATAATATATTTATTTAATCATACCATTTATATAATCGATTATACAAGCACATACAACAGTCTTATACATATTTTAAATTAAGGAAGACAATAATTTTTATATCAGGTCATATCTTTATGATTTCTCTGTCAAAATAAACTCAGAATAAGGTGCATCTAGTAATCTTTTCGTAGCTGATTTAATATCTGCTAACTGTATTTGATTAATCTCGTGCTCGAACTGCTCATTCGTAACTAATTCACTATGAAACATGATTGAACGTGCATTTCTCGTCATTTTATTTTGGTTAGATTCAGATGCCATTAAAAAGCTTGTGATGATATGGCTTTTAGCATCGTCTAATTCATTCTGTGTAATACCGTCACTTAATAATGACTCGAGCACTTCAGTAATAAGTTCACTTGATGCATCAACATTTTCTTTATCAGTTGCTACATAAATTGTCAGCAAACCATCATTGTGAAAACTTTGAAAATCTGAGTAAACATTATAACATAATCCATGTTCTTCTCTTAGAACTTGGAACAATTTAGAGCTCATTGTTTCTCCTAAAATCGTGTTCAATATATTCGTTGCATAATAGTGTTCATCATTATAACTTGGTGCATCATAACTTCTCATAAAATGCGTTTGTTCTAGCTCGTTTTTATAATAAGTTTCTTTCTTCTCAATAAAAGTCATGTTTTGTTCTTGTTGATTAACTGGTATTTCTCCCCCATCAGATAATTGCTTAAGCAATGTTTCTTTCATAGACTTGCTATAGGCACCTGCAACTGAAACAATTAATCGATTACTTTGATAATATTTTTTATGGAAATCAACTAATGTATCTCTATCAATTTGATTGACACTATCCGGCGTACCAAGAATCATTCGTCCTAATGGTTGATCTTTATAAATTTCATGTTCCAATTTATCCATTAACCATTCTTCTGGTGTATCTTCAATCATTTTAATTTCTTCTAAAATGACTTTTTTCTCACGAATAATTTCTTCTTCAAGAAACAGTGGATTTTTAACCATATCTATAAGTAAATCAATTGCTTTATGTTCAAATCTTTTTAATGTTTTACAGAAATAACAAGTGTACATTTTTGTCGTATATGCATTGTTATAGCCACCAATTTTATCAAATTCATTTGATAATTGCTGTCTCGTATAGTGTTCACTACCTTTAAACAACATATGTTCCATAAAATGAGCAATACCTTCTGGATAATCACCTTCATCACCCGTTCCAGTATTGACATAAACACCTACACTAATTGTTTCACTGTTAGGAACTTCTTCAAAAATCACAGTCGTTCCATTATTCAGTCGTTGTAAATCAGCCATATTTATTCACCTCAAAATAAATAGGGACACGTCAATGTCCCTCTATTAGTAGACATACATACTTTCATAACCTCTCTTGCCTAGGGTACAGTCTCAGCCTGTAGTCTTCGACTTGTACGATTCCCTCAGGCGTATCGGTTATAAAAGTATTTTATATGAAGCAATCATTAATTTAAAACCTTTTGTGTTATAAGTATTGAGAAGTATTATGTACATGTATAATCGCAGTATTTACACCTTTAGCCAGAACTGCTAATAACGGTATCAGTATTTGCACTTTTAGTCAGAACTGCTAATAACGGTATCAGTATTTGCACTTTTAGCCAAAACTGCTAATAACGGCACCAGTATTTGCACTTTTGACCAGAACTGCTAATAACGGTATCAGTATTTGCACTTTTGAACAGAACTGCTAATAACGGTATCAGTATTTACACTTTTGAACAGAACTGCTAATAACGACACCAGTATTTGCACCTTCAGCCAGAACTGCTAATAACGGTATCAGTATTTACACTTTTGAACAAAACTGCTAATAACGGTATCAGTATTTGCACCTTTTGCCAGAACTGCTAATAACGACACCCTTATTCATACCACTACTAACATATGTCATGTAACTTCTTGTTCTACTTACTCATAAAAAATGCCAACAAAATCTATGACTTTGTTGACACTTTAAATTTCAGATTTTAATGATTGTCAATGTCCCTATCTGAATCATTTCTTTTATTATTTTTGTTCTTTTTCTTCGTTTAACAACACTTTGCGTGATGCGTTTACGCGTCCTTGACGGTCAATTTCAGTTACTTTTACTAAGAATTGGTCGCCAATTTTAGCTACATCTTCAACTTTGTTAACTCTTTCGTTAGAGAATTGAGAAATATGAACAAGGGCATCTTTACCTGGGAAGATTTCAACAAATGCACCGAATTTTTCGATACGTTTAACTGTTGCCATATAAATTGCACCGACTTCAGCTTCTCTTGTAATATCTTCAATAATTTGTCTAGCACGGTCGATCATTTCTTTATCTTTAGATCCGATAAATACTGTACCGTCTTGTTCGATATCTAATTTAACACCTGTTTCATCAATGATTTCATTGATTTTCTTACCACCAGGTCCAATAACATCTCTAATTTTATCTGGTTTAATATGCATAATTTCAATTTTAGGTGCATATTGGCTAAGTTCTTCTCTAGGTTCTCTTAATGTTTCAAGCATATGATTTAAGATATATAATCTACCAATCCTTGCTTGCTCAAGAGCTTCTTTTAAGATTTGTTCACTTAAACCATCGATTTTGATGTCCATTTGAATAGCAGTGATACCTTTTTCTGTACCTGCAACTTTAAAGTCCATATCACCTAGTGCATCTTCCATACCTTGAATATCAGATAAAATTGTGTAGTTATCATCTTTAGTAATCAAGCCCATTGCGATACCTGCAACTGGTGCTTTAATTGGCACACCTGCATCCATTAAAGCTAAAGTTGAACCACAAATTGAAGCTTGTGATGATGAACCATTTGATTCAAGTACTTCAGAAACAACTCTTATTGTATAAGGGAATTCTTTTTCATCAGGAATAACTTGTAGTAATGCACGTTCACCTAATGCACCGTGACCAATTTCACGACGTCCTGGTGCTCTCACTGGTCCTGTTTCACCAACTGAGAAGTTAGGGAAATTATAGTGATGCATGTAACGTTTTTGTTCTTCTGTACCTAGACCATCAATGATTTGATGTTCACCTAATGCACCTAAAGTCGCAACTGAAAATGCTTGAGTTTGTCCACGTGTAAATAAACCTGAACCATGAGCTCTAGGTAATAATCCAACTTCAGAAGATAATGGTCTGATTTCTTCAGGATTACGTCCATCTGGTCTCACTTTATCTTCAGTAATTAAACGACGCACTTCTTCTTTTACAAGTGCATCTAATACTTTACTTACATCTTTAAGAACTTCTTCGTTATCTGGATCTTCTTCGTTAGTAAAGTCATTCAGAACTTCTTCTTTAACTGCAGAAATATTAATATCTCTTTGTTGTTTTTCTTCAGTTCTGATTGCTGAAATAATATCTAAAGCTTCTGCTTTAGCACGAACTGTTTCTTCAAATGAAGCTTCAATTTCAACAGGTATAAATTCAGCTTTTTCAGGTTGAATATCTTCAATGATAGCTTCTTGGAATTCAACTAATCTTTGAATTTCTTTATGACCAAATAAAATAGCATTTAACATTGTTTCTTCAGTTACTTCTTTAGCACCCGCTTCAACCATGTTAATCGCATCTTTATGACCCGCTACTTGTAAATCCAATAAAGAGACTTCTCTTTGTTCAACATCTGGATTGATAACAAATTCGCCGTCTACTAATCCTACGTTTACACCTGCAATTGGTCTTTCAAATGGAATATCTGAAACAGATAATGCCATTGAAGAACCTATCATAGCTGCCATTTCTGGTGAACAGTTTGGATCTACACTCATTACGATAGAAATAACTTGAACATCATGTCTGTAACCTTTAGGGAATAATGGACGAATTGGTCTATCAATTAATCTACTTGTTAAAGTAGCATCTTCACCAGGTCTACCTTCACGTTTATTAAAGCCACCAGGAATTTTTCCTGCAGCATACATTTTTTCTTCATAGTTAACCATTAATGGGAAAAAGTCTACATTTCTAGGTTCTTTTGATGCAGTTGCTGTTGATAATACAACTGTATCCCCATATCTTACTAATACTGCACCATTAGCTTGTTTTGCTAATTGGCCTGTTTCAATTATTAATGGACTTCCTGCCCATTCTGTCTTAAAGACTTTCTTCTCTTGAGACATTTATGAATCTCCTCTCATACACTTAATCTCTTATATCATACCATTATACACATATTTTTTATATTTATTTATAAAAAAATCGAAAGAAATCTGATTGATTTCCTTCGATTGAAATTACGATTAGCGACGTAATCCTAATGATTTAATTAAATCACGGTAACGTTGAACATCATTTTCACGTAAATATGTTAATAAATGTTTACGACGACCAACCATTTTTAATAATCCACGACGTGAATGATGGTCTTTCTTGTGAGTACGTAAATGTTCGTTTAAAGCAGTGATTTCTGCTGTTAAAACTGCGATTTGTACTTCTGGAGAACCAGTATCAGTTTCATGTACGCGGTATTGTTCGATTAGTTCGTTTTTTCTTTCTTGTGAAATTGCCATTGTCAATTTCCCTCCTATAATTGTATTCACCGTAAACCTGAGCTGATCGTCGGAGTGTCGATAAGCCAAGGATTAGGCACTCAAATCATTATACATAACTCTTTATGTTCTTTCAAGTGATAATAACGCTTTTGCTTCTTCTTTGTCTTGCTTAATTTGATTAACAAGTGCATCAATGCCATCAAATTTTTGTTCTGGTCTAATAAAATGGTGCCAATATACTTCTACACGCTCACCATATATACTTTCTTCAAAATCAAAGATATTAACTTCAATACTTATTTGAGAAACAGATGGATCATGGAATGTTGGTTTCACACCAACGTTACATACACCTTTATATGACTTATCTCTTGATTTAATTAATAATGTTACGGCGTAAACACCTTTTCTCGGTAATACATAGTCATCGCTTGGTTCAACATTAGCTGTAGGGAAACCAATCGTACGACCTCTTTTTTCGCCTTGAACAACCATACCTTTAATAACATATGGACGTCCTAAAGCTAAATTACAAGCTTCTATTTCTCCTAGTTCAAGTGATGTTCTAATATTCGTAGTTGAGATTTTTTCATCCTCATGTAATGTTTGCTTAGATACAACAAATACATCAAATGGGTAATCATTTTCTTGTAACGATGCCATATTTCCTTTTCCATATTTACCGAAACTGAAATCATAGCCAGCAATAACAGCTTTTACATGATTTTGAATAAAATATTGGTCAATAAAATCATCTGCAGACACATCTGCAAATGTAGAAGAAAAGTTAACGACGAAACAGTAATCTACGCCTAACTTTTCAATTGCTTCAATTTTATCCGCAATAGGTGTTAAATACGTTGTTCTTTTCTTTTCAGGATTTAAGACAACTGAAGGGTGTGGATCAAATGTCATAACAGCTTTTTTTAAATGTTTATCTTTAGCTACTTTAATCATTTTTTTAAGAACTTGTTGATGACCTAAATGTATGCCATCAAAAAAACCGATAGCTAAAGCAATATTTTCATTTACAAATTGTTTAGATTTTATTGGGTGTGTAATTTCTATAACTTCCATCAATATACTCCTTTAAAGAAAAACTTTTTTCGGTTTATAAAGTGTTTCATTTTTATCGTAAGTATCCATAATAGCAATTGCTTTGTCTTCATACCAAACAACAAATTCGCCATCATGTTTACTTTCATCTATTAAAGATTTTTCTATTTTTTGTCCGTTCTGAATACGCGTTACGATATTTTTATCATGTACGGTAATTTTCGTTAAACCATTCAATCCATATTCTAATGGAAGAATCACATCTTGTAACTTATCTTGCTCAACAATTTCTCTTAAGTCATCTAATTTAATAGCCTGATTTAAAGTAAAACCGCCACTTTTCAATCTAATTAAATGAGACATATGTGCAGGATAATTTAGTAACGCACCAATTTGAGTTGCTAACGTTCTAATATATGTCCCTTTGCCACATTCAACTTCAATTTCAAACTTACAAGTATCATTCTCATAAATAATATCAGAAATTAAATCAATACTGTTAATATGTACCCTTCTAACAGGACGTTCAACTTCAATATTTTGTCTAGCATATTCATATAATTTCTTACCATTAACTTTAACAGCAGAATACATAGGTGGAATTTGTTCTATGTCACCTTCTAATTGTTTTAAAGTCGCAATCATTTCATCTTTGTCCCATAAATTTTGACCAACACGCTTCTGATCTACAATCTCACCAGTTTGGTCTTCAGTCGTTGTACTCATACCAATCGTTACTTCAGCTCTGTAAGATTTGCCACTTTCCATCACATAATCACTCACACGCGTCGCTTTCCCAACACAAATCGGTAGTACACCACTTACCTCAGGATCCAAAGTTCCAGTATGGCCAACTTTTTTTGTTTTTAAAATTTTACGAAGTTTAAATACGACGTCATGACTTGTCATACCAACTTCCTTATGAATTGCTAGAATGCCATCCAAATTTACGACCTCCATAATGTTTCTATTCTTTTTAATTTTACATGAAAATATTCATAAAAAGAAGAAATAACTCAATTTCATAAAAAAAGCGATTGTGTTGGGGACAGAATTCTGAGTAATGTCCCTATCGAGGACGCTTACGGACAGAATTCTGAGTAATGTCCCTATCGATGGTGCTTAGAGACAGAATTCCAAGAAATGTCCCTAACGAGGGTGCTTACGGACAGAATTCTGAGAAATGTCCCTAACAGAGGTGCTTAGAGACAGAATTCCAAGAAATGTCCCTAACAGATGCGTCGCTCTTATTACCACAATTCGAAATTATGGTAGTTAGCACATTCTAATTACCAGAATTCGGAATAATGGTAGTTACAGCATTCTTATTACCACAATTCAGAATAATGGTAGTTACAGCTCTCTTATTACCACAATTCGGAATTATGGTAGTTATAGCGTCCTTTCACCTACTTCTAGGCTTTCTCACCAACAAAAAAAGACTAAGACATCTTATAGTGTCTTAGCCTAAATTCAGATCAATCATTACGATTTAAATCTTGAATCATGCGTTCAATTTTATTACCGTAATCGATTGATTCATCATATTCAAAATGCAATTCTGGTAAAATACGTAATTTCATACGATTACCTAATTCTGATTTAATAAAGCCTTTTGCTTTTTCTAAACCTTTAAATGTATCTTCTTTTTCTTTATCAGTACCTAATACAGTTAAATAAACTGTAGCGTGTGATAAGTCTCCTGGAAGTTCTACATCTGTAATTGTTAAAAATCCAACTCTTGGATCTTTAAGTTTATTGTTGATAATATCCATTAATTCTTTTTTCATTTGTTCGCCTACTCGTTCAGAACGAATACTCATATCTTTCACCTCTTAACATTCTCATCTCTCTATATACATTAGTACATTATAGCACATGCTTGAATGCTTAAAAAGATAATCACTCCATTAATTATTTGTTTAAATTACATTAGAAAAATAAATGAAAGATTATCGAAAAATAAGTTAAAAAAGAATTCATAAACTATCCATCAATACTTCACTATATACCATCTTATGCATGCTTAAAAATGATAATAAATGAAACAATAAATAATATTTGCAACAGTGCTCTTAAATATATATTCATCGGTACTTTTCCACCTATAGATATATTTTTGGCATGTGCTTTCATATAACCAGGGAACAATACAAAGCATAAAATAATACCAATCACACTGAATACAAAATTAACTTTAGGAATAAACACACTTATCGCAATAACAAATTCTAACCACCCAGTTACATACACAATCATTTTCGGATTTGGAATACTACTCGGAACCATTTTAATAAGTGAATTTCGAATAGAAGGCATAAATCTACCAATAAATGTATACATAAATGCGAAAAATATTGAAAACTGAGCGACATTCATCCACATACTTTCAGTTTGAAATATACGGTGTACGATAAATCCAATAAAGCAGCCAACAAAATAAACGATCATTGTTTGCATAAGAACCACTCCAATACGTCATATTTGTAGTTCATGTTTAACTTTACTGCATCCAATCTATTTACTTACCTATTCCCTTATTACAGTGTAAATATACATCAAAAATAATGATTATCACTTAAATGAATGTCATCAACTGTCACATAACAAGTCATCATCCATAACACAAATTTCACTTTTCTAAATAAACAGTTATGCTATATATATCAAGTATATTTATATACTTGAAGAGAATCCGTATTCTCGACTCAACAATAAAAGTGCTTATCTTCCAAAAATGGGAAGTATATCTCCAGCTAAGGTATACTTCCCATTTACATGTCAGTAAATCCAGTTATTTGATTATGATTATATTTAATAACCTTATTTGCTTCCATAGTTTCAATTCCTATATTTAAATCTTTGGCTACTTCGACTGATAAAATATAAAATTGTTCTGTAATACTTAATAATGAATTTGTTATATCATCAACTTCACCATGTGGATATGATGCCAACAATTTATTCCATTCAGACTTAGAAATGTATTTTTTTAATAATTTATGATTTTTTCCAGTTGAGATTTGCCATTCAAATTTGTTTCCGACTTTCCAATCATACATAGTAAGAAGTAAATCACGCATCATATTTAAATGATCAATAGCATAAAAAATTTCTTCTCTTTTAATGCCTTTAACAACATACGTTGATAACCACCAAAATTCATTACAAACAAAATCAAACCGCTTCTGATTAGGTTTCTTAATATGATATTTTTTATCACTTGGTTCACTTTGATCACTAAAATAATGATCCTTATCAATTAATACCTTCAGTAAATAATCTTCATGTCTATATGCTTCTATACATTCAATTGGTATAAATCTGAAATCTACTCGCATGTGTTTTTCAAACAACACCATATAAAATAATTGATCCTTTATACCACTATCAGAACGCTCTCTATTACACTGAGAAATAATAGGCTCTCCAAAATTTTTAATAAATGATAAATGTTGAATAAACGACTCATAATTCTTTACGATAAATGCAATATCAAAATCTTGATATTCATCCGGTTCAATAAATTTATTAACCCTAGACCCATTCATGCAAACTGCTCTAATATCATCCTCAATCGAAGCAATATTAAAAATTTCTTCCAATACCTCACGTTCTGTTTTCATGATATCACCTACTACTCATTATGATAAATTAATTGTATAACACCTGATTTAAATTTTCTTGAATGTACAAGTTTAAGTTGTTGTCTATCTTCTATATCTATAAATAGTGGTTTTCCTTTTCCTAAAACTATAGGATGTATGGATAGTCTATATTCATCTACTAATCCATAATTTACAAATGTCGTGATTAAGCTAGATCCACCATATAACCATATATCTTTACCTGGCTTACTTTTTATTTCATTGACATGTTCTACGATATTATCTTTAATAACATTGACATGTTTATCTTCAAACTTAAATTTCTTTGAAAAGACATATTTTTCTTTGGCATGAATGTTTTTCCACATTAATTTGTCTTCTTCTGAATCTTCTAAACTCGGTTGAAAATCTCCCCATGCTTCATAACTTTTTCTTCCATAAAATATTGTATCGACTTGATTTAAAAAGTCATCAAAATTCATTTCAGGATCCATAATACACCAGTCAATCTCGCCATTTTCACCTTCTATAAGCCCATCTAATGTAACAGCTAAATCTAAAATGACTTTCCTGCTATTATCATCACTACTCATATATTGACCCCCCAATCATCTCTTTCTATTATCATACACGAAATGATAATAGAAAACACACCACATTATTTATGATAAATGGGTGTGTCTTGATTCTAATTCTAATAATGATTGCTTCATTTCAAGTCCGCCTCTATATCCTCTTAGTTGTCCGTCTTTGCCTATAACACGATGGCAAGGTATCACAATGTTTAATGGGTTTTTACCGACTGCTGATGCAACAGCTCTAACTGCATTTGGTTTATCAATTTTATTGGCTAAATCTGAATAAGTTGTTGTTTCTCCATATGGGATTTTGGTCAACGCTTGCCACACAGTTTCGTTAAAAGGTGTGGAATTTATATCTATTTTTAAGTCAAAAGTTTTTCTTGTGCCATTAAAATATTCATTCAATTGGTCGATATATGGTTTTACTTTGTCTTGATTTTCTTTAATTTCTATATTTGAAATAAACTGATGTATTTCATTTCCTTTATCAAATGAACCTACAAATACGAGACCCTCATCACTTGCATAAATATCGAGATGTTTATTAAGATGCTTAAGAATACCATGATAAATTATTTTCATCGTCTACCTCCTTTGTTGAAAGTTTATATGAATTTATTTGTAAACTCAATATAAATAGTCGTTTTCATAATTAGATAGCAATATAAGGATATTTTTATATGTTATGATATTTTTGAGGTGATAGATTTGGCAATGTATTTAACTGAGAAAAGATGGCAAGACATTCAAACAAACAATAAATTAGCAAATGATGATTTTGTATATGCAGTTAAGACGACAATGATATTCTGTAAACCTTCATGTAATGCTAAATTACCTAATAAAGAAAATGTTTCAATATATCGAGACTATCACGAAGCTATAGAAAATGGTTATCGTCCTTGTAAAAAGTGTAATCCAACAGGTCAATTATTAGAAGATGAAGAATGGGCATTACAAATAAAAAATTTCATTCATCGATATTATCATTTAAATCTTACATTAGATGAAATTTGTAACCAATGTCACGGTTCAAAATTTCATTTATCAAGATTATTCAAACAAGTTACTCATCAAACAATTATGCAATATTTACATGAAATAAGAATCGAAAAAAGTATCGTATTGCTTAATGAGAATATAATGACAGTTGAAGACATTGGTAGAAAAGTTGGTTATAAAACAACATCACATTATATCAAAGTATTTAAGCAATTCTATTTTATGACACCTTTACAATATCGCAAACGAAAAAACAGCTAAGATAGCTTCCTATCTTAACTGTTTTTTAAAAGATTAACAATGTTACATACAAACCTACTAATGTAATAAATAATACGGGTATCGTTATGATAATACCTGTTTTAAAGTATGTGCCCCAAGGTATTTTAACACCTTTTTGAGACAATACATGAAGCCACAATAATGTTGCTAATGAACCGATGGGAGTAATTTTCGGACCGAGATCTGAACCGATGACATTTGCATAAATCATGCCTTCTTTAAGCGGACCAATAACATCTGATTGATGGATAGCGAGTGCATCTATAAGAACGGTTGGTAAGTTATTCATAATCGATGATAAAAATGCTGCTATAAAACCCATCCCCATAATACTTGCAAATAATCCATGTTGAGAAACGTCTGTTAGTATATGACTTAAAATTGTTAGGATACCTACATTTTTAAGCCCAAAGACAACTAGATACATACCAATTGAGAATACGACTATATTCCATGGTGCACCTTTAAGTACTTTTTTAGTATGAACTGCAGGAGATTTTCTAGCAAACCATACAAATATAATCGCTACTAAACCTGCAATAATTGATACGGGTATGTGTACAAACTCACTGATAAAATATCCGATGAGTAAAATGGATAGTATAGCCCATGACATACGAAACAGTTTCAAATCTTTAATTGCTTCTTTTGGTTGTTTTAAATGATGATCATCAAATGTACGTGGTATTGACGATTTAAAGAATAACCACAATACGGCAATACTAGCCAATAATGAGAATATATTCGGTATGAACATATGTAAGAAATATTCAACAAAGCCAATATTAAAATAGTCTGCAGAAACAATATTCACTAAATTACTCACTGTAAATGGTAGCGAAGTTGTATCTGCTATAAATCCACTTGCTATCACAAAAGGAAAAATGATTTTCTTATTAAATCCTAGATGACGTACCATTGCCAATACTATAGGCGTAAGTATCAAAGCTGCACCATCATTCGCAAAAAATGCCGCAACAATTGCACCTAATATCATAATATAAACGAACATCTTTACACCATTTCCTCGAGAGGCTTTAACCATATGAATCGCAGACCATTCAAAGAATCCTATCTCATCAAGTATAAGCGAAATGATAATTATCGCTATGAATGTCAATGTTGCATTCCAAACAATGCTAGTCACTTCAAATATATCTTCTATTTGTACAACACCAGTTATTAAGGCAATTAATGCACCAATAAAAGCTGTTACACCGATATCTAGTCCTTTCGGTTGCCAAATAACGAAAGTCAGTGTCAATACAAAAATAATGATTGCAAGTATGGTCATCATCGCTTTCCTCCTTTCATGAAAACCCCAAAATTATGTGCTATATCAAAAAAGACTGAGACAATAAATAAATAATGTCCCAGTCTCTTAAGATTTATATTAAAGTATTCACTTTATTTTCTTTCAATTTCAACCATTTTGAAAGCTTCGAAGATGTCGCCTTCTTTAATGTCATTGAATTTTTCAATTGTGATACCACATTCATATCCAGCTGCTACTTCTTTAGCATCATCTTTGAAACGTTTAAGTGTATCTAGTTCACCTTCAAAGATAACAATGCCGTCACGAATAATACGTACACTTGCATCTCTTGTAATCTTACCGTCTGTTACGTAACTACCAGCGATTGTACCGACTTTAGATACTTTAAATGTTTGACGTACTTCAGCTTGACCAATAACTTGCTCTTCAAATTCAGGGTCTAATAGACCTTTCATAGCTGATTCGATTTCTTCGATTACTTTATAAATAATACGGTGTAATCTCATATCAACATTTTCTTCTTCTGCAGCACGTTTAGCACCTGCATCTGGTCTTACGTTAAATCCGATAATAATACCGTTTGATGCTGCTGCTAATGTAACGTCTGATGCATTAATCGCACCAACTGCTGTATGAATAATACGTACATTAACACCTTCAACATCTATTTTCATTAATGATGCTGCTAAAGCTTCTACTGAACCTTGAACATCACCTTTAATGATGATATTTAAATCTTTCATTTCACCTTGTTTCATTTGTTCAAACAAGTTATCTAATGAAACGCTCTTACTATCTTGACGTTGTTTTAAGATATTTTCTTGTTGACGTTTTTCACCGATTTGACGAGCTTGTTTTTCATTTTTGAATACAACAAAGCGATCACCAGCTTGTGGTACATCATGTAAACCAGTAATTTCAACAGGTGTTGATGGTCCAGCTGTTTTGATTCTTTTACCTAAATCGTTAACCATCGCACGTACTCTACCGTATGTGTTACCCACTACTAATGAGTCTCCTACTTCTAAAGTACCGTTTTGTACTAATAGAGAAGCTGCAGGTCCACGTGATTTATCAAGCTCTGCTTCGATTACAGTACCTACTGCAGCACGGTCAGGGTTAGCTTTTAATTCTTCAACTTCAGAAACTAAACCAATCATTTCTAATAAATCATCGATTCCGTCACCTTGGATTGCTGAAAGTTGAACGAAGATTGTATCTCCACCCCAGTCTTCAGGATAAAGACCATATTCACCTAATTCTTGCATAACACGATCAGGATTTGCTGTTGGTTTATCAACTTTGTTTACCGCAACAATAATTGGTACTTCTGCTGCTTTAGCATGGTTGATTGCTTCAATTGTTTGAGGCATTACACCATCATCAGCTGCAACAACTAAAATTGTGATATCTGTTACTTGAGCACCACGCGCTCTCATTGTTGTGAAAGCAGCATGTCCTGGTGTATCAAGGAATGTAATTTTCTTGTTATTATTAACAATTTGGTATGCACCAATATGTTGTGTAATACCACCCGCTTCACCAGCTGTAACACGTGTATTACGGATTGAATCTAGAAGCGTTGTTTTACCATGGTCAACGTGTCCCATGATTGTAACAACTGCAGGTCTTTCGATTAAGTCTGCATCATTTTCATCAACTTCAAAGTAATTTTCTAAGTCAGTAGCATCTACATGTACTTCTAACTCAGCTTCAATATCATAATCTGCACAAATTAATTCAACAGTTTCAGTATCTAATGCTTGGTTAATATTAGCTACGACACCAAGTAAGAATAACTTCTTGATAATTTCAGAAGCATCTTTGTTGATTTTATCAGCTAATTCACCAACTGTAATACCTTCTTCATACGTAATTAAAGATGGTGTTTCTTTAACTTCAGGTTTAGGTTGTTGCTGTTGTTGATTTTGTTGTTTTTTGTTATTTTGCTTTTTATTCTTTTGATTTTTTTGATTCTTTTGTTGATGATTAGGTTTATTGTTTTGTTTGTTATTCTGTTTGTTGTTATTTGATTTATTTGTATTTGCGTGAGTAGTTGATTGGTCTTTTTTAGCAGAATCCTGCTTTTTAAATGCTTTATCTAAAATTTTAATGTCATTCTCCTCTAATGCTTGCATGTGATTTGATACTTCTATGTTATTCTTTTTTAATTCATCTATGATTGCTTTACTCTTTACATCGATTTCTTTTGCATACTCATATATTCTCTTTTTACTCATATACTCACTCCTCATGAAAATCATGAATCATCGTTTTTAGCTTTTTGCTAAATCCAATGTCAGTTATGCCCAACACCACTCTGCTTTCTTTTCCAATTGCGTAGCCTAATTCATAGCGTGTAGCAAAAGTTAAAAGTGTTACATGATAAGTTGCACATTTATTTTTTATAGTTTTTGTAACATTTGCTGCAGCATCTTCTGAAAGTATGACAAGTTTAACATTGCCTTTTCTTAACTCACTTATGACAATTTCTTCGCCAGTCTTAATCTTTCTAGCTCTTGTTGCCAGACCAAGAAGATTTAAAATTTGATCTTTCTTTTCTATACTCATTTAGGTATACGCTCACGGTAAATTAAACGAATGATTTCTTTATAGACAGGTTCAAGTGTTTCTTTATTACTGTCAAAATAACGTTCTAACTTTCCTTGTTTCTGTGCATTTTCAATAACTTCTAGATCTTTAGAAACATATGCACCGCGACCTGGTGCTTTACCTGTCGCATCTGCTGTTATTTCGCCTTCTTTATTTTTAACGACACGAATCATATCATTTTTAGGTTTCATTTCATTTGAAAGTATACATTTACGCATTGGTATCTTTTTCTTTTTCATGATAAAAGCACCTCACTTTATGATTCTTCAGTTGAAATAATGCCTGCTTCTCTTGCATCAGTTTCTGATTTAATATCAATCTTCCAACCTGTTAATTTCGCAGCAAGTCGTGCATTTTGTCCACGTTTACCGATTGCTAATGATAATTGATAATCTGGTACGACAACTGTAGTCGATTGATTTTCTTCGTCTACAATAACTTCTACAACTTGTGAAGGACTTAAAGCATTTCTTACGAATACTTTTGGATCTTCGTCCCACTCAACGATGTCGATTTTTTCGCCACCTAATTCATTAACGACTGCTTCAACACGAACACCTTTAGCACCAACACATGCACCTACAGCATCGATATCGCCATTTTCTGAAGTGACACTAATTTTAGAACGGTCTCCAGCTTCACGTGCTACAGATTTAACAATTACAGTACCATCATAAATTTCAGGAACTTCTTGCTCGAATAAACGCTTTAATAAACCAGGATGTGTACGTGATACAAAGATTTGAGGACCTTTAGTCGTTTGTTCAACTTTATTCACATATACTTTAATACGTTCATTTGGTAAATATTGTTCATTTGGACTTCTCTCAGCTTCAGAAAGTACAGCTTCAGTACGGCCTAAATTAACATATACATAACGATGATCGACTCTATCGATAACACCTGTTACAATGTCATCTTCTTTATCAATAAACTCATCATAAAGAATGCCTCTTTCAGCATCTCTTAAACGTTGCATAACTGCTTGTTTAGCTGCTTGAGCACCAACACGACCGAAGTCTTTAGGTGTAACGTCTTCTTCAAAGACATCTCCAATTTCGTATGCTGGGTTTGTAACTAACGCTGTATCTAATGCTACTTGATCTCTATAATCTTCAACATCTTCTACAACGTCTTTTCTTGAAATAACTCTATAAGTACCTTCATCAAGATTCAATTCGATTCTAACATTTTTGGCACTGTCATAGTTCTTTTTGTAAGCTGTGATTAAAGCCGCTTCTATTGCATCAATAAGTACCTCACGAGGTATTCTTTTTTCCTTTTCAAGGTATTCAATTGCAAGTAATAATTCATTACCTTTCACAATGTATCCTCCTTTATATTATAACATTACTGATCGACGTGCTTTAGCGATTTTCTTGCGTGGCAACGTGACATTTTTAGTTCTTGTTTTAATTTTCACTTCTAGCGTTATAGATGTTTCAGTAACTTCTTTTAAAACGCCTAACCATTCTTTATCTCCTTCAACAGGTTCGTATAACGAGATAAATACAGGTTGTTCAATTGCATTTTGATAGTCTTTTTCTTTTTTCAATGGGCGTTCTGCACCAGGTGAAGATACATCCATGAAATAAGGTTCTTTAATAGGATCTTCTTTGTCCATAACTTCACTAATCTTTTCAGAGGCAATTGTGCAGTCGTTCAAATCAACGCCACCGTCTTTATCAATTGCAATACGTAGATAATAGTCTGATCCCTCTTTGACATATTCGACATCTACAAGTTCATAATTTAAATCTTCAAGTATTGGTTGAATAATTTCCTCAACGTGTGCTGCAACTTTACTCATAATGACCTCCCTCTTAATACAAACAGAAAAGAGCGGGAAATGTCCCACTCTTTAAACGTCAGAGTATTATTTTAAGCAATAACAGTATATCACATAATGGCGCTATGCTCAAGAACATGCATTATAAATCAAATATTGAAAGCTGAGCTTTATCAGGCATATTTGGTAATGATCCAAGTTCATCGAGATATTCGATGATTTTTTGTGATACACCTGCTTTTTTATTAAGGTCTTCTTTAGCTAAGAATGGACCTTCTTCTCTTGCTTCAACGATACGTTTCGCAACGTTTTCACCTAGTCCAGGAACTGCGATAAATGGTGGAATAAGTGAATCACCTTCAATTTTGAATTCAAACGAATCACTTTTCTCTAAGCTTACTGGCTGGATTTTGTAACCTCTATGTGCCATTTCATTTGTAATTTCTAAAACTGTTAATACATCTTTTTCTTTTTTAGCTAATTCATGGAATCGGCTATAATATTCTTTCACCGTTGATTTAATAGACTCTTTATCTTTTGTCATTGTTTTTAAATCAAAGTCTGTCGCACGTACTGTAAAGTAACTTGCATAATAGAACAACGGATGATGAACTTTGAAGTATGCAATTCTTAATGCCATTAAAACGTATGCAGCAGCATGGGCTTTAGGGAACATGTATTTAATTTTTTTACATGAATCTAAATACCAATCTGGTACATTATTTTCTTTCATAGCTTCTTCGAATTCATCTGTTAAACCTTTACCTTTACGAACTGCTTCCATAATTTTAAAGGCAAGTGATGGTTCTAAGCCGTTATACATTAAGTAAACCATAATATCATCACGACAACCGATAACACTTGATAAATCACATGTACCTGATTTGATTAACTCTTGTGCGTTTCCTAACCAAACGTCTGTACCGTGTGATAACCCAGATATTTGTACGAGCTCTGAAAAAGTAGTTGGTTTCGTATCTTCAAGCATTTGTCTAACGAATCCTGTACCGAATTCTGGCACACCAAATGTTCCAGTCTTACAAAGAATATCTTCTTCTGTTACACCTAATGATTCAGGTGTACTAAAGATTTTCATTGTTTCTTTATCGTCTACTGGTATTGTCTTAGGATCAATGCCTGATAAATCTTGTAACATTCTAATCATTGTTGGATCATCGTGTCCTAATATATCCAGTTTCAAAATATTATCATGAATAGAATGGAAGTCGAAATGCGTTGTTTTCCATGGTGATTTTTGATCGTCGGCAGGGTATTGGATTGGTGTAAAATCATAAATATCCATATAATCTGGTACAACAATGATACCACCTGGATGTTGCCCGGTTGTTCTTTTAACACCGGTACAACCTTTAACAAGTCTATCAACTTCAGCTGCACGTTTATGAATACCTTGATCATTTAAATATCCTTTAACATAACCAAAAGCTGTTTTTTCAGCAACAGTACCGATTGTACCTGCTCTGAATACTTTGTCTTCACCGAACAGTACTTTCGTATAATTATGGGCTACTGGTTGATATTCACCACTAAAGTTCAAGTCAATATCCGGTACTTTATCTCCTTTGAAACCTAAGAATGTTTCAAACGGTATATCTTGTCCTTCTTTAATCATATCAACATGACATTTTTCACATTGTTTATCTGGTAAGTCGAAACCTGATCCGACTGAACCATCATCAAAGAAATGACTTTCTTTACAAGATGGGCAAATATAATGTGGCGGCAATGGATTCACTTCAGTTATTTCAGTCATTGTCGCAACAAAACTAGATCCGACTGAACCACGCGAACCAACTAAATAACCATCATTCAATGATTTCTTAACTAACCTTTGTGAGATTAAGTAAATAACCGCAAAACCATTTCCGATAATACTTTCTAATTCTTTTTCAAGTCTATCAATTACGATTTGTGGTAAGTCTTCACCATATAATTTTCTAGCATTCTCATAACTCAATTCACGAATTTCTTCGTTCGCACCTTCCATATTAGGTGTATATAATTCATCCCTAATAGGTATCACGGTTTCGAGTCTATCTGCTAAGTCGTTCGTATTTTTCACAACGATTTCATATGCTTTTTCTTCACCTAAGAAGTGGAATTCATCTAACATTTCATCAGTTGTTCTAAAGTGTGCTTCAGGTAATGTTTGTCTATTCAATGGATTACCTGGTTGAGAGGCGATTAATATTTTTCGTGCAACAGCATCATGTTCGTATAAATAATGAGCATTTCCTGTTGCGATAACTGGAATATTAAGTTTCTCACCAACGCTTAATATACGACTATATATTTCTTCCATCGTTTCATTATCTTTAATTAATTCTCTATCAATTAAATCTTGATATAACCCTTTTGGTTGAACTTCTATATAGTCATAATATTTCGCAACTTTTTCAACTTCATCTTGGTCTTTTTGCATAACCGTTGTAAATACTTCCCCTTCATCACATGCACTACCTACTAGAATACCTTCTCTATATTTGTTTAATAACGAGCGTGGTATACGTGGTGTACGATAAAAGTAATCAACTAATGAGGCACTGACAATTTTGAATAAATTTTTCAGTCCGACTTGGTTTTGTACGATTAGCGTTACATGTGAAGGTCTTGCACGTTTATATGCTTCATCATTTGATAGCTTCTCGTTTATTTGATTATGATTATGAACATTGAGTTCTTCTAACTGTTTTAACATCTTAATAAAGATATGTGCTGTTGTTTCCGCATCATAAATCGCTCTATGGTGTTGTGTAAGTTCTACACCATATTTTTTAGCTAAGAAATTCAAACCATGTTTACCATATTCAGTATTCACTGTACGTGATAATTCAAGCGTATCGATAACACCATTTGTCGTAGCACCAAGTCCGATACGTTCAAATCCTGTATCTATAAAGCCCATATCAAATGATGCGTTATGCGCAATATAAATTGCGTCTCCAACCCATTCATGGAAATCTTTTAGAACTGTTTCAATATCAGGTTGTCCACGTAACATTTCGTCTGTAATACCAGTTAAATTTTTAATTGTTTCTGATAGACGTTCTCCTGGGTCAGAAAAACGTTCAAAGGTATCAATTACTTCGCCATCTTTAACCTTAACAGCCGCTAATTCTATAATTTGATCATATTGACTTGAAAGTCCTGTTGTTTCAACGTCAAATACAATATACGTTGCAGCCTTAAGCGGAATATCTTGTGACTTGTACGCAATCGGCACACCATCATCTACAAGCATACCTTCCATACCATAAATCATTTTAATACCATTTTTCATGGCAGCTGCATGCGCATCTGGATATCCTTGAACACCATTATGGTCTGTTATCGCGATTGCTTTATGTCCCCATTTAGCAGCTTGTTCAACATACTTACCGATATGTGTAATGCCATCCATTTGACTCATAGATGTATGTAAGTGAAATTCAACTCTTTTTTCATCTGCTTTATCAAGTTTAGGAGACTTCTTAATTTCATGGATATCCGTCATCATCATCACTAAATCACGTATAAATTGATCTTGTTCAATTCTACCTTGTGCTCTAACCCATGTACCTACTTTTAAAGCTTTAAAATGTTCAAGGTCATCTTTACCTTTTCTCGTAAACATTTTAAGTATAAGTGAATCGGTATAGTCCGTAATTTTTAATGTGACAATATGTCTACAACTTTTAAGTTCTTTCATTTCGATATCAAAAATAACACCTTCAAGTGCTACTTTGAACTCTTCTTCGATAATATCTTCTATTTTACGAATGGAATCTACAGGAATGTCTTTACCAATTTGACATCGTGATACCGCATTTTCATTATCACTAGATTCTGCTTTTTCTTTCTTCATACGTTCCATTTTTTCTGATGCAATTCGTGCAGCTTCTTCATCTTCTTGTTGGATGTGCGCTTCAAATGATTCAAGTTCTCTTCTCATTTGTTCTTCATTATCCATCGTTTCGAATATAACACGACTTATTTGAAAGCCACATTTTTGGAGCGCTTTTACTAATGAACCATTAACACGCTTATCGAAATAGTCGCGTTCAATATCATTGTTCACTTGAACTTTCACGATATCATCAGCAAAGATAATAGGCTTTTGTTTAAGTTGATGTTTCACTTTATCACTTAATTCAGTACCATCAATACAATGTGGAATGTATTTCAATATATGTTCATCTATTTGTTCTTTAGTTGTCACTTCAATTGTCCAATCAACTTGCGCAATACTACTAAAAGTATTTTTCAGTTGATTTGTAAAAACAAGATACATTTCACTTGATAAATAATATGGCAACTTAATGTAGAAATGCCACAATCTTTTTGATTGGGACACATCAATTCTTGTAAGTTCACCTTGTTCTACGACATCTTTATCAAGTTCGTCTGTTATGTTCATTTGCGTGAGAAGCGTTTGGAATTTCTCTTGCCCTGTCATTGACACTTATACGACCACCTTCATCAAAATGAAAAAGAGGCTAATCATTAAATAGCCTCTTTAAATATCTTATATTATATCAGATTTAGTTGTTTTTATCAGTCTATTTTACTGCATCATAGAAAGTAGCAAGTACTTCATCTAATTCATCAATATGGACTTCTTTACTTTCTGAATTATCACGGCGTTTTACTTCTACGATACCTTCTGAAGCTTTCTTACCAACCATAACACGTACTGGTAAACCTATTAAATCTGCATCATTAAATTTAACCCCAGCACTTTCTTTACGGTCATCATATAAGACATCATATTTATTTTGTAATTGACCATAAAGTTGATCTGCTAATGCTTGTTGCTCTTCTTTTTTAGGATTAATCGCAATTAAATGTACTTCATAAGGTGCAATAGCTTTTGGCCAAATAATCCCTTTATCATCATGATGTTGTTCAATTGCTGCTGATAATGTTCTAGAGATACCAATACCATAACAACCCATAATAAGTGGTTGTGCTTTACCTTGTTCATCTAAGAATGTCGCATTCATACTTTCAGAGTACTTCGTTCCAAGTTTGAAGACTTGACCAACTTCAATACCTTCAGCGAATTTAGCAGTACCTAAATCACCCGGTAATGCTTCTCCTTCAAGAATAAATCTAAAGTCTCCATATGCTTCAATCTTAAAGTCTCTATCTACGTTCGCATTAATAAAATGATAACCTGTTTCATTCGCACCAACAGCTAAATTATTAATATCTTGAACGAAATTGTCTGCATAAATTTTGATTTGGTCTACATTAACTGGTCCTAGACTACCTGGCTTAGCACCTAAAATATTCACGATTTCAGACTCAGTTGCCATTTCGATATTATCTGTTTTGAAATATGATTTTAACTTAACATCATTTACTTCATGATGACCTCTAATTAAAATCATGACATATTCATCATCAACTTTAAGAATCATTGATTTAATAATTTTATCTAAAGTCACATTTAAAAAGTCTGCTAATGCTTGTGCTGTCGTCACATTAGGCGTTTCCACTTTTTCTATATCTTTTAATGGTGTATGTTCATGATTAGGTGTGTAAGCTACTTCAGCTTTTTCAATATTTGCAGCATAGTCACTTGTTTCACTATAAACAATTGTATCTTCACCAATATCAGCTAAAGCCATAAACTCATGCGTGTGGTCTCCACCGATAGCACCAGAGTCAGCAAGTACTGGTCTAAAGTTTAAACCTACTCTTGTAAAGATATTATGATAAGCATGATACATATCTTGGTAAGTATCATCTAATGAATCTTCATTAGCATGGAAAGAATAAGCATCTTTCATAATAAATTCACGGCCACGTAATAATCCAAATCTTGGACGTTGTTCGTCTCTAAATTTTGTTTGAATTTGGAATAAAGTGATTGGTAAACGTTTATAAGATTTCAATTCATCTCTTACAAGAGAAGTCACAACTTCTTCATGTGTAGGTCCTAAACTAAATTCACGTTTATTACGATCGTGCAATCTCATTAACTCTGGACCATACGCATCCCATCTACCTGATTCTTTCCAAAGTTCAGCTTGTTGTAACACAGGCATAAGCACTTCTACACCATCGATTTTTTCCATTTCTTCACGTACAATTTGCTCAATTTTGTTGAGTACACGTTTTGCAGTTGGTAAATAGCTATATATACCTCTTGCATTTTGTTTAATCATACCTGACTTTAATAAAAGTTTATGACTAATTGCTTCCGCTTCTGCAGGAACTTCTCTTAATGTTGGTATAAATATTTTCGACTGTTTCATAAGTTTCCTCCTATAAGCTACATGAAGTACCTTTGAATATCATTCCATGTAACCATAATCATTACAAATATTAAAAATACAGCACCAATTGAAAGCATAACCATTTCTGCTTTTTTATTAATCGGTCTTCTGAAAATCATTTCATAAATAACAAATAATAATCTTCCGCCATCTAAAGCTGGAATAGGTAATAAATTCATAATACCTAAGTTAACACTTAATAACGCTGTGTAACCCATTAATGTAATAAATCCTTGCTTCACAATAGAATCTACATTGCTATATATACCAACAGGTCCATTTAACATATCAAAGGAGAATCCACCCGTGAATATGCTCGTAATCAAGCCAAGAACTGCTTGGAATATTAATTGACCTGCCACTATTGTTTTTTCAATACCTGCAATTAATGGACCAAACACAGTGTGTTCTGTCGGTTGTGCAACACCGATAATGTATCGTGTTTCATATTTACCTTTACTAACTTCTAGTTTATCTTTTTTAGCTGCTACTTTGAAAGTCTTTTCTTGACCATCACGATCAACTTTAATTTCTACAGGTTCAGTTTTCTTCTCTTTAAAAATAGGTTGTAAATCTGTAAACTTTTGAATTTTTTGTCCATCTACTGATAAAATTTCGTCACCTTTTTTAATACCTGCAGTTTGTGCAGGAGCACCGTCTTCTAAATCTCCAAAAACTGGTTCATTCGTTGGCACACCATTCCAATAAGCAAGCCCAATAAAAATAACAAAAGCTAGAATAAAATTAAATAACGGACCTGCAAATAAAGTTAGGAATCTTTGATAAGGCTTTTTAGACATTAATTGTCTATCTTTAGGTGCAATTTGTATTAAATCTCCACCTTGAACAAAGTAAGCTTCTCTCGCTATTTTAAAATGATGTCTTTCTTCATCGCTTGCTGTAATACCTTCAATGAAAATATCATTTTCGAAATCACTATCTTTAATTTCAATATGTTCAATTTGTTGGAATTTATGTTGATCATCCATAATAACATGTGTTATTTCGTTTTGATCGTTTAATTTAATTGCGATATGCATACCTGGTGTTAATGGATTTTGTTCTAATCCATCTCCAGCCATTCTGACATAACCACCTACTGGAAGTAGTCTAATTGTATAAAGTGTTTCATTTTTCTTATATGAATATATTTTAGGTCCCATACCTATGGCAAACTCTGGGCACATGATACCTGCACGTTTCGCAAAGAACATATGTCCATATTCATGTACTGTCACTAATAGTCCAAATACAAAAATAAATGCTAATATTGTATAAATCACGCCTACACCCCGTAATCCTTAGATTTATATGTAGCATCAATTTTTAGAATCGTTTCTAAATCTGGATGCTCAATAACTTCATGGTTTTTCATTGCTTCCCCAATCATGTCTTCAATTTCCAAAAATGTTATTTCATTGTTTAAGAACTTATTTACAGCTACTTCATTTACAGCATTTAAAACAACGGGCATTGTGCCACCTATTTTAATGGCTTCATAAGCATACTGTATACATTTAAAGCGATCGAAATCCATTTCTTTAAAATTCAACTGTCCAATTTGAGCTAAATTTAATTTTTCTGCATCTCTTGTATATCTTTCTGGATATGTAAATGCATATTGAATGGGTGTTCTCATATCTGGTGTACCCAATTGTGCAATCACACTCGTATCCTTAAATTCAACCATAGAATGAATAATACTCTCTTTATGTAAGACAGTTTCAATTTGATCAATATCTAAATCAAATAACCATTTTGCTTCAATGACTTCTAAACCTTTATTCATCATTGTTGCAGAATCTATCGTAATCTTTTGCCCCATAGACCAGTTAGGATGGTTGAGCGCTTCATCACGTGTTACAGATTTGAGTTCTGTACGTGTTAAATCACGAAATGATCCGCCACTCGCAGTTATGATTAATTTATTAACCTGTTCTTTCTTCTCACCATTTAAACATTGAAATATTGCTGAGTGTTCTGAATCTACAGGTAGAATGTTAACATTATGTTCTCTAGCTTTTGACATCACAAGTTCACCAGCTGCAACTAAAGTCTCTTTATTCGCTAGTCCTATATCTATACCAGCTTCTATAGCTGCAATAGTAGGTCTTAAACCTATACTACCGACAATTGAATTTAATAAAATATCGGTATTATGGTATGTTGCAACTGCTAATAAACCTGCGTCCCCATGTACAATTTCAATATTTAAATGTTTAAGTTTATCTATATCTTCTTCATTTTGAACAGATATGAGTTCTGGATGAAATTCTTCAATTATATTCTGTGCATAAGCAATGTTTTTACCGACTGAAAATGCAACTAAATTAAATTGTGATGCATGTTCTCTTATAACATCTAATGCTTGCTGTCCAACAGAACCACTAGCTCCTAAAATAGCTATATTTTTCAAAGACTTCACCCCAATTTACAATTGAAATAGGAATAGATTTAACAGTGGTAATACAAAGATAAAGCTATCAAATCTATCTAATATACCACCATGTCCTGGCATAATATTCCCTGAATCTTTCACACCGAAATGTCTTTTAAGCCCTGATTCTACTAAGTCACCTAATTGTCCAAACATACTTAATAACATCGTTAATGGAATTAATAACCATAATGATACATCCATATCAAAATATTGTCCAAAAATAACTGCAACGATTAAACTTGAGAAAATGCCGCCAATAAATCCTTCAATCGTTTTGTTCGGACTAATTAATGGCCAAAGTTTATGTTTACCAAATAATCTACCAAATATATATGCACCTGTATCAGTTAACCACACTAATAATAATGCGAATAAGATAAATTGTAAGCCATGTTCTCTTGTCTCATAGAAATACATAAAGCCTATTCCGATATATGTAACGGACATGACACAGAAAGAGGCATCCATAAAATTAAATCTATTTTTAGACATCACTGTATAACTCAACATTAAGAAACTCATAACGATTAGAAGTCTAAGTTGAACACTTATATCGTTATTAATGAGTTCTTGAGGCAATAATATTATACATAGTGAAACAGTGGACAAAAAACCTGGTATAGAAATAATTGATAAATTATTCATATTTAAAATTTCTTTTAAAGCAATAATCGCTAATAAATACGCTAACGCTATTACGGGTAATCCACCATATATTACGACTGGAAGAAATACAGCCATAGCAACAATTGCCGATATTGTTCTTGTCTTCATTTTTATCTCCTTTACAGCCCACCAAATCTTCGTTGTCTCGACTGATAAATTTTTAAACAGTCTATGAGTGATTGTTCATCAAAATCTGGCCACAGTGTCTTAGTAAATATAAATTCACTATAAGATGATTGCCATATTAAAAAATTACTTAATCTTTCTTCACCTGATGTACGAATGAGCAACTCTGGATCTGGAATATCTGAAGTGAATAAATATTTCTTTATATTATCTTCACATAGATCATCAATTGTTAAATTGCCTTCTTCAACTTCATGGTAAAGTTCTTTAACAGCATTAAGAATTTCTGCTCTACCACCATAGTTCAACGCAAACACAAGATTTAGCCCTGTATTATGTTTCGTTTTTTCGATAGCTTCTTCAATTGCATTTTTAGTATGCTTCGGCAAAGCTTCGGTAAAACCAATTGTTGTGACTTTAACATTTTTTTCGATCAATTCAGGTAGAAAAGTCTTTAAAAAATCAACAGGTAATTTCATTAAATATTTCACTTCATCTTCTGGTCTCGACCAATTTTCCGTAGAAAAAGCATATAAAGTCAAATATTTCACACCTAAATCACTTGCTTTACGTGTTATTTTCTTAACCGTTTGCATACCTTCATAATGTCCTTTTATACGAGGCATTTTTCTATTTTTAGCCCATCTACCATTTCCGTCCATAATAATTGCTATATGTTCAGGTATCGATAATTCATTGTCTTGATTATTTATTTGTTGTTTTTGCTTTATAAACTTTTTTATCATAGCGTCCTCCATCAAACAAACGCGAATTTATATGTAAAATTAATTAAACATATCGTAATACATTTTATCACAAAAAGAGTGATTCTGTTATATATAAAGAAAAAACCGTACCAAAGTCTGATTTGGTACAGCTCTTATCTTTAAACTTCCAAAATGTCATTTTCTTTTTGAGTCGTTAAATCATCTATTTGTTTGATGAAATCATTTGTAATGTTTTGAACTTCTTCAGTTTGATTTCTTAAATCATCTTCTGTAATTTCGCCATTTTTTTCTTGTTTCTTCAAATCTTCATTTGAATCACGACGAACATTACGAATTGCAACTTTAGCATTTTCAGCTTCTTTTTTAGCTTCTTTTACTAATTCTTTTCTGCGTTCTTCAGTTAATGCTGGTACTGAAATTCTAATAACTGTACCATCACTTGTTGGATTAACACCTAAGTTAGCAGCATTTATTGCTTTAAGTACATCATCAACTGATGATTTGTCATATGGTTGAACAACTAACAAACGCGCTTCAGGTACTGAGATACCTGCTAATTGTTGAATAGGTGTTGGAACACCGTAGTACTCAACATTTACTCTTTCTAAAAGATTTGCATTTGCATGTCCAGTTCTAATACCAGCTAAATCTCTATTGAAACTTTCAATAGTTTTGTTCATTTTTGACTTCGTTTCTTGAATAACATCTGCCATGGAATTACACCTCAAGTTTATTTTGTAATAATCGTACCGATTTCTTCACCTTGAACAGCACGTTTAATATTTCCTTCTTCCATAATTGAGAATACAACAAGTGGGATATCATTGTCCATACAGAATGATGAAGCAGTTGAATCCATAACTTGTAATCCTTCTTGTAACATTTGAATATATGTTAATCTTTCGTATTTTTCTGCTTTAGGATCTACTTTAGGGTCAGCAGAATAAACACCATCAACATTGTTTTTACCCATTAAGATAACGTCAGCCTCAACTTCAGCTGCTCTTAAAGCTGCAGTCGTATCTGTAGAGAAGTAAGGATTCCCTATTCCCGCTGCAAATATAACGACTCTCTTTTTCTCTAAGTGACGAATCGCACGTCTTCTAATATATGGTTCAGCAACTTGTTTCATTTCGATTGAAGTTAATACACGAGTATCACAATCTAATTGTTCTAAACTATCTTGTAATGCTAAAGCATTCATTACAGTGGCTAACATGCCCATATAATCAGCTGTTCCACGATCCATACCTAAATCGCTTCCAGTTTTACCTCTCCAAATGTTTCCACCACCAACGATTACAGCAACTTCGCAATCCATTTGAGCAACTTCTGACACTTGTTGAGCGATACTTTTAATTACGACTGGGTTAATGCCAAACCCTGAATCTCCTGCTAAAGCTTCACCACTTAGTTTTAATACGACGCGTTTATATTTAGAATTCTTAGTCATCTTGATCCCTCTCTATGCTTATAATTAGGTCTTTATATATAACGAAAGAAGACACAAAGCGTGTCTTCTTCCTAAAAAGCAATCTTAGTTGCCTTTCATTTGTCCTTTTACTTCATCAGCAAAGTTATCAGAACGTTTCTCGATACCTTCCCCAACTTCGTAACGAACGAAATCTACAAGCACGCCACCGTCTGTTTTTAAGAATTCAGCAACAGTTTGGTCTGGATTTTTAACGAATGCTTGGTCAACAGCACAGATTTCTTCTAAATATTTACGCATTCTACCTTCAACCATTTTTTCAACGATATTTTCAGGTTTACCTTCATTTAAAGCTTGTTGTTTTAAAATTTCTTTTTCGTGAGCTAATTCTTCTTCAGATACTTGGTCACGAGAAACAAATTTAGGGTTTAATGCAGCGATGTGCATAGCAACGTCTTTAGCTGCTTCTTCATTTGTTGAACCTTCAACAACAGTTAATACACCAATACGTCCACCCATGTGTAAGTACTCACCGAATGAATCGTTATCAGTTTTTGTTTTTAATGTAAATCTACGTAAAGTTAATTTTTCACCAATAGTAGAGATAGCTTCGTTCATTTTTTCTTCAACAGTTTGACCACTAGCTAATTTTGAAGCGTTTAATTCATCAACATCAGCTGGTTTAACATCAAGAATATGATCAGCCATTTCTTTAACTAAGTTTTGGAAACCTTCGTTACGAGCAACGAAGTCAGTTTCTGAGTTTAATTCAAGAATTACTGCATCGTTACCTTTAGATGCAACAAAAGTAGTACCTTCTGCAGCAATACGGTCTGCTTTCTTAGCAGCTTTAGCGATACCTTTTTCACGTAAGTAATCTACCGCTTTATCGATGTCACCATCAGTTTCTGTTAAAGCTTTTTTACAGTCCATCATACCTGCGCCAGTTTTTTCACGTAGTTCTTTAACAAGTTTAGCTGAAATAGCCATAATCTAATTCCTCCATTTATTCAAATAATATATTGTTTATCTTAAATCTTTCTAAAAAAAGGTGATAAGTTATAGAACCTTATCACCTTTTTGAAATTATGCTTCAGTAGTTTCAGTTGATTCTTCTTCAGGTGCTTGTTCTGTTTCGTTTAAGTCGATGTTTTGCTCTTCAGCAACATCTTCATTTGAAACGCCTTGTTGACCTTCTAAAATAGCATCAGCCATTTTACCAGTTAACAATTTAACAGCACGAATAGCATCATCGTTCGCAGGGATAACATAGTCGATTTCATCTGGGTCACAGTTTGTATCAACAATACCAACGATTGGAATGTTTAATTTACGTGCTTCAGCAATCGCATTACGCTCTTTACGAGGGTCTACTACGAATAATGCTTGAGGCATTGATTTCATATCACGAATACCGCCTAAGAATTTGATTAAACGGTTATATTCTTTTTTAAGTTCTACAACTTCTTTTTTAGGTAATACATCAAACGTACCGTCTTCTTCCATTTTTTCAATTTCAGAAATACGTTTTACACGTTTAGAGATTGTTTTATAGTTAGTTAAGATACCACCTAACCATCTTTGGTTAATGTAGTAGTGTCCAGCACGCTCAGCTTCTTCTTTAACTGACTCTTGTGCTTGTTTTTTAGTACCTACGAATAATACTTTACCGCCTTCTTCAGAAACAGATTTAATAAAGTTGTATGCTTCGTCAACTTTTTTAACTGTTTTTTGTAAATCGATAATGTAGATACCGTTTCTTTCTGTGAAAATGTATTTTTTCATTTTTGGGTTCCAACGGCGTGTTTGGTGACCGAAGTGAACACCTGCTTCAAGCAATTGTTTCATTGAGATAACTGCCATGATAATTCCTCCTAATTGGTTTTATTCCGCCATAAACACTTATTATAGAAACAACTTAGTTAAGTTGCACCAATCCATAATTTTTGTGATTATGTGTGAATTTGGCTTTTATAGCCGTTTTCAAATATATCATATCTTATTCTGTTCATCAAGTATTTTATTTAGATAATCCTAACTCATCTAAGAATTTTTCTTTTTTAATTCTAATGAATGTACCCTTCATACCTAAAGAACGAGATTCAATTACGCCAGCACTTTCTAATTTTCTTAATGCATTGACGATAACTGATCTTGTAATACCTACTCTATCAGCAACTTTAGAAGCAACTAATAAACCTTCAGGTGCACCAAGTTCTTCAAAGATATGTTCAATCGCTTCTCTTTCTGAATATGAAAGTGAATTAATTGCCATATTGATTGCTGCTTTATCTCTAGCTTCTTGTTCAATTTCATTATGTTTTTCTCTTAATATTTCCATACCAATAACAGTAGCTGCATATTCACCAAGTACTAAATCGTTGTCATTGAAATCTTGAGATACACGTCCAACTACTAATGTACCTAAACGTTCACCACCACCAAGGATTGGGAAAATTGTTGTTTGACTATCAACGAATAATTCTTTATTTTCTGGTGGGAATACAGTTAATACTTCTTCAATACCGATATTTGATTTCGTTTGTTCTACATGCATTAATTGATCAGTATATTCTTTAGGAATATGTCTGTCTTCTAACATTTTGATAATACGTTCATTGCTTAATAATTCATTTAAACTTGAACCTAAAATTTTACCTCTTCTTGATACGATGAATACGTTTGTCACCGTTACATCACTGATAGTTTTAGCCATATCTTTAAAGTCTACAGCAATACCTTTATGCTTTTGTAATAACGTATTTAATTCTCTTGTCTTTGATAATAAACTCATTTAATTTTTTCTCCTTTTTTATAGAATAAACGCGCTTAAATCTTTATTTGTCGCAATAGATTCTAATTTTTGATTAACATATTCAGGTGTTATATCTACAACTGCATTTGGCATATTTGAAGCTTCAAAAGAAAGATCTTCTAGCATTTTTTCAAGTATAGTATGCAGTCTTCTTGCACCGATATTATCTGTCTCTTGGTTAACTTGAAAAGCAATTTCAGCTAAACGATTAATGGCTTCATCTGTAAAGTTGATTGTCACCATCTCAGTTTCCAACAATGCTTTGTATTGATCAAGAAGCGATTGTTTCGGTTCTTTTAATATTTTAACGAAATCTTCAGTAGTTAAACTATCTAATTCAACACGAATTGGAAATCTACCTTGTAACTCAGGTATTAAATCACTTGGTTTAGACATATGGAATGCACCTGCACCAATAAATAAAATGTGCTCAGTATTAATTGAACCATATTTCGTTTGAACGACACTACCTTCAACAATTGGTAATATATCTCTTTGTACACCTTGTCGAGATACATCTTGTCCACCATTACTGTTGCTCACAGCAATTTTATCGATTTCATCGATGAATACCATACCCATTTGTTCAGTTAATTGAATTGCTTCTTCGTTAACTGACTCTTGATCAATCAATTCATTCGCAATCTCATCTGTTAAAATTTTTCGTGCTGATTTAACTGGCAAGTTTCTTTCAACTTTTTTCTTAGGCATCATTTGGCTAAGCATATCTTGCATTTGAGGGTTATTTTCCATACCCATCATGCCTAACGTTTGTTGTTCTTGTTCTACTTTTATTTTAACGATTTCTTCTTCAAGTTCACCGTTTAATAATTGTTTTTTAATATCTTCACGTTTTGTTTTTATCTCTTCAGTTGGTGTTTCTTCAACTTCTTCTTGTTGATTGAAGTTCGGGAATTGTCCACCAAATAATGACTCTAACGGATTATTACTATTACTTTGTGCTTTTTTCTTCATGCTTGGCACAAGCAATTTCACTAATTTTTCATTAGCTTTTTGAGTTGCCTCATCAAGTACGCCTTTTTTCTTTTCTTCTTTAACAAGTCGACGACCAACTTCAACAAGGTCACGTATCATACTTTCAACATCTCGACCTACATAACCTACTTCAGTAAATTTAGTAGCTTCTACTTTTACAAAAGGTGCACCAACTAATCTAGCCATTCTTCTAGCTATTTCAGTCTTACCTACACCTGTAGGACCTATCATGAGAATGTTTTTAGGTATGATTTCGTTTCTAAGTTGTTCATCTAATAAACTTCGTCTATAGCGATTTCTTAGAGCAATTGCTACTTTACGTTTAGCATCTTGTTGACCAATGATATGATCATTTAATCGATCAACGATATCATGCGGTGTCATTTTTAATTGATTTTGTGACAACCTTAAACCCCTCCAATTATATTTCTTCAACTTTTATTTCATGGTTTGTAAACACACAAATATCTGCAGCCGTATTAAGTGAAGCTTCTGCAATTTCTTTAGCCGATAAATGAGGTGCATATGACTTAAGCGCTCTACCAGCACTTAAAGCGTAATTACCACCAGAACCAATAGCAATGATACCATCATCTGGCTCAATCACTTCTCCAGTACCACTTACGACTAATAAATCCGTCTCATTCATAACAATGAGCATCGCTTCAAGTTGACGTAACATTTTATCTCCACGCCATTCTTGAGCAAGCTCAACTGCAGCTCGCGTTAAATTACCGCTATATTCTTGTAATTTAACTTCAAATTTTTCGAATAAAGTAAATGCGTCTGCAACGCTGCCAGCGAAACCAGCAACAACTTTATCATGATATAATCTTCTAACTTTTCTTGCTGTTTGTTTCATGATGACTTGCTCACCTAATGTAACTTGACCGTCACCTGCCATTGCAGAATGACCATTATGTCTTATTGCAAATATAGTTGTAGCATGTAATGAAGAACTCATTATCAAATCTCCTTTACGCACGTGGATGTGCTGATAAGTATACTTTTCTTAATTGATCTTTTGTAACATGTGTATATTGACTTGTCGTTGATAAACTTTCATGTCCCAGTAAACTTTGAACACTTCTCATATCGGCTCCTTGATTTAGCAAATGTGTTGCAAAAGTATGCCTTAATTTATGAGGGTGAATATGATACACACCTTGCGTTCTCTTTACGATTTCGTTGAGTGCATATCTAACACCACGTTCAGTTATAGGTTTACCTCTCATGTTCACTATCAAGAAATCATGATCTAAATGCATCTGACTTCTAAATTGTTCAATATAGTCAACGATTGCACTTTGACAATACTCTCCAAAAGGAACGATACGTTCTTTATTCCCTTTACCTAGCACTTTGACAAATGCATAATTCAAATCAATATCACTCATTTGAATATGAACTAATTCTGACACTCGAATACCTGTCGCATAAAGCAACTCAAGAATGACGCGATCTCTTATATTCGTTTTTTTACCATCATCAAGTGTTTTAAATAGCTTTTCCATTTCTTCTTCATAGAAAAAGCTTGGTAAATGATGTTCTTTTTTGGGATGTACAAGTTGAATAAATGGATTCTGAATTTCGCTATCAACACTCATCCAATATTGATAAAAAGATCTTAATGTAGAAATTTTACGCGAAACACTCGTCCTTTTATGTCCTTTATCATACAAAAACGCAAGGTATCTCCTTGCATCTTTATATTCAAATGATTCTAAAGATAAATGTTCTGATTGTAAAAAATCATTAAATTCATTCAAATCAAGTTGATATGCATTTAAAGTATGGGTGGAAAAATGTTTTTCATAAGTTAACATATCAACAAACTGTTGTTCAATTGTATGTACCATAACTCATTCCTCCCATTTTATCTGAATTGTATCACAATTCTAAAAAATCTTAAAATAATTTACTAAAGCATTACTTTAAATGAATCTAAATGTTTTAATGCACGATTTGCAAGTGTTTCATATCTTTCTTTCTTATCTTTAATACGTTTTTCTAATGTAGGTAATAAACCAAAGTTCGCATTCATCGGTTGGAAGTTCTTATTATTATTCGCATGTGTAATGTAATAAGCCATACTTCCGATTACTGTTTCTCGAGGGAAAACGATTGGATCAAGACCTGAAACGAGTTTACTTGCATTAATTCCTGCAATCAGTCCACTTGCTGCACTTTCAACATATCCTTCTACACCTGTCATTTGACCAGCAAAGAATAAATCTTCTCTTGATTTTAATTGATAAGTTTCTTTAAGCGCGTTTGGTGAATTAATAAATGTATTTCGATGCATCACGCCGTAACGTACGATATCAACATTTTCTAATCCAGGTATAAGAGAAATAACTTCTTTTTGCGCGCCCCATTTTAAATGTGTTTGGAATCCTACAATATTATATAACGTTCCAGCTGCGTCATCTTGTCTTAATTGAACAACTGCATATGGTCTTTTACCAGTTTTAGGATCTTCTAAACCTACAGGCTTCATAGGACCAAATAATAAAGTTTTCTTACCACGTTCAGCCATTACTTCAAATGGCATACAACCTTCAAAATAAATTTCTTTTTCGAATTCTTTTAATGGCACAACTTCAGCATTTATAAGTGCATCATAAAAAGTATTGAATTCTTCTTCAGTCATTGGACAATTCAAGTACGCTGCATCACCTTTGTCATAGCGTGATTTCAAATATACTTTATCCATGTTAATAGATTCTTTTTCAATAATTGGTGCAGCTGCATCATAGAAGTACAGTTGTTCTTCACCTGTAATATTCATAATTTGTTTCGTTAAACTTTCTGTCGTTAAAGGACCAGTTGCAATAATTGTTGGTCCGTCAGGAATCTCAGTAATCTCTTCATTCTTTACAGTAATATTCGGATGATTCTTAAGCGTATCTGTAATGTATCCCGCAAAATCATGTCGATCGACAGCAAGTGCACCTCCCGCTGGTACACGCGCATTATCTGCTGCTTTTATAATTAATGAATCTAATTGTCTCATTTCTTCTTTTAAGACACCGACAGCATTTGTTAATTGATTACCTCTTAGAGAATTAGAACATACAAGTTCTGCAAATTTATCTGTATGATGCGCTGGTGTTTGTTTTACCGGTCTCATTTCATATAGATTAACGTTGAATCCTCTCTTGGCAATTTGGTATGCCGCTTCTGAACCTGCTAATCCAGCACCGATAACATTTATTGAAGTCATTATTTATGCCTCCTTGATTTTCGAATTTTTTTATTCCATATTGAATTGTATAACAAATCTGAATTTAATCAAATGATAAAGTGATGATAAATTTTAAAAATTAGTGACGTTTTACTATTAAAACATTAAATCAAAAAACAAGTGCAAAAAGTTATCATTAAAATAACTTTTTGCACTGTATTATAACTATTTTTGTTCTTGCTCTTTATAATCACAATTTGGACATATAACTTGAGCTGATTTTCCTTTTTTACGTTCAACAAGTACTGTTTCACATTTAGGACATGAACGGTCTAAAGGTTTATCCCATGATGTATAATCACATTCTGGGTATCTTGAACAACCATAGAATACTCTATTCTTTTTAGATTTACGTTCAACTACTTCGCCCTCTTTACATTTAGGACATTTAACGCCAATCGTTTTAATGATTGCTTTCGTATTTCTACAATCTGGGAAATTTGAACAAGCCATAAACTTACCGTATCGGCCCATTTTATAAACCATTGGTGAACCACATAATTCGCAATCCTCACCAGCCGGTTCATCTTTGATTTCAATTTTCTCCATTTCTTCTTCTGCTCTTGCTACATCGATTTTAAAGTTTTCATAGAACATATCTATGACTTTCTTCCACTCAATTTCACCATCTGCTACTTTATCTAGCAATGTTTCCATATTAACTGTAAAGTCAACATCTATAATTTCAGGGAAGTATTCTTTAACTGACTCATGTACGATTTCTCCTAACTCTGTAGGTACAAATCTTTTCTGGTCTAATTTTACGTAGTTTCTTTTTTGAATCGTATCGATTGTAGGTGCATAAGTTGAAGGTCTACCGATTTTTAATTCTTCTAAAGTTTTAACCAATCGTGCTTCAGTGTATCGTGGTGGTGGTTGAGTAAAATGTTGTTTTGGATCGATTTTCTCAGCCGTAACGATATCACCTTTTTCTAACGGTGGTAATTTACCTTCTTTTTCTTCATCAGTATCATCTTTAGCTTCAACGTATACTTTCATGAAACCTTTAAATTTGATTGTTTGACCATTTGCTCTGAATTTCAAATCGCCTTGAGTAATATCTGCCGCAACTGTATCAGCAATAGCAGGTGCCATTTGACTTGCCATAAAACGTTCCCAAATCAATTTATATAATCGATATTGATCTCTAGATAAGAATGTTTTCATCTGATCTGGTGTACGTTCCACACTTGTCGGTCTAACTGCTTCATGGGCATCTTGTGCGCCTTGTTTACCTTTTGCTGCTTTTGTTTTAGATAAATACTCTTTACCGTACTCTTTTTCAATAAATGATGCTGCTTCAGCTTGAGCACTATCAGCTATACGTGTAGAGTCCGTTCTCATATACGTAATCAAACCAACAGTACCTTGTTTTTTCAAATCTATACCTTCGTATAATTGTTGTGCTAACATCATTGTTTTTCTAGCTTTAAAATTCAACTTACGTGATGCTTCTTGTTGTAAAGATGAAGTTGTAAATGATTTCGCAGGATATCTTAATTTTTCTTTCTTAGTAACTTGCGTAACTTCAAATTTATCCCCATCTAATTGTGTTGTAATTTTTTGTACGTCTTTTTCAT
The DNA here is from genome assembly GCF_022386455.1 of Mammaliicoccus sp. I-M35. Classification (NCBI taxonomy): domain Bacteria; kingdom Bacillati; phylum Bacillota; class Bacilli; order Caryophanales; family Staphylococcaceae; genus Mammaliicoccus; species Mammaliicoccus sp. I-M35. Next base: position 125,231 of record NZ_JAJNIL010000005.1, on the reverse strand, counting down.
TTTTTAATTTAACGGGTTTACTTTTCTCATGTAAAAACTTCGCACTAAATGTTTTAGTTTTATGTTTAAATAAACCTTCAATAGTCCAGTATTCTTCTGGATTAAAATTATTAATTTCGTTTTCACGATCAATAACGAGTCTTAATGCAACAGATTGTACTCGACCTGCTGACAAACCTTTTTTAACTTTTTTCCATAACACTGGAGAAATATTATACCCAACAAGTCTATCTAGTACACGTCTTGCTTGTTGTGCATCAACTAACTCATGTTCTATTTCTCTAGGATGCTTAAAACTATCTTTTACTGCATCTTTTGTAATTTCGTTAAATACGACTCTTGATTTTTTATTTTCATCTATATCTAATATATGTGCTAAATGCCACGCAATTGCTTCACCTTCACGATCGGGGTCACTTGCGAGATAAACGTTTTTTGCTTTTTTTGCATAGCGTTTTAAATCTTTTACAACTGGCCCTTTGCCGCGAATCGTAATATATCTAGGTTCATAATTATTTTCAACATCTACGCCCATTTGACTACGAGGTAAATCTCTAACATGCCCCATAGATGCAACGACTTTATATTTTTTTCCTAAATATTTTTCAATGGTTTTTGCTTTTGCGGGCGATTCAACGATGACAAGATTTTCTGCCAAAGTAAGTCCCCCTTGCTATTCTATTGATTACAAATGTAAATGATAAACTGATAAATTCAGCTTTGTCAATTAAAACATTTTATAAAATTTATTTTTGTTCAGTAAATATACAATAATCCTCAATGATATCTTGAGCATTTTGTACGAGCTTGGCACCTTCTTTTATTCTATTATTGCCACCTTTGCTTAGAGATTGAAAAATCGTGCCCGGGCAACAATATACATTTCTATTTTGTTCCAATGCCAAGTCTATCGTGATTAAAGAACCACTACGTTCATTTGCTTCAGTTACTAATACACCTTGTGACAATCCACTAATAATACGATTTCTTTCTGGGAAACGCCATTTTTGAACTTTCGTTGTTGGATAATACTCAGATATAACAAGATGATCTTTACGCATCAGTTCACTTATATATTGTGTCGCTTTAGGATAATGGTAATCTAAACCAAATGCAGCAACACCTATAGTTTGACCACTATACTCTATCGCTTTTAAATGTGCAAAATAATCTGCTCCCATGGCCATTCCAGAAACAATTGTAATATGCGACTTAACCAGTCCTGGCACGATAGCATCACAAATTTGTTCTGAATATTGAGTAGCCTTCCTTGAACCGACTATAGCCAATTTTTGTTTATTTTGCAATAACGACATATTACCCATTCCAAAAAGTACAAGCGGATAATCATAAATTTCCTTCAATAAAGTTGGATAACAATCCTCATCAGAAAACACCATTTGAATATTTCTTTTCTTTAATGAAGAACGTATTTTATCTATATGACTATCATTATATTTGTGATACATCGTTAATATTGTTCTCTCTTTAAAACCACTTTTATATACAAAATCAATAAACGCAGTTCTATATGAAAGAAAATTTAACTCAGGATCATAACGAATCATCTTGTGAATTTGATTAGTCGTAAAACCACTGTAAATTAATTTTAAAATTGATTGTTGATAATCATTCATAAATATACACCTCTTATAATGTAGATTTTTTCTGTTTTTTTGGGGGGCGGCTAACGATCTTGTTTTGGTTTCTTGAGCGTTAGAATTTCTAACGATCTTGTTTTTTAGTCTTGATCGTTAGCGCGGGGCTCACCCCTCATTTTTTAAATTTTTTTACGGCTAACGATCTTGTGTTAGTTTCTTGAGCGTTAGAATTTCTAACGATCTTGTTTTTCAGTCTTGATCGTTAGCGCGGGGGTCACTTCTCATTTTTTAATTTTTTTAACGGCTAACGATCTTGTTTTACTTTCTTGAGCGTTAGAATTTCTAACGATCTTGTTTTCCACTCTTGAGCGTTAGCACGACGGTCACCCCTCATTTTTTTAAATTTTTTTACGGCTAACGATCTTGTTTTGGTTTCTTGAGCGTTAGAATTTCTAACGATCTTGTTTTTCAGTCTTGATCGTTAGCGCCGCATCACCTACTAAATTCTTCTAAATAATACGTCTTATACCTTTGACCTTTACTCTTAAAATATTGATTGCATATTCTTTTTACAGTTTGAACATTATTCGCCTCACACCATTCAACTGCTTCTGGTATTGTAAATCCTTCTTTTCCTTTTATTATGCCTAGTTCTATTATGTTGAAATAGTAAATTTCCACTCTTTTAAAAGTTTTTAAACAATTTTTACAAGGCATAATCTTCTTCTTTTCTTCAATTATAATAGTATGTAACTTTTTACATTCTGGACATTTTATACCTTTAGTTATCTTATTAAAAGCGACTCTTTCGACTGGTTTAAATCTATGAGAAAATATTTGCTGCTTAGCTAAAATTTGCTGAAGTATATGCTTATCTTTATCGATTTGTTGAGATTGAAATAGCTGTGGAAATTTATAAAATTCAGATCGCAATAGTACTTGCGAGCGGTTTGGTATGTGGTTTCTTAGTGTAAATGTGGGATTTGAAAATACTAAATAGTGATTTATTGGTAGGTTTAGATTGATTTCTTGAAGTATTGATTGGAGGGTATTTTTAGCTTTGTATAATTGTACAAATGGTGATGTGTAACGTTTATTATAAGAACTCTTTATATAGCTGTCATAGATTTCGAAATCACCATAGTAGTGTTTAACTTCTAATATACTTATTTGACTGTTATGTATGATTAAAAAATCTATTTGTACTGCATTTGAAGATACAAATTCAAGATTATGACTAAACACAATTTGATGTTGTTGCTTTAGTAGATTTTCTACTAGTTGTTCGCCTTCATAACCTTTAAATTTATTCATGATTTCAAAATCATGACTGTCTTCATTTAATCTTGATGTTAGTGCATTTACATATGCTGTTTCATCGTTAAATTTCATGCCTCACTCCTGTTTGTTAATATTTTACATATATTATAGTTTATGCATTTAATATTGTCTACAAAAAAACCACTAACAAACTAAAATTCAGTTCATTAGTGGGATATATAAATTAAAACACCAAATAAGCACAGTGCTTTTCTATTGTAGAAAGACACTGTACTTATATATATGGTTATTATTTAACTGTTAAACATTTTTCGTATAAACCGTCTTCTTTTTTAATACGGTTTATAAGTGTTTCAGCGATAACAGATGGTGTATCTGCTGTATCAATACCACAGTCATTTAAAGTTTTGATTTTTTCAGATGCAGTACCTTTACCGCCTGAAATGATTGCACCAGCGTGACCCATACGTTTACCTGGAGGTGCTGTTTGACCACCAATGAATCCTACTACTGGTTTTGTCATGTTAGCTTTAATCCATTCAGCTGCTTCTTCTTCAGCAGTACCACCGATTTCACCAATCATAACAACTGCATATGTTTCGTCATCTTCATTAAATGCTTTTAATACATCAATGAAGTCTGTACCATTAACTGGGTCTCCACCAATACCAACTGCTGTCGTTTGACCGATACCAGCTTGAGTTAATTGATGAACCGCTTCATATGTTAATGTACCTGAACGTGAAACTACGCCTACGTGACCTTTTTTATGGATGTAACCAGGCATAATACCAATTTTACATTCATCTGCAGTGATCACACCAGGACAGTTTGGTCCTACTAAGCGAGTTTTCTTACCTTCTAAGTATCTCTTAACTTTAATCATATCAATAACAGGAATATGTTCTGTGATACAAATAGCTAAGTCTAATTCAGCATCTGCACTTTCAATAATTGCATCAGCCGCAAATGGAGCTGGTACATATATTACTGAAACAGTTGCGCCAGTTTCAGCGACTGCTTCTTCTATAGTGTTAAATACTGGTACACCTTCAACCACTTGCCCACCTTTACCAGGTGTTACCCCAGCAACGATTTGAGTACCGTATTCTAGCATTTGTTTAGTATGGAAAAGTGCTGTTGCACCCGTAATACCTTGAACTAATACTTTTGTATTTTTATCGATGTATACACTCACGTAACTCTCCGCCTTTCTTATCGTTCTTGAACTAATTTAACAATTTTTTGAGCACCATCAGCCATGATAGATGCTGGCTCGATTGCTAAACCAGATTCTTTTAAGATTTGTTTACCTTGTTCAACATTAGTACCTTCAAGTCTTACAACTAAAGGCATATCTAATTCAACTTCTTTAGCAGCAGCTACGATACCTTCAGCAATGACATCACATTTCATGATTCCACCAAAGATATTTACAAAGATACCTTCAACTTGTGAATCACCTAAGATGATTTTGAATGCTTCAGTAACTTTTTCTTTTGTTGCGCCGCCCCCAACGTCAAGGAAGTTAGCCGGATTACCGCCAAAGTGATTAATTGTATCCATCGTAGCCATAGCTAAGCCAGCTCCGTTTACCATACAACCAATGTTTCCATCTAGTGCGATATAAGATAAGTCGTATTTAGAAGCTTCGATTTCTTTTTCATCTTCTTCTTCTAAATCACGCATTTCAACGATATCTTTATGTCTAAATAAAGCATTATCATCGAAGTTTACTTTTGCATCTAGTGCTAATACTTCACCACTACCTGTTGTAACAAGTGGGTTAATTTCAACAATTGAGCAGTCTTTTTCTACAAACACATTATATAAAGACATCATTAATTTAACAGCTTTGTTAACTGATTCTTTAGGGATGTTAATATTAAATGCTATTCTTCTAGCTTGGTATGGCATTAATCCAGTAACAGGATCAATCACTTCTTTGAAGATTTTTTCAGGTGTTGCTGCTGCAACTTCTTCAATTTCAGTTCCGCCTTCTTCTGAAGCCATTAAAGTAATTCTGTCTGTAGCTCTATCGATAACGAATCCAATGTAATATTCTTTTTGAATATCGCATCCTTCTTCGATAAGAAGACGTTTTACTTCTTTACCTTCAGGGCCAGTTTGATGTGTAACAAGTACTTTGCCTAATAATTCTTTAGCATATTCACGTACTTCATCAATTGATTTAGCAATTTTAACGCCACCAGCTTTACCACGTCCACCAGCATGGATTTGCGCTTTAACAACATATACATTTGAATCTAATTCTTTCGCTTTTTCTACTGCTTCAGCAGGTGAAAAAGCCACTGAACCATTAGGTACAGCTACGCCCATAGAGCGAAAAATCTCTTTACCTTGATACTCATGGATATTCATTCTCCATCCTCCTAATACATACAATAATGTTTGCTTACTTCTCAATTATAGAAAATGTAAGCGTTATTGTAAACAAGGAGAGTCCAATTTTACGAATTGTTAGACTAATATTTCACTTTTGATTTGATAGGTTCGAAAGTTTTACGGTGTATCGGTGTAATACCATAATTTTCGAGCCCTTCTAAATGTGATTTTGTGCCGTAACCTTTGTTTTTATCAAAATCATATCCAGGATATTCTGTATGATATTGAGACATTAACTTATCACGATATTCTTTAGCAATCACACTTGCTGCTGCTATAGAAACACTATTTAAGTCTCCCTTTATAATAGATGTTTGTGGAATGCCATTATCTAGCTTCATCGCATCTATTAATAAGTGGTCTGGTTTAACTGACAATTGATCTATCGCTCGTTGCATCGCTACCTTTGTTGCTTCATATATATTGAGTTCATCAATTTCTTCAACAGTTGCAATGCCAATACCTACTGCATGTGCACGATTATATATTTCTTGTTCGAAATAAGAACGTTTAGCTTGCGATAAAGCTTTCGAATCTGTAATGCCTAAATATTGATGGTCTTGTTCAAGAATGACCGCACTTGCTACGACTGGGCCTGCAAGTGGACCTCTCCCTACTTCATCAATTCCACAAATAACAGCATCTTTGTTTGAGTCTAATACTTGTTTTTCATATTGATTCATTTGAATATATTTATGGTGAAGTTGTTCTATTTTTTTTAACTGCTTGATTCGCTTACTTAAAGCACTTTGGACACCTTTACGTTCATCTTCGTTATAAGGTGATGCTTCAACTTCTTGAATCGTTAAATATTGATTAATCTCTTCAACAATTTCTTTAATGCTCTTCTGTTTCATGCATGCCATCCTTCATTTCTTCATATATATCGAAGCAGTAATGACCAATTTTAGCATTACGTAAATCTCTAATAATCAACTCAGTAACAGACTCATAATCTACTTCATTACCACGTTTTAACATGCCTCTTCTTTTACCTATTTGATCGAACAAACCAATGACGTCACCGTCTTCAGGTAATTCAATTTGATAAAATTGCTTTAATTTTTCCGGATCATGATCAATTAAAAAGTTTAATCCATATATCGCAACTTCATCTAAATGTACAATACTATCTTTAATTGCCCCTGTTAAACTCAACTTTTTACCAATCGTTTGGTCTTCAAATTTCGGCCATAAAATCCCTGGTGTATCTAACAATTCTAATTCTTTTCCTACTTTAATCCATTGTTGTTTTTTCGTCACACCCGGTGTATTACCAGTTTTAGCAATTGATTTTTTAGCTAATTTATTGATAAGTGTGGATTTACCTACATTCGGAATACCAACTATCATAGCTCTGATTGCTCTCGGACGAAGACCTTTACGTTTTTCTCTATCAAATTTTTCTTTAGTGGCAGCTTGTGCAGCTTTCATAAGCTCACCTAAATGCTTACCATGTTTCGAATCAATTTGAACTGGGAAAAAGCCTTGATTTTTAAAATATTGCGTCCATTTATCTGTCTCACTTTGTTTTGACATATCTTTTTTATTAAGTATTACAACACGAGGTTTTTGTTTAACAATGTCATCAATCATTGGATTTCTTGAAGATAGCGGAATACGTGCATCGACTAATTCGAATACCACATCTACCATTTTTAATTGTTCTGTTACTTCGCGTCTCGCTTTGGCCATATGACCTGGAAACCATTGAATTGTCATTTATATTTATCCTTTCTTATCTTAAACTATCGAAATATGATATATTAACCATATCTATATAGGAGGTTTGTTATGTTTATTTCAATTATAGTTCCTCTTTATAATGAGGAAACTAACATCTCTATTTTACATGAAAAAGTATCAAACGTCTTTTTAAATTTGCCACATCAATTTGAAATCATTTTTGTTGATGATGGTTCTACAGATGCTTCACTCAATTTAATTCAATCACTATCAGAAAAAGACGAACATGTTAAATACATATCTTTCTCTAAAAATTTCGGCAAAGAATCTGCTATGTATTGTGGACTTGAGCACAGTATAGGAGATGCTGTTATCATCATGGATTCAGACCTTCAACACCCACCTGAGATAATCCCACAAATGATCGAATTACACCTTGAAGGCTATCAACAAGTCGTCGCATTACGCAACCGCGACAAAGAGTCATTTTTAAAAAGAATTCCTGCTAAAATTTTCTACAAATTATCTAGAAATATGATTGATGTTAAATTAAAAAGCGGTGAAGGTGACTTTCGCTTAATATCTAAAGAAGTTGTTGAGTCTATCATTAAAATGACTGAGTACAATCGCTTCTCTAAAGGTATATTTGAATGGGTTGGTTTTAATAAGACAACTATTACATATGATCATCTAGATAGAAATCAAGGACGTTCTAAATATTCCAACTTTAAATTAATCGATTACGCAATTGATGGTATCGTTAGTTTTAATAATAAACCGCTTCGACTATGCTTTTATTTTGGTGGTATTACAATGTTTATCTGTCTTCTATATATTTTAATTACATTTATAAATATTATGATACATGGCATCGAAGAACCCGGTTATTTCACAATTATTTCTGCCATTTTATTCTTAGGTGGTCTTCAATTATTTAGTTTAGGTGTTATAGGTGAATACATTGGTCGTATTTATTATGAAACAAAAGATAGACCAAAATATATTATTCAACAAACAAACCTTAAATCTCATGAATAACACATATAGGTGAATCAAATGATAAATAAAATAAAAACATTTTTGAATAACAACGCTATTTTCAAATACATTTTACTTTTCGGTGTCTTAGCCATTTTAGGGCATAGTTATATACTATATCGCTATTTTAAAGATGGTATTATTTTCACTGGTCCAAATGATGGTATCGAACAAATGTTGCCAATTCAAATGTATTTACATGTACATTGGACACACGGAACATTTTTCTATTCAACTGATTTAGGTCTTGGTGGAGATATGTTTATGGATTTGTCCTATTACTTCTCTACGAATATTTTGTTCATTATCAATGTCATTTTTGTTTGGATAGGCTCATTTATCTTCCATTTTAATACGGACCATATGTTATTTTGGACTCAGAATGCCATTGTCATATCAATCGTAAAATCATTTTTAATTATGAGTTTTACCTATTTATATGTTAAGAAGATTGGCTTAAATCAAACTACTTCAATAGTCGCTGCTTTTCTATTTGCAGTTTCACCTATATACTTTAGATTTACTGTATATTGGTCATTCTTTAGCGATGTCTTTATGCTATTGCCATTATTATTATTCAGTATTGAAAGATTTTTAAAAGATAAAAAGATTGGCCTGTTTATCCTAATCGTTGCCTTAACGTTTATCAATAACTTTTATTTTGCATACTATCAATTTTTAACAGGACTCATTTACTTTTTCTATCGATTTATTTTTCAACATAAGGCTGATATTGTACCAAGAATGCAACAACTTAAATTACTTGTAGTAGCGAGTATACTTGGACTTGGAAGTAGTTTATTTATATTCTTCCACTCTGCCCATAGTTTCATTGGGAATAATCGTGCAATTTATAATGGAACGATTCCATTACTGTCTAACTTCAATAAACATGACAATATATTCTATGACAATTATTTAATTGTTGTACTTTTTATAGCCATTCAGGCGCTTTTAACAATAAAGCTTTACAAACATTATTATTATAGATTATTTAGTATTTTCACGATTATCTTAATGATTGCGAGTTTCTTACCTTATGTAGATAGTATTTTTAACGGCTTTTCTGCACCACAAAAAAGATGGCATTATTTATTAACGTTCTTTTCTAGTGGTTTAATTGTGAGTTACGTATATTACTTTAAATCAATCAGCATCAAGCAATATATCATCACGGCTATACCTGGTATTGTTGTTATCTTTTCAAGTTATTATATAACTAAAGATTATGTCAGTTGGATTTGGATGGTACCTATTCTATTTATAATAGGATTACTCGTATTAACCATAAAGCGTTTTACACGTTTATTAACACTTGTATTTGCGGCTTTGATATTGTTAACTTCTTTCGTAGTCTCAAAAGATCATAGTAAGAACCAAATCTATCACGATGATCATGAAAGACGTGCGAATAAATTCTTTATTCAAGCAAGTACGTTTGATAGTGGCCTACAACGAAGTCATGTATCACATTTAAACCAACAATTGAATCCTGATGAAAGATTAGGATGGCGCGTATTAACACAAGATAATACACCTATGTATCAACATTTTAAAGGTCTTAGTTTATACTCGAGTATTTTTGATGGCGGTTTGAATCAATATCTTTTTGAAGATGCAAAAGTTAATCTACAGAATGAATCGTTAAGTCGTTATAGCGATATGCAAAATCGATCAAACTTATACAGCCTTTGGTCAACAAAATATATAATGAAGAAATCGTATCAGAAATCATCGCCAGCAAACTTTAAATTAATTCAAGACGATGGCAAATATCAAATATTAGAAAACGAGCAACCATTACCTGCAGTTAAAGTAACCGATCAATATTATGATGCCCATGATATTGATAATCCATTAGATCTTGAACACGCCATGATTAAAGGTGTTGTTACAACAGATAAAGATAAAGTTAATACAGAAATAAACAAAGCACCGAATCTATTAAATCAAACGACCATTACAACGCGTGATGCCGATTATAAAGATGACATGTTGACCGTGCCTCGAAATGGAGATGGTTTAACGATTCAACTACCTAAAAAGTTAACGAATCAATATCAAGATTTATATTTGATGTTACATTTAGAACGTGAATTACCGCAATCAAACTTTACGATTCAAGTAAATGATTATCCAAATAATCGTCTCTTCCAAGATTCAAAATATCGCATGAATCAAGATGATTTACTTTATCGTGTTCCAGTACCTAAAGATGGTAAAATATTCATCTCATTGACGAATGGAAAATATAAATTAGAGTTACAAGGTTTATATGGTGAAAATTATCAAACATTAAAGCAAGCTCATAAAGAGAAACGTTATACTTACCATGAAACAAATGGGAAAATTAATATATCTTTAAAAGAACATAAAAAAGGAACTGCAGTCATCAATATACCGTATAGAGAAGGCTTAAAGGCTAAAGTAGACGGTAAAGACAAAGCCATTCACAAAGTCAATCATATTATGACAGGTATAGATGTAGAACAACAAGACAAAGATATAGAAATCACTTATCAACCCCCCTATTTTAAAACGATGATTTTGGTTTCAATTGTTTCAATTATTTTAAGCTTTGTCTTCACAAGAAAAGTGAATTCGAAGCAGCAAACTTAAATATATTCATTACATTTTAGTAAATAAAAAATAAGCATATCACCAGCAACTGAGTAATCAGTTCAGTGATATGCTTATTTATTTTGTGTCGGGATATATGTCCCAAACACTTAAACGCTTAGCAAGCAATGCCAAGGTTTATATTATCTAATTTCTTTAATACGAGCAGCTTTACCACGTAGGCTACGTAAGTAGTAAAGTTTCGCACGACGTACTTTACCGCGACGTTTAACTTCGATTTTCTCGATTTTTGGAGTGTGTACAGGGAATGTACGCTCAACACCAACACCGTAAGAAATTTTACGAACTGTAAACGTTTCAGAAATTCCGCCACCACGACGTTTAATAACTACACCTTCGAACACTTGGATACGTTCGCGGCTACCTTCAACGATACGTACGTGTACAGTTAAAGTGTCACCAGCACGGAATGTTGGAATATCCGTACGCAATTGGTCTTTTGTTACTGCTTCGATTAACTTATTATTACTCATTATATTCTCTCCTTCTGACTATGTTCTTGCCCAATGTAATTGTTTCATATAAATGCTAGCAGCGGATCATAGTGAATTTGTGCTCACACACTTATATTAATATATCACATTGCACAAGTTGATTCAATCTATTTTTTGTTATCATTTAAGAAACGTTTATCCGCTTCTGTTAATGGATAACTATCTAACAAATCTGGTCTTCTCTGTTGTGTTCTTAACAATGATTGTTCATGTCTCCATTTTTCAATGTTGGCATGATTCCCAGATAATAATACATCTGGTACTTTTATGCCTTCATAATCTGCTGGTCTTGTGTACTGAGGATGTTCTAATAATCCAGATGAAAATGAATCATCTTCATGTGATACTTGATTACCAAGAACACCTGGTATTAGTCTTACGATTGCATCTGTCATTGTCATGCTCGCAAGTTCTCCACCTGTTAATACAAAGTCCCCAATTGAAATTTCATCCGTTACACAATGTTCTCTAATACGCTCATCATAGCCTTCATAATGACCACAAATAAAAATAATATGATCACTTTCTGATAATGACTCCGCTTTTGCTTGTGTGAATGGCTCACCTTGTGGACACATTAAAATCACGCGCGTATTTTCATCTTTATCTAATGATTGAAGCGCATTGAATACAGGTTCTGGTTTAAGGACCATACCTTGTCCGCCACCATAAGGATAATCATCAACTTGTGAATGTTTATTATTCGCAAAATCTCTAAAATTCACTGTATTAAATTGAACAATTTCTTTATCTTGTGCTCGTTTCATTATGGAATGATTGAGTACACCTTCATACATTTCTGGAAACAGTGTTAAATAATCAATCTTCATCAGTCTAATAAACCTTCTAATGGTTCAATTTTAATAGTCTTCAGATCAACATCAACATGTTTAACAACATCTTCAATATAAGGAATTAAATATTCTTTATCTCCCTTAACGACCCATACATCGTTCGCACCTGTTTCCATAATTTCAATTACTCTACCTAACGCTTCTTCTTCAACAAATACTGTACAACCAATAATATCTGAATAATAGTATTCATTCTCTTCAAGTTCAATCGCTTCATTTGATTGTTCTTGATAAATTTTAGAACCTTTTAAATGTTCGATATCATTGATGTTATGAATACCTTCAAACGTTAATAGATGAAAATTCTTATGAATTCTATGTGATGCTATAGTAAATGAAAATGATTCATTATTTTTCTTAACTGTAATAAGTTGACCTTTTTGAAATCGTTCATCGGTAAAGTCAGAATCTGATAATACTTTCACTTCACCTTTAATACCATGTGTATTAACAATTTTGCCTATTTCAACATTCATTGAGCTGTGCCTCCTCAACTGTTTCTTTCATTATTAACATAAAAAAGAGCACCAATTAGGTACTCTTAATTAACTTCTACAAACACTTTCTTGCCTTGCTCGTTCATTGAACCAGACACAATTGTACGAATTGCTTTAATCATTCTGCCCTTCTTACCAATAATTCTGCCAATGTCTTCTTCATGAACGTCTATATTGAACGTAATGCTAGAATCTTGTTCATCTTTAGATATATTGATGTTCTCCGGATAATCTACGAGCGGTACTATAATTGTTTGTATTAATTTTTCCAATATAATCTACGCTTTACTTAGAAAGTTTAGAATTATGGAATTTCTCCATGATACCTTGAGTTGATAAGATATCACGAACTGTATCAGTAGGTTTTGCACCGTCAGCTAACCATTTTAAAGCTAACTCTTCGTCAACTTTGATTTCTGCTTCTGGTTTAGCAACTGGATTGTAAGTACCGATTGGTTCGATAATACGACCATCACGTGGAGAACGTGCATCTGCTACTACTATACGATAAAATGGGTTTCTTTTTGACCCTTTACGTGTTAAACGAATTTTAACTGCCATGTTTAAAAAACTCCTTACTCATTTATAATTTCTTTTCTACAAGTAAATACTATAACAGGATATAAATTGTTTGTAAAGTGTTTTCTCTTTACCAATTTAAATTTCATGCAAAATAAGAGAGCAAAGCTGGCATGATCACTTAAAGATAGCTGCCATAACTTTGCTCTATATTATAGATGCGTCACGCTTCTATTAGAATGGTAAGTTCATGCCTTGGAAAGGATTTCCGCCACGTTTACCTTTTTTACCTTTTTTATTGCTTCCTGTAAATTGTTTCATCATTTTCTTCATGTCGCCAAATTGTTTGATCAATCTATTTACTTCTTGGAGAGAACGACCTGAACCTTTAGCAATACGACGTTTTCTAGAAACATTTAAAATGTCAGGATTATTTCTTTCTTCTAAAGTCATAGAACGGATAATCGCTTGAACATTATCGATTTGTTTAGGATCCATGTTAGCATTTTTCATGCCTTTCATTTTGTTAGCACCTGGAATCATATTCATCAGATCATCTAACGGACCTAATTCTTTAACTTGTTCTAATTGTTCTAAGAAATCATCAAACGTAAATGAAGATGTTCTCATTTTCTTTTCTAATTCTTTAGCTTTTTCTTCATCGACACCTTGTTGGGCTTTTTCAATTAAACTTAATACGTCACCCATACCTAAAATTCTAGATGCCATACGTTCTGGATGGAACAACTCAAGTCCATCTAGCTTTTCACTCATACCAATAAATTTAATTGGCTTTTCAGTAACAGAACGGATTGAAAGTGCTGCACCACCACGTGTATCACCATCTAATTTAGTTAATGTTACACCTGTTACATCTAATGTATTATCAAATGATTCTGCAACATTTACAGCATCTTGACCTGTCATAGAGTCTACAACAAGCATAATTTCATCTGGTTTAGATACTTCTTTAACGTCTACAAGTTCATTCATTAATGCTTCATCAATGTGCAGACGACCTGCTGTATCGATAATAACAAAGTCTAAATGTTCTTCGCGTGCATATTTCAATGCGTTCTCAGTAATTTGTTTCGGACTTACTTGATCGCCTTCAGTGTATACAGGTATATCAATTTGCTTACCAACTGTTTGTAATTGTTGAATCGCAGCTGGTCTATAAATATCACATGCGACAAGTAATGGCTTTTTGTTGTATTTTTTCCTCATTAATAATGCTAATTTACCTGCAGTTGTTGTTTTACCTGCACCTTGTAAACCGACCATCATCACAACAGTAGGTGGTTTACTGCTCATGTTAATTTTACTATTTTCTCCACCCATTAAAGTTGTTAATTCATCTTGAACAATCTTGATGACTTGTTGTCCAGGTGTTAAAGATTGCATAACATCTGCACCTAATGCGCGTTCAGATACTGTGTTTACAAAAGATTTAACAACTTTAAAGTTAACGTCTGCTTCTAATAATGCTAATCGTACTTCACGCATCATTGCTTTAATATCTGACTCTGTAACTTTACCCTTACCTTTGATGCGTTGCATCGTGGCTTGAAGTCTTTCGGATAACCCTTCAAATGCCATAAATTTCTCCTCCTATTCAAGAATTTCTAAGCGTTCAATCGCCTGATTAAGTTCTTGATTATCTCCTGACAATCTTTTTAATTCATCAATAATAGATTGTCTTTCTTTAAATTTTTTAAAGAGTTGTAATTTCGTTTCATACTCTTCTAATAATTCATCTGTTCGTTTTATATTATCATATACTGCTTGTCGACTCACATGAAATGTCTCTGCAATTTCACTTAGTGCATAATCTTGTAAATAATATAACTCTAAATAATTGCGTTGTTTTTCAGTTAATAAACCTTGATAAAAATCAAATAAGTAATTCATTCTCATTGTTTTTATAAGTTCATTATTTTCCGTCATTTTGATCAGCTTCTTCAGTAGTATTTTCAACAGACTCATTTGCATCTATCATGTCTGCAAATAATCCATAAACATAGCTTTCTGCATCAAATGGTTGTAAGTCATCAAGTTTTTCACCGAGTCCTACAAATTTAACTGGAATTTGTAATTCATTACGTATCGCTAACACGATACCACCTTTTGCTGTTCCGTCAAGTTTCGTTAATACGATACCTGTAACTTGTGTCACTTCTTTAAATGACTTAGCTTGTGATAATGCATTTTGTCCAGTTGTCGCATCTAATGCTAATAATACTTCATGAGGTGCGCCAGGTACGTTACGATCAATAACTTTTCTAACTTTTTGTAATTCATTCATTAAGTTGGCTTTATTTTGTAATCGTCCTGCCGTATCACAAATTAAAATATCAGCACCTCTATTTTTAGCAGCATTTACTGCATCATACATAACTGCTGCTGGGTCAGAACCTTCTTTTTGACTAATTACTTCTACGCCAACACGTTCTCCCCAAACTTTCAATTGTTCAATAGCACCTGCACGGAAAGTATCTCCAGCTGCTAACATAACTTTTTTACCTTCTTGTTTATAACGGTGTGCTAATTTACCGATTGTCGTCGTTTTACCAACACCATTAACACCAACCATTAATATAACATTTAATCGGTCATTTTCAATATTCATTCGATCAATATCTTCATCATCTTGTACATAAATTTCGACTATTTTTTCAACGATGACTTCTCTTAATTCAGATGTTTCACTAATATTTCGGCGTTTAGCTTCCATACGTAATTCATCAACAAGTTCCATAACTGTGTTAAATCCAACATCTGCTTGAATTAACATTTCTTCTAATGCTTCAAAGAAATCTTCGTCAACTTTACGATACACTGCTAATAAATCATTTAATTTATTTTGGAAGTTCTCTCTAGATTTTTCTAATCCTTGTTTGAACTTAGCACCAAGTTGTTCTGATTCCCATTCTTCGAACTCATCTAATGACATTAACCCATCGTCAAACTGAACCGCTTCAGGATTTTCTTTTTCATTAGACTCAGGTTCTAAGTCTTGGAATGGTTGTTCTTCTTGGTTTTCAATCTCTTTGTTTTTTTCTTCACTAGGAGAGAATCTATCCTTTAATCGTTTAAAAAAACTCATGATTGTAATGCCTCCAATTCTTCTTTAATTGATTTTAAGTTAACACTCACAAGTTTAGAAATGCCCGCTTCTTGCATTGTAACACCATATAAGCTATCCGCGTATGACATTGTACCTTTTCTATGTGTAATAACGATAAATTGAGTTTCTGATTTGAGCTGATCTAAATATTCTGCATATCTTATGACATTTTGTTCATCTAATGCAGCTTCAACTTCATCTAGAATTACAAAAGGCGCTGTACGTGCTTTTAATATCGCAAAGAGTAAACTAATGGCAGATAACGCACGTTCCCCACCACTAAGTAGTGATAAGTATTGTCTGTTCTTCCCTGGAGGTTGTACGACAATTTCAACACCCGCATCTAAAATATCTTTGTCTGTAAGTTGTAACTCAGCACGTCCACCATTGAAGAGTGATTTAAACACATTTCCAAAATGATGATTCACTTCATCAAATGTTTCTTTAAATCTAGTCGATACTTCGCTATCCATTTCTAATATGACTTGTTCTAATGTTTCTTTTGCTTCTAATAAATCTGTTCTTTGATCACTTAAGAAAGTATATCTTTCATTAACTTCTTTAAATTGTTCAATGGCATTTAAATTTACATGTCCAAGTTCATCTATAGACATTTTCGTTAATTTAACAGTTTTTCTTGCTTCTGAAATATCTTCTGGCATTTCATACAATGATTGTGCTTTTTCAAAAGTTAATTGATACGTTTCATTTAAGTGTGTCAATTGATGTTCAATCATAATATCTATTTTCGAGTGCTTACTCACCATATCTTGTAAGCCTGTTTCTAATCCAGAAATACTTTGATGCATAGATTGCGTATCGCGCTCTATTTGCTCGATTTCTTCTTGAATAGATTTATATTTATCTTGATCATCCATCATTTTCGTTTCTATTTCTTGCTTTTTAGCTGTAAATAGTTGAATTTGACTTTCGACTTTTTCAAATTGACCGCTACCCATATAATCATCAGAATTGATTAATTCAATTTGGTCATTAATCTTAGTTAACGTATGTTCATATTCGTTTAAATCTTCTTTAAGTCGTTTCTTATCTTGTTCTTTCAAACGATTTCGTTCTTTTTCAACGGCAAGATTCGAACGTTTTTCATTTAATGTATTTTGAATTGTTTTTTCGCTATCTTTACTATGTGAAAGTGATGCATTTAATTGATTGATTTCGTTATCAATTTTCTCTATATCTTGTTTAATCGTTACAAGTTTATTTTGCTTTTCTTGTAATGTTTCTTGACCTTTCACAAAGTTATAGCCATCATTCTTTTCAAATTCAAACGTTTCATTTTCGTCTTTTAATCGTTTTTCTTTAGCTAATACTGCATCTAATTGTAATGTTACCTCATGTTCTTTAGCTCTTAATTCAGTACCTTTTTCTTGTGTTTCAGTTAAGGACTGTTCGATATGTTGAACTTCTTGTTTTAATGCTTTAACATTCTCCTCAATTTGAGTTGTTTGTTGCATAAAGTTCTGATACTTATCTTCAGTCGTTTTCAGTTCATCTTTTTGTGATAACAAACTTGCTTTCTTCTCTTTGCCACCACCGGTCATAGCACCGCCTGGCGTAATCACATCGCCTTCAAGTGTCACAATTCTATGCTTGAACTGAATTAACCTCGCAAGCTGATTGGCAGTTTCTAAATCTTTAGCAATAATTGTACTACCTAACAAATGCTCTACAATATTTCGATATTTCTCGTCATATTTAACACCTTCAGAAGCTACTGTAATGAAGCCTTGTTGATCATTAATTTGCTCGATAACAGATTGTGGTATAAATCGTTTTTTAACCACATTCATTGGTAAGAATGTAGCACGGCCTAGCTTTTTATCTTTTAAATATTTAATCGCTAATCGCGCATCTTTCTCTTCTTGTACAATAATGTGTTGTAAAGAAGCACCTAGTGCTATTTCAATAGCTGTTGTCAATTTCGAAGGTGTATCGATAATTTCAGCAACTGCACCTTCTATACCATTGAGTGACTTTTCTTTCAGCACATGTTTAACACCAGAATAAAATCCAGAGTATTCATCTTGCATACTCTTTAACGTATTAATACGAGTCTTCATTTGTTCTGTATAACGATACGCTTGATACAGTTTTGATTCCATATCTTTATATGCTTGCTCTTTACTTTTTAACAACTTATGGTCAGCTTTATATTTTTCAGTTGTTTCTTGAAGTTCTTTTTCAACAGATTGTAGCTTTTCGGTATAAGTTGATTTATCTTCCCAAACACGTTGAAGTTCTTCGTATACTTCTTTTTGTCTGCCATCTAATCTTGATTGTTTTTCTTGATGTGTTGCTAATTTGTCTTCTAAAAATCTAATATCATTATTAATGTCTGATTGCTCTGTCATCAGTTGATAATAACGATCTTTCAGTTGTTCAATTTTCTCTTCAAATGTACCTTCTTGATTCGATAATTGACCTTCAAGTCCATTAATTTCTTGCACTAATACTTGATATCTATCTTTAAATTCTTTTAGTTCTGCATCTATTTCTTTAATTTGTTCAGTAATTTTGTTAATTCTCGTTTGAGAAGCTTGCTTTTCTTCTTCTAATCTTTCATTTGTCGCATCACTATTTTTTTGACGTTCTTTTAAGACTTCTAATTGACCAGTAAATCGTTCTAATGATTCAGTCGCTTCAACTAATGCCTTGTTATCATTTTGAATTTGATTAGAAATCTGATCTCTCGATTTTTTCTTTTCATTTAATTCAAAAGTCTTAGCGTCTAATTCATTTGTTTTTTGTTCTTTTTGATATTGAAAATGCTCAATTTCTTGTTCAAGCTTTTTAAAATCTTTATTTAAACTTTCAATATCATATACCGTTACAGTAATATCACTTTTTTTCATTTCTTCTTTTAAAGCAATATACTCTTCAGCAATCGCAGCTTCTTCTCTTAGAGGCTCAACTCTAGCTTCTAAATCGAATACAATGTCTTCAACACGATTTAGATTTTGTTCTGTTTCGTCTAATTTTTGCGTCGCTTCTTTTTTACGTTTTTTATATTTTAATACGCCAGCTGCTTCTTCTATGAGATATCTTCTATCACTAGGCTTAGCATTCAATACTTCATCAACTTTACCTTGAGAAATAATACTAAAAGCTTCTTTACCAAGACCTGAATCTAAAAATAGATCAAGGACTGATTTTAAGCGTGTTCGTTCTTTATTTAAATAATATTCACTGTCACCATTTCTATATAAGCGGCGTTCAACTGTTATTGTATCTTCATCTATATTTAGTTTTCTTGAATGATTATCCAATGTTAATTTTACTTCTGCATATTGGCACTTTTTACGTTCTTTCGACCCGTTAAAGATGACATCTTCCATCTTAGATCCACGTAAACTTTTTGCTGATTGCTCACCGAGAACCCATTTTATAGCATCCGTAATATTACTTTTACCGCTACCATTTGGGCCTACAATAGCTGTTACACCATTATCAAAGTCTACATGTGTATGTTCAGCAAAAGATTTAAATCCATATGCATCTATTGATTTTAAATAAACCATAAACTACCCCTTATTGACCATTATTCAACGCTTTTTTAGCAGCATTTTGTTCTGATTCTTTTTTCGTTCTACCTTTTCCTGTTTCTAAAGGTTTGCCATTTAATAGTACTTCAGAAGTAAACATCTTGTGATGTGCTGGACCACTTTCATCTAATAAATGATACGTAATATTGCCTTTATTATGACGATGCATAAATTCCTGCAATTCTGTTTTATAATCACGATTCGCTGTATAATTTTCATCAACGACATGTGGAAATACGACTTTTTCTAAAAATTGCTCTACAATTTCAAGTCCTTTATCTAAATACAATGCACCAATAAATGATTCGAATGCATCGGCGATTAATGATGGACGTTCACGACCGCCTGTTTTTTCTTCACCTTTACCAAGTAAAAGTAATTCGTTCATATTTAAACTCATTGCAAATGTTACAAGTGATGGTTCACATACAATTGATGCGCGCAGTTTAGTGAGCTTACCTTCTGGAAGTAATGGAAATTTCTTAAATAAAAACTGTGACACCGTCAATTCTAACACCGCGTCTCCTAAGAACTCTAAACGTTCATTATGACTTAATTTATCTAATTTAAAGTCATTAATAAAACTTGAATGCGAGAATGCTTGAACATAAATATCATATTGTTCAAATTCGATATTTATGTCTTTCATAAACACATCGAATTGAGCTTTAAATTGTGCTATGATTTGTGCTTTATTTTTAACCATGCCTGTCCTCCCTAATATTATGTTTCCTATCTATTTTACGTTATATTTCATAAAAAAAAAAGAATATTATCATAAACGACAATATCCATTGACACAATATATAAAACGCCTGAACAAATTGCTTTGTTCAGACGTTTATCTTATCTTATGTAATCATCATGGATTGCTTAATTTGGTCTTATAAACCACATTTCAGTTTCATAATCATGCGTGATACGTTGTGCAACTTCTGTCTTGTCAGCGCCGCCACCATACCAATTTTGATCTAAACTTGTAAATTGCATCACATTACCGTCTGCATTACCGTTTAATACAATTGCTGTATGTCCAGCACCTGATCCGAAATCTTCATTAAATACAACAACGTCACCAGGTTGTGCTACAAATGATGGTGTGTTTTTGTACACTGTTGCTTCACCACTAAAATTATTAGCAGTTGGAATATCTTTTGCATAATCTCCATGTAAACCGTGACCATATAAATAATTCCAATAATAATTCACTAAATCAAAACATTGCCAACCGTAGTAGCCATCAAAATCCCAACCCTTACCTTCCAATGAATAAACATAATTCATGGCAGCCGTTGAAGATTTTGCAACTTCTTTTTGGACCTTGCTTGATTTCTTATCGTAATCTCTATGTTCAACCTCTACGTTCTGTATCTTAGGTGTCTTATCTTTAGATGTATCACTACCGCCGCCATCCTTAGCGTCAGCATGCAAATTCAAATTCAATGCAGTCAAGCTCGTAAATGCAATAGCTAACAATAATTTGCTTTTAATCTTCATACATCCCCCTAAAAAATATGTATTATATATATTCTTAAATAATATATTAAAACATTTTATCATATATAAAGTATACTGGATAGGTTATAAAGATTAAGTATTGATTACAAAAAGACCACTAATCTCCCTCTCTATTTTATTAAAATTCATGATAACACTTGTTGTGACATAAAAATGCCCCACCAATTATGGCGGGGATATTTTTACTTTGTCTTATCATATATAAAATCTCCAATAATTTTAGAAGATTGACCTTTTTCTATAGAACAGAATTTATCGTAAAACCTTTCTATTTTATCTTTATATTTTTCTTTATGTTTATCAATATCTTTTAATTCCTCAGCTAATTTAAACTCATCTGTAATAATTTCTCCAGGTAAATCATTCATATAATCCATATAAAATCCTCTCAAACCTTTATCATATTTCTCAATATCATAAGCAAAGAAATATTGTGGTCTTTTTAGAATACCAAAGTCAAACATGACTGAAGAATAATCTGTAATGAGTGCATCAGATATTAAATATAATTCGGATATATCATTATAATTAGATACGTCGATTGCAAAATCTTCATATCCACTTAAATCTAATGCATTTGAAATTAAATAATGCATTCTTAGTAAAATGACAAATTCATCACCTAATTCTTTTTGTAGGTTTTCTAAATTTATTTTTAAATCGAATAAATATTTACCTTTTTTAACAAATTCATCATCTCTCCATGTCGGAGCGTACATAATAATTTTCTTACCTTTTGGTATGTTTAATTCTTTTTTCAGTTTTTCTATATATTCTTGATCATTACTTCTATTAACTAATATATCATTCCGAGGATATCCTATTTCTAAAGTTCTATTCTCATCCATCCAAAATGCCGTTTTAAAAATGTTCGTTGAGTACCTATTAGGAGAAATTAAATAATCCCATCTTGATGTTTCAGCGTAGAAATTCTTTTTATATTTAGGTGTAGTTGTTCCTGGCATTCTTACTATCTTCATATCATTAGCCAAACGTTTTAATGGTGTTCCGTGCCATGTTTGAATGTAAATTTGGTTATCTTTTTTATTTAAATACAGTGGTAACCTTGCATTCGTAACCCAGAATTTAGCTTTTGAGTATGCATCATAATATTCTTTAGATCCTTTTTTAACCTTTACTGCATTACCAGTTATGACATTTTGATTAGGATTTTTAAACACCCATATATAGTTTAATTTAGGATAATGTTTTTGCATATATTCATAAATATATTTAGGACTATCACTATAATTTTTACCACCGAAAGACTCAAAAACGATAGTTTCTGTATTAACAGCTTCTTCTTTATCTAATAGTTGATATTTTGATCTATTCTTCATTTTATTATTCTGAACTATATTTTTTACATGTCTACTTACACTTCTAATATTATTTATATATTTAGCATTTTCAATGTCGTCCATAGATAAAAACAATAATTCTAATTTGTAGAGTATTTTTCCATCTTTTATAATGTTCCACTTTAGTGTTTTAACAATATTAATTAAAGGTTTCTCAAGAACACTATATCTTATATTTATATCTCTCAAAGATGGATCGAACCCTTTTTTAATTTCAAGTTTCATTTTTTGAGATAAAAAGTTAAGAATATCTTTATTATCCGTTCTTTTAATGGAATCAAGATAACTATTAACGTAATCCTCGAATGTAAAAATGAAATCTTGATCACTTAAAGTATTACCTTCAAATGGATCATAAATTTCACCTCTAAAATAGAAAGGAAAATTACGTAACCTTACAAACCTCTCTACGTATTTAATATATTCAAGTGTAAATGAAGTATCGATATATATTTTTAAATCTTCATTAAACCTAATGTTATGCGCTTTGACAATAGATGTTTTAAATAAAATATTACAAACCGTATTTTTTCTTAAAAAGGAATTAGGATTATTACCTTTAGTTAAGTAGTCAATTCTAATTTTATCTTTATTTACATATTGAGGTTTTTTTAATGAGAATTTATTTATTGGCCCAATTAAGCCGTCTAATCCATTGATTTTAGATAAGTAATACTCAACTGAATAGCTTGCAAGTTGGTCATCAGCATCTAAAAACATAAAATATTTTGTTTCAACATTTTCTAAAGCAATATTTCTAGCATAGGCGTGCCCATAATTTCTATCTAAATTAATGTGATTTACATTTTTATCATAATTATTTATCGCTTCATTAACTAATCTATTAGAAGAGTCTGTTGATCCATCATTAACTATGATTAAATCAAAGTTTTGATTTCTTTGGTTTTTAATACTACCAATACAATCAAGTATATAATCTTCTTTATTATAATAAGTAATGATAATTGTTAATTCATTCATGATATTTCTCCTTAAAGTTTTTTAATATAATTAATATAAAAATATAATGCGTACTCAAATTTTTTATGACGACTTTAGTCATTCTTTTTTAGTACTCAAATAAAAGTACTACCTAAGGCATTTATTTCAATATCTAAAGAATAAATCAATGTATTATTAGGAGAATGGCTAATATTGAGTTTTAAATATTAATTTTACATTATATTATTATAGCTCCTTAATACTATTTGGCAATATTAATAAACAAAAATCTTAAACTGAATTAATTATCCATTTACTTATTTGAATTATTGTTAAATTTTCCAAAACTATTAAAACACTAAAAATATAGATTTTACATCTTCTATAAAAAAGCATAATAAAAAGCCCGTAACCATTGGTATACGGACTTTAGTAATTTGAATTATTTTTCTAATGATTCAATATATTTTACAGCGTCACCAACTGTGTTGATTTTTTCTGCTTCCTCATCAGGAATTTCCATATCAAATTCATCTTCTAATTCCATTACTAATTCTGCGATATCTAAAGAATCAGCACCTAAATCATCTTTAAATGAAGCTTCAGGCGTTACTTTTTCAGCGTCTACACCTAGACGATCTACAATAATGTCTTTAACTTTGTCGAAACTTGCCATTCCATTCACCTCCTTTAAATGATTTAAATCTTATATAATAAGAAATTCAATTTCTCTTACTATCCTATTCTACTATAAAAGTAGTTATTATTGCATATACATTCCGCCATTAACGTGAATTGTTTGGCCAGTAATATAGCTTGCTTTATCACTTACAAGAAATGCTACTGTATGTGCAATATCACTATCTTCACCAAATCGTGCAAGTGGAATTTGTGATTTCATTTGTTCTTTTAATTCATCAGATAATTGATCTGTCATATCTGATATGATAAATCCTGGTGCAACTGCATTACAAGTAATGCCTCTAGATGCTAATTCTCTAGCAAATGTTCTTGTCATACCTTCAACACCTGATTTAGTTGCTACATAGTTCACTTGTCCTGCGTTTCCTAATGATCCTACAACACTTGATAAGTTAATGATGCGACCAGATTTTTGTTTTAACATTGGTCTTGTTACTGCTTGAACACAGTTAAATACACCTTTTAAGTTTGTATTGATTACGTCATCCCATTCGTCTTGTTTCATACGCATCAATAAATTATCTCTTGTAATACCTGCATTATTGACGAGTACGTCGATAGTACCAAATTGAGATGTTGTTTCTTTAATCATAGCTTTCACTTCATCTTGCTCACTTACATTTGCTTGAAATGCAAATGCTTCTACACCAAATGATTTAATTTCAGAAACGACTTCTTCTGCTTTTTCTTTATTTCCTGCATAGTTTACAACTACATTGTAACCTTCTTTACCAAGTTCTAATGCAATTTTACGACCAATACCTCTAGAAGCACCTGTAACGATAGCTGTTTTTGTCATTATTCATTCCATCCTTTAATATCATCAATTGTTTGAATTGATGTTATTTTAACATCACGACTAATTTTTTTAACTAACCCAGATAATACTTTGTTAGGACCGACTTCGATAAAGTGATCTACACCTTGTTCAATTAAATACTCAACAGATTGACTGAATTCAACTGGTGAGAATAATTGTTTAACCATGTTCGCTTTAATAACTTCATGATCTGTTTCAGGTTTAGCATATACATTTTGTACAATTGGGTGTTCAGCATCATTCCACTCAAATTGATTAATGTAGTTTTCAAAATCATCTGCTATAGTTTTCATCATTGAAGAATGAAATGGACCTGAAACTTTTAAAGGCATAACACGTTTAGCACCTAGTGATTTACCTTCTGCTGCAAGTTTATCAATGAGTTCTGCATGACCAGATACAACGATTTGACCTGGGCAATTGATGTTTGCTGGTTCAATAAGTTTGTCCTCTGTTGATAATTGTTCACAGATTTCTCTCACTTTTTCAATGTCTAAACCTAGTACCGCTGCCATAGAACCTACACCTTGTGGAAAAGCTTCAGACATTAATGTACCACGTTTATGTACGATTTGAACGGCATCTTCAAACTTTAATACACCTTCTGATACTAATGCTGAATATTCACCTAAACTATGTCCTAATGCGTAGTCATAATTTAAATCTTTTAAAGCATTCATTAAAGCTGAACTATGCGTTAACAATGCTGGTTGTGTATATTCAGTTAATCCAAGAATTTCTTCTGGATCTTTAAACATAATTTCAAGTAAATCAAATGATAATGATTCATTTGCTCTTTCTAAAATTGATGTTGCATTAATTTCTTCTTGATATAAATCTTCTGCCATTCCTACTTTTTGTGACCCTTGACCAGGGAACATGATTGCAACTTTACCCATTTATTTCACCTACTGCTTTCTTCATTTTATCTACTATTTTAGTATCTGCAGCTAGCTTAGCTTGTTTAATTGCATTATAGAATGCACGTTGATCTGATGATCCGTGTGCTTTAACAACAACACCATTTAATCCTAATAGGACTGAACCACCGTATTCTGCATAGTCCATTTTATTGCTGATTTTTTTAATATCTTTTTTCAAAGTAAGTGCAGCAAGTTTATTTTTAGTTGAAGCAGTCATCGCTTCTTTCAACATTTTAAATATACCTGTTGCTGTACCTTCGATTGTTTTTAAC
Source organism: Mammaliicoccus sp. I-M35 (assembly GCF_022386455.1). Taxonomy (NCBI): domain Bacteria; kingdom Bacillati; phylum Bacillota; class Bacilli; order Caryophanales; family Staphylococcaceae; genus Mammaliicoccus; species Mammaliicoccus sp. I-M35. The sequence continues at coordinate 98,987 of NZ_JAJNIL010000005.1, read as the reverse complement.
ACCATGTTACCGTTATAACCATCTGATACAACGACATCACATGCATCTAACAATAAAGATTTTGCTTCAACATTTCCAATAAAGTTATCAAATTGTTCTTCTTTAAGTAATTGATAAGTCTTTTTCATTAAAGCATTACCTTTTGTTTCTTCAGTACCAATATTTAAAAGAGCCAATGAAGGATTTTCAATACTTCTAATTTGTTTGGCATAAATTTCACCCATTTTAGCATATTGCACAAGATGTTCAGGTTTAGCATCTGAGTTTGCACCAATATCTAAAAATACAAATCCTTTACCTGTCACAGTTGGGAAAGTCGCAACTAATGCAGGTCTTTCAATACCTTTTATTCTGCCGACAATAAATAATCCACTACTCATAAGTGCACCTGTATTACCAGCTGATACACATGCTTCTGCTTTACCTTCTTTAACAGCATTCGCCATTAAAACCATTGAAGCATTTTTCTTTTTCTTAATTGATCTAACAGGTTCATCATCCATTGTTATCTTTTCATCTGTATGATAAAAAGTGATACGATCATGTTTGTAATCAAATTGTTTTTCGTCACCATATAACAAAATCTCTAAATCTGGAAAATCATTAACTGCTTGTTTAACCGCTTCTATTACGATACCTGGCGCGTCATCTCCGCCCATCATATCTATCGCAATCTTAACCATTATTTTCACCCTCGCTCGAATAATACATTTCAAATTGTCCTTGGAAAACAGTTTCTCCATGAACAGTGCTTGTGACATCTACTTTAGCTATATGTTTCGATTTATGAATCACAGTAGCTTTAGCAATGACTCTTTCATTTAGTTTTACTGATTTTTTGAATTGAACATTACTCTTAGTTGTTAATGCTAATTCATCATTAATCAATGCTACACATAATGAGTTAGCTTGGGCAAATAAATAGTGTCCTCTAGCAATACCGTTACGTGTAAAAACATGTTCTTCCTTAATATCTATAATAGATATTGCTGATTTATCTAATTCAATATCTATAATTTCCCCAATGACATCTTCAATGGGTAATGATTTAATTTCATCATGATTTTGTGTTGCTACATCTTTGATGCGGCGTCTTAATTCTGGAATACCTAGCTCCATTCTATCTAGTCTAATAGTTTGGATGCTTACTTTAAAATATTCACTTAAAGTTTCGTCAGTTATGAAAGGTTCAGCTTTCAAACGATTTGTTAATTCCCTCTGGCGATCTGCTTTTGATAATTTCATTTCATCCAAATCCATTCTATTATGTACTTATAGCTAAAATTAGCACCTGCTATCATGACCTACCTTACTTATACTAACATGGGTATAACAATATACTCAACAAATTATACAATAAAAAGAGCGAAATTTAAAAAATTGGTCATAAGACTTAAATAATAAGATGAGAAGACAAGGTGGAATGAGTAAATTTTTTTGGGGGTGGTTATGGATTTGAGGAGGAAGGTCGGGTTATTTTGGGTGCGAGGTTAGGTGTTGGAATTGGGAGCTGAGGCTTAAGCTATCACTTGGCTTAATGTAGGCATTAAGCTACGATTTGGGCGATTTCTTGGCTTAATGTAGTAGTTAAGCTACGACTTGAGCGATATCTTGGCTTAAGTTAGGAGTTAAGCTATGACTTGAGCAATCTCTTGGCTTAATGTAGGACTTAAGCCATGACTTGGACAATCTCTTGGCTTTATTTAGGACTTAAGCCATGACTTGGACGATCTCTTGGCTTTATTCAGGACTTAAGCTAAGACTTAAGCAATTTCTTGGCTTAATGTAGGACTTAAGCTACGACTTGAGCGATCTCTTGGCTTTATTCAGGACTTAAGCTACGACTTGAGTGATCTCTTGGCTTAATGTAGGCATTAAGCTACGACTTGGGCGATTTTTTATGTAATCAAAAATGTTCATTTCTAAATAATCATTTAATTTTTAAAAAGATGTGAGTTTACTACCACTTTAACTCACATGTTCACCAATCTCGTGGGTTTATTACTTCTTTAACTCACATGTTCACCAATCTCGTGAGTTTACTACCTCTTTAACTCACATGTTCATCTATCTCGTGGGTTTATTACTTCTTTAACTCACATGTTCATCTATCTTGTGAGTTTACTACCTCTTTAACTCACATCTTCTTCAATCTCGTGGGTTTACTTCTTCTTTAACTCACATGTTCGACAATCTTGTGAGTTTACTACCTCTTTAACTCACATCTTTTTCAATCTCGTGAGTTTACTGCCTCTTTAACTCACATCTTTTCAAAACTCGTGAGTTTACTGCCTCTTTAACTCACATCTTTCACAATCTCGTGGGTTTACTGCCTCTTTAACTCACATGTTTTCCAATCTTGTGAGTTTACTACTTCTTTAACTCACATGTTCACCAATCTCGTTGGTTTACTACTTCTTTAACTCACATCTTCTTCAATCTTGTGAGTTTACTGCCTCTTTAACTCACATGTTTTCCAATCTCGTGGGTTTAATACCTCATTAACTCACATCTTCTCGAATATCTCACATTCTCCCTACCTACTCGATGAATCCTCCACACCTATATCCAACAAATCACCCACCTATCTCTCATACCCACTTCATCCAACTCATTTCTCCCAACAAAAAAAGAGCAAAATTTAAAATTTTGCTCTCCTCTATCGTAGTTATGCTGCATTTTCTTCTACTGCTGTAAATATCATGCGCTCTTCGAACAATAAAGTATCTGGATTATAATTATCACATGTTATTAATGTTAATTGATTCGGTTTACCTTTATGTTCATCTAATACTTCTACTTGATTTGGCTTCACATTTTTAATGTTTTTAATTATATATGTCTTTTTACCTTTTAATGTGATGAGTTCTACTTTATCGCCAACTTTTGCGCGATCGAGATAGTTAAATCTTATTCCCGCACCTTCTACACGATGTCCTGCGATTGCGACATTCTGCTCACTTAACTTTTCATTCTCATCTACTAATGACAATCCGTTTTTTAAATTTTGTTCTGTTGCTGGTCCTTTAAATATAGGCTCTGATATATCTGCTGCTGGTACTTTTAAATAACCAACCATGTGTTCATTTACTTTTAAGTTATCTGTTTCTGTTTTTGTAATCCATGATTCTATTGGATTTATTTTAACGCTGTCATCATGATTTTCATACGACTCAATGACTTTATCATTAACACGGTCTGTAAAATACGTTCTAATATCATTCCAGAAGAAAATAGATATTGCCGTCATGATTAATAAGATACCTATAATTTTATATAACCATCTCATGTTTCTAACCTACTCTCAAAATATGGTAATTCAAATTTATACAATACGTGTTCCAATGTCAATCAAAATTTTGTTCTGACATAGATTCTTGTACTAATAATCTCAATTTATCATATTCAGGTTTGAAAAATTCACCTGATTGCACTAATTCACTCGCTTCATCTCTTGCAACTTCTAACATCCTATAATCTTCTACAATATTTGCAACTCTGAAATCAGGTAAACCACTTTGTTTAACGCCAAAGAAGTCACCTGGTCCTCTCATTTCCAAATCTCGTTCTGATAAATAAAAACCGTCAGTAGATTCAGTCATAATGTGCATACGTTCTACACCACTCTCAGTTTTAGGTGATGCTACTAACGTACAGTAACTTTGGTGATGACTTCTACCGACACGTCCTCTTAATTGGTGTAACGTAGATAAACCAAATCGGTCAGCATCATAGATAATCATAAATGTTGCATTAGGGACGTTTACACCAACTTCAACAACAGTCGTAGAAACTAATATCGCGATTTCATTATTACTAAATTTATTCATGATTTCATCTTTTTCATCTGCATGCATTTTACCATGTACAAGACCGACTTTATCCGCACCGAAACGCAACTGTAATTGCTCATAAATTGCGACTACATTTTGAACATCCAACGCTTCACTTTCTTCTATTAATGGACAAATGACATACGCTTGTCGACCTTTTGATATTTCACTGTTTAGTTGATTCAGTACATGATCAATTTCTTCATGTTTAGCCCACGATGTCAAAATTTCTTTTCTCCCTTTAGGCATTTGTTTAATCGAGGTTACATCCATTTCCCCGAACGCAGAGATAGACAATGTTCTCGGAATTGGTGTTGCTGTCATAAATAAGACATTTGTATCTGCACCTTTTTCACGCAGCTTCTTACGTTGATTTACACCAAATCGGTGCTGTTCATCAATGATAACTAATCCAATATCATTAAACGCTACATCATCTTGAATTAGTGCATGCGTGCCTACAATAACGTCAACTTCTCCTGCTTCTAACTGTTCAAGTAATAATTTTCTTTTTTTACCTTTAACTGAACTTGTTAATAAAGCGACATTTAATTGCCCACCAAACAACTCATCTAAACTGATTGCATGTTGTTCAGCTAATATAGCTGTTGGGACCATAAGCGCACTTTGCTTACCAGCATTAAACATTGCATAAATCGCAATAGCTGCAACTACCGTTTTACCTGAACCTACATCACCTTGCAATAATCGATGCATTTTAATAGGCGCTTTTAAATCTCTAAAAATTTCATTCACACTATTTTTCTGAGCATCTGTTAATTCAAAAGGTAATGTTTCGATAAAAGATTTCACCGCATTAACATCATAATTTAAACCTTCTATTTTATTAGATTCTTTTTCTAATTTGCTTAACCATTTCATCTTTAACTGAAATAAGAATAATTCATTAAATGAAAATGTGCGTCGTGCTAATTTGAGGTGATTAAATTGAAGTGGTTTATGTAAAATTGGAATGACATCTTTTAATGGCATTAATTTGTACTTATCCATTAAATTTGGAGATAACCATTCATCAATTTCAACAAGTTGTAATGCTTGTTCAATATATTTATTAAGCTGCTTTTGTTTTAAACCTTCTTTTAATCGATAAATAGGTGTTAACGCATTTCCACCGTCTTCTTTTTCAGCCATTACTTTTTGACCAGCAATAATTTGTTTCTTTTGATCCCATTTACCTTTGATCGTAACTGTTTCACCCATAATGAGTCTTTTTTTCAAATAAGGTTGATTAAAGAATGTGACTTTAACGGCAATTTGATCAATTAGCATATGGCACGTTAATTTAGATTTATTTCTACCAAAAAATGCGACAGTCGGACTAGAGTACACTTCTCCAGTAACAGTGACAACATCACCATCAGTTGCTTCGTTTAAATTTATGACAGATTCATCTTCGTAACGTGTTGGTAAATACAACACTAAATCTTCTAATGTATAGATATTTAATTCATTTAATAACTGTAAACTTTTTGGTCCAACACCTTTAAGTTCTTGCAAAGTTCGGTCTGTATATATTAGATGTTGCTTATTCATTTTTATCACCTATATTTATTAATACTCTAATTATAGAACAAATACATGATATAAACCAATCGATTTCACCAAAATGAGCTTTATACAAACAAATAAAGACTAGGACAATGAATCATGTCCCAGCCTTATAAATTAATGTTTTGGTTAATTTCCAAATATCTCTTGTTTTAACCTTTCTCCTGTTGGCGTACCTGCTAAACCACCACGACCTGTTTCACGTAGTGCTGAAGGCATTGTTTGGCCAATTTTATACATAGCTTCTATTACTTCATCAGTAGGAATTCTTGATTTCACGCCTGCTAAAGCCATATCAGCTGAAATAATTGCATTTGAAGCACCTGCAGCGTTTCTCTTAACACAAGGTACTTCTACTAAACCTGCAACTGGGTCACATACAAGACCTAACATATTTTTTAAGCTTATCGCAAATGCTTCTGCAGATTGTTGAGGTGTACCGCCAGCCATTTCTACTGTTGCAGCAGCACTCATCGCAGCAGCTGAACCAACTTCAGCTTGGCAACCACCAGCAGCACCTGATATAGATGCGTTATTCGCAACAACAAATCCAAATGCTCCTGTTGTAAATAAGAAATGTAACATATCTTCTCTAGTTGGGTTTAGTCTTTTTTTCAGTGCAAATAATACACCAGGCGCAACCCCTGCAGAACCGGCAGTTGGTGTTGCACATATTTTACCCATTGCTGCATTCACTTCGTTTGTCGCAACAGCTTTACTTACTGCATCAATCATTAAATCTCCTGAAAGTGATTGACCACTTTTTAAATAATCTTGTAAAAGTACAGCATCCATTCCAGTTAAACCTGTTGTTGACGTTACACCATTTATACCACGTTCAATAGCTTTTTCCATTGTATCTAAATTGCGTTCCATATTTTGATAAACTTCTTCTTTAGAGAGTTTAGACACACGCATTTCTTGTTCAATCATGACTTCATAAATTTTTTTATTTTCTCTTTCACAAATTTCAATAAGTTCTTTTACACTTTGAAACATGATAACCCTCCTTTTATGATTCCCCCATTAATGTGACTGTCTGTACACCATCAATTTCTTTAATTTTATTTAAGACTTCTTGTGGAATATCATCATCTAATTCACACGTCATTAATGCAAGTTCACCTTTCTCTTTACGGGCCACTTGCATACTACCAACATTAATACGATAATCACCAAAGACATTGGTCACTTTCCCGATTGTGCCAAATGTATCCTTATGAAAAACAAGTAAAGCAGGATAATTCCCACTAATGGCAATTTGGAATCCGTTTATCGCAACGATTTCAACTTTACCACCACCAATTGAAATACCTTCTACTGAGATTTCCATTTCTTTATTTCTCATGTTGATAATTGCTGTATTCGGATGTGATCGTTCTTCATACATTTCGATAAAGTTGACATCAATCTGTTGTTGCTCAGCATCTTGAAGACTTGTTTTGATTCGGTCATCGTCTGTATCATAGCCTAGAATACCGCCGACTAACGCAACGTCAGTACCATGTCCTTTATAAGTTTCCATGAAAGACCCATATAAATATATATCAATATGTTCAGGTTTACCATCAAATAACCCTCTAGCTATTAATCCAATTCTTACTGCACCAGCAGTATGTGATGAAGATGGTCCAACCATTACTGGACCAATAATGTCAAAGACACTTCTATATTTCATCAATAATCACTCGTTTCTCTTTTAATTTCACCATACCATTATAACAACTTTCGCTCGTTTTGTAAGCGTTTTACAACACAAAAGACAACAACGCTTTTGTTTAACATTGTTGTCTTTTATCTTGAGATTATTCTACTGAGAATAAGAATGAGTAAATTGGTTGGTCACCTTGATGTACTTCTACTTCAACTTCTTCATAGTTTTCTTCAACATATGATACTAATTGATCGACTTCTTCATCAGTAGCGTCTTCACCTTTAATAATTGTTAAAATTTCACTATCTTCATCAATCATTTCATCGATAAGCTTTTTACTAGCTGTTAGGTGGTCAGCATCACTTACTTTAATACTGCTTTCATGGATACCCATGAACTCACCTTTTTTAATTGTAATACCATCTATATTTGTGTCTCTAACGGCATATGTTACAGAACCTGATTTTACAAAACGCATTGCATCTTCCATATGCGCTTTATTCTCTTCGATTGATTGCTCTAAGTTAAGATTTAACATTGCTGAAAGTCCTTGAGATACTGTTTTTGATGCTACAACAGCTACAGGAATATCAACTAAATGTTCAACTTGCTCAGCTGCCATAATAATATTTTTATTATTTGGTAAGATGATTGCATTTTTACAACCTGATTGTTTTACAACTTTTACGATATCTTCAGTTGAAGGATTCATAGTTTGGCCACCGCTGATGACATGTGTTGCACCAAGTGATTTAAATAATGTTGTGATTCCTTCACCCATTGAAATTGTAATAACTGCTGTTTCAATCTCTTCTTGCTCTTGTTGTTGTTCTTGTTTGATCTTTTTATCTGCGCTTTTACGAAGTACTTCTCTATGTTGTTCGCGCATGTTTTCGATTTTAATTTTAATGAGTTCACCGTATTGGCTACCGTAAGATAATACTTCACCTGGTGTTTCAGAATGAACATGTACTTTTACGATTTCATCATCAGAGATTACGAGTAATGAATCACCGAATTGACTCATATCTTCTCTAAATTGTTCTTCATCGAAAGCTTTTTTATCTTTTCCAAAGCGAACCATAATTTCAGTACAGTAGCCGTAGACGATATCTTCAGTATTCATGACGCCACCGAAATCATGGTCATCATTAATAAATTCGTCTGTATCTACTTTTTCTTTAGCAGGTTGAATTTTTTCGCCTTTTAATGTTGCTAAGAAGCCTTCATAAACAAACATTAAACCTTGTCCACCACTATCCACAACACCTACTTCTTTAAGTACAGGTAGTTGGTTTGGTGTGTTTTCTAATGCTGTTTGACCTTCTTTAATGACTGCTTCCATAACTGTTATAACATCTTCTGTTGATTCAGCTGCTTTAACAGCTGCTTCTCCAGCTACTCTCGCAACTGTTAAAATCGTTCCTTCAACTGGTTTCATTACAGCTTTATATGCTGTATTCACACCTGATTGGAATGCTTTAGCGAATTGTTGAGCATCAATTTCTTGTTCATTCTCAATCGATTTTGAGAATCCTCTAAATAATTGAGATAAGATAACACCTGAGTTACCTCTTGCGCCCATTAACAATCCTTTAGAAAATATTTTACCAACCTCACCGATATGTACATTACTATGAGCTTTAACCTCTGCTGCACCTGATGACATTGATAAATTCATATTTGTTCCTGTATCTCCATCTGGTACAGGAAACACATTTAAAGAATCTACAAAATCTGCATTGTTTGATAAACTATCTGATCCTTGAACGATCATATCAGCAAACAATTTGCCGTCAATCTTATTCATACTGTATTTGCCTCCCTATGCTTCCTCATCATCATTAATAACTCTAACACCTTGGATATATATGTTGACTGCGTTGACTTTTAAATTTAATGATTGTTCTAAAGTATATTTAACAGCAGATTGGACATTGTTTGCTATTTCTGAGATTTTCGTACCATAACTCACAATTATATACATATCTACATCAAGAACACCTTCGTTTTGAGATACAATAACACCTTTGGCATAATTATCACGCCCAAGAATTTCTGCAATGCCATCTCTAACTTGATGTTTACTTGCCATACCAACGATACCATAACATTCTACGGCAGCACCGCCAGCAAGCGTTGCAATAACGTCATTTGAAATATCGATACTTCCATACTCATTTGTAATTTCTAAAGTCATGATTACGTCCCTCCTACACATTTAAATTTTTTCGTTTTATAAACTACTTTATATATGTTCTGTTTAATTATACTTAATATCACATTCACATCGCAAGAATTCATCATTTTAATCACGTTATTTATACAACGTTTTCACAAGATATTATTATAACAAATAAATTGAACTTTAAAATACTTTTTGCGAAATTTGTTATTATTTTTTCGCTAATTTACAAAAAAGGCGTTGAATAAATGACAAGTGCGTGTTATATTATTAAGGTGTGTAAACGTAAATAAATGTGTATTTATATTTCATTAAAGGAGGATATTTATGGCTAAAGAATGTTTCGTAACAGGTCGTAAAGCTAGAACTGGTAACCACCGTTCTCACGCATTAAATGCTAACAAACGTCGTTGGAACGCTAATTTACAAAAAGTTAGAATCTTAGTTGACGGTAAACCTAAACGTGTATGGGTTTCAGCTCGTGCGCTTAAATCAGGTAAAGTTACACGCGTTTAATGAATATAAGTCACATATAATAAAGAGAACCTTTGTGTGGAAGGTTCTCTTTTTTTTATTTATCTTTACTTTGTACCATCAATATATTACCAAGTTCAACTGTTACTAATGGGTGTTCATGACCCGCTTTAAACTCATTACTAATTGTTAACGTTGAGCCTTGAGCCAAAGTTGTAAATGGCAAATCATATTTAAATTCTTCTAATTTTATTCTAATATTCGTACTTAGCGGAATAAACGATACATATTTCATGCCTTCTACTTGTGAAATTCGATGATTTCCTGCTTTTAATACTGTAATTTCATTTTGCTCATCTACAAGCGTAATTTGAATATTATCTTCCAGAAATTCTGGTTTCGTTAATATTTGAACAGCACCCATAAAATGATCTAATCTGCCACCTGTCGCACCATATATTCTTATTTCTTCGTATCCGAGTTCAACTGCTAAGTTAACTGCTAATGCAAGATCAGTATCATCCTTTTCTTTTTTTACTGGATCAATATCGATATGTTTAATAATTTGTTGATACTCTTCATCTGATACCGAATCAAAATCTCCTATAGCAGCAACAGGCTTAATGTCATGTTTAATTAATTCAATTGTGCCTCTATCTACACCTATCCAATCAATGTGCTTTTCATCTTGAAGTATATGTTCATTGATATGACGCATACTACATAATAGATTTACTTTCATGATTAATCACCCTTTAATTTGTGTACAGGTTCTTTGTAGTCTTCATGTTTGAAGTAATAAGATCCTGCAACTAATATGTCTGCTCCTTGTGCTTTACATATCGCACCAGTTTCTTCATTAACACCACCATCAACTTCAATTTCAAAGTTTAAGTCATGTTCATTTCTATATTCGTCTAACCAAGTAATTTTACTTAACGTAGATTCTATAAAGCTTTGACCACCAAATCCAGGATTCACAGTCATAATTAAAACAAAGTCCACGTCACCTAAAATTTGCGACAATGATTCTACAGGCGTTCCAGGATTGATCACAACACCTGCTAATTTATGATGCGCTTTGATTTGTTGTATCGCTCTATGAATGTGTGGTGTCGCCTCAAAGTGAACAGAAACCATGTCACTACCCGCTTCACAAAATGCATCAATCATTTGTTCTGGGTTCTCGATCATTAAATGTGTATCAATCGTCATATCAGTTACTTTTCTTAATGATTCTAAAATAGGTAAACCAATTGATATATTCGGTACAAACTGACCATCCATTACATCAAAATGTAAAATGTCTGCGCCAGATTCTTTAACGCGTGTTACTTCTTGTTTTAATTCTGCAAAATCACAAGCTAAAAGTGAAGGTGCTATTTTTACCATTAATATCTTACCTTTCTATTTTGAATTTCTTCGAATAATGTCAAATAGTGCTTATATCTTAACTGATAAAAATGATTGTCTCGTATGCGTTCTTTTACTGCACATTTAGGTTCATTAATGTGCGTACAATTTCTAAATTTACACTGTGATTTAATGGCTTCAAATTCTGGGAATAAATCTGCAAGTTCTTCCTTTTCAATGTGAGAAAAGTCTAATGCACTAAATCCAGGTGTGTCCGCTAAATAACCACCATCTAACTCATACAACTCAACATGCCTTGTCGTATGTTTACCACGATTAAGCGCTTTTGAGATTTTGTTCGTTTCTAAATTCAAATCCTCGAACAATCTATTCATAATCGTGGATTTACCAACACCAGATTGGCCGCTTAACACGATAATACCGTCAATTAAAGGTTTAATCGCATTTGATACATCATCTTCTTCGCCTATAAATAATGTTTCATATCCAATCGATTGATATTGTGCTAATTTATCTTGAATTTGTTGAATTTCATCATCAGTAGCGAGATCTTTTTTAGTTACACATATTATCGGTGTAATATTGTATGAATGAACAACTACGAGAAATCTATCTAATAATTGTTGACTAAACGCTGGTTCTGATGCGCTCATCACGACGATAACTTTATGAATATTTGAGACTGGTGGTCTTAATAATATATTCTCACGTTCATGAATATGTTGAATATACCCACCCGTTTCATTTTCAACTTGAAAATCAACAATATCTCCGACAACAGGAGATGTCTTCTTCTTTCTGAATAACCCTCGAGCTCTCGTAATATATATACCATCGTCAGCTTGTACTGAATAATCTCCACTTATTGATTTAATAATACGACCCGTTTTCAATATAACACCTACCTCATTTTATTTTAATTATACCAAATCATACTGCTTAAATAATCAATTATTTATGTTGCTTAAACAAAATCGTTACTTCTGTCCCTTTATCGACTTCACTTTCGAAGAAGATTTGAGCATCATGATGTTCAATAATTGAATCAACAATTGATAAACCAAGACCGTTACTATCAACATGAATATTATGAGATTGATCACCTTTATAAAATCGATCTTTAATATGTTTCAATTGTTTCTCAGTCATGCCATAACCTTCATCAATAATAGAAACTTTTACAAATTCATTTTGTTCTTTAAGATCAATTTGTATCATACTATACTTAGGTGAATATTTAATAGCATTATTTAATATATTATAGAGCGCTTGATAAAGTAACTTATGATTACCTTTAATAGTTAAATCGTCCATATCAAATAGAACTGAGATTTCATTGTCTTCTAATAAGAAATTCAGATTTTGTACGACTTCTTTAATAACTTTTTGAACATGTACTGTTTCATTAAATGACAAATGTTCACTATTATCTAACTCCGATAACAACAATAATTGTTTCGTTAAATTACTCAAACGGTATGCTCTTGCATATATATCTTCTATAATTTGTATTCTGTTATTTTCATCTTGTTCATGTTCAAGTTCTCTTAATAAACTTAAAATAGATTGAAGTGGAGATTTAATTTCATGAGAGACATTTTGAACAAAAGATTGTCTCATCATTTCTAGTTGTTTAAGTTCATCTCTCATCTTAATAAATCGATGTTGTAATATACCTATTTCATCGTCACGTGTTACTTTGATATCGACATCAAAATCACCTTTACGTAATGATTCTGTCGTCTTCATAAGTCGTCTAATTGGGTTTGCCAATGAATAACTTGAAAATAGCACGAGTATTAATGAAATGACGACAAGTAATACAAGTAATATTGCTAAAAATATTCTAAACTCGCCTAACATAGAACCGACGCTAGGTCTTAAGAATAACGCATATTCACTACCTTGGTGTTGAATCTTGATACCGACAGTGTTTCTCGTTTCATTATCAAAGAATCCTGTAATAAAAATATTAAACGGTCTATTCTTAATACCATGATACGTTTTACCGTCTAAAACATCTTCAACTGCTTGATTATCTAAATTATATTTTCTGAAGTGATCACCATAATAAGTCGGTTTCAACTTATCATTATATAATACGGCTTGATAATGTAGCTCACTTAAGTGTTTTAAATAATTATCCAACGACATTTCATTGTCATGATCAATATAATCTTGAACATCTTTTAAAGTATTAAATACTTTGTGGTCATTTTTTTCTTTTAAATCTATATGATAATAAATGTTTGTCAGAATGAATCCTAAAATAGCACTTACGAGCATCACAACTATTGTATAGATTGTTATACGTTGCGCTAAAGACTTAAACCTCATGAGCAAGCACCGCCTTGTAACCAACGCCTCTCACGGTTTTAATCAAGACATCGCTCTCTAACTTTTCTAATCGCTTTCTAATACGTTTAATATGTACATCAAGTGTTCGCTCGTCTCCTTCGAAATCAATGCCCCATACAACTTCAATGATTTTGTCTCGTTGTAGTACTTTATCTTTGTTACGCATTAAATAATCTAGTAATGCAAATTCTTTCTTAGGTAAAAGCATTGTTTTCTGATTAATCGTTATTTCCATATCAACACTATTAATATGTGTGTTACCTATTTGAAGTTCATTGGATGAATTAATTTTAAATCTGCGTAGTACAGCTTTTATTCTAAAAATTAACTCTTTAATTTCAAATGGTTTCGTTACATAATCATCTGTTCCAGCAAGAAATGCATTTTCTTTATCACTCAACTCATCTCTTGCCGTTAATATGATAACTGGAATATCAAAACTATCTTTAAGTATTTGACACAATTCAAAGCCGTCCATACCTGGCATCATAATATCTACAACAGCAATATCAATATATTTATGCTCTACAACTTCTAAAGCTTCCTCACCACTGAGACTTGTTATAACATTTATATGTTCACGTTCAATTTCTCGCTTCAAATCATTTAAGATAAATTTATCATCATCTACAACCAAACAAGTTACCATGTCATCACCTCTTTACCTATGATACCAAATATCTTTGAAAATTTTCATATATACATGAATTCAGGCTGAAATTTCGAATGAAATTTCAGCCTGAATAATATTATTATAATGAATCAATTCATGATTAAACTGATTCTACGTTACGGTTTACTAATGCATTAACATTTTCAATGATTGTACCACTAACGACACGACCTGGTAATTTATTTAAATTAACAGATAGGTCTTGGTCTTTTTTTATATCATATGAAATGTTTCTAGCGAAGTATTTCATTGATTCTTCCATGATGATAATTGTCATCCATTCACCCGCACAACGGTGGTTTGTATAATAATCGCCGCCACCTTGAGGGATTAAATCAAATGGGCTTCCGTCCCAATCGCTGAAGCGGTTTGGATAGAATCTTTCTGGATTCTCCCATAAGCCTTCTCTATGCAATGTTCCGTAAATATCTAATACTAAGAACGTATCTTTCTCAATAGTATAGCCATCAAATTCGATATCTACTGCTGCTTTACCAGGTAAAAATGGAACGAAAGGATAGAATCTTCTAACTTCTTGTACAAATTTATAAGCATAGTCATTTTCATTATTGAAGACTTTTTCTGCTTCTCCTGGATAATCATGTAATGCTTTCACACCGAAACTAACAAAACGGTTAATTGCGACTAGAGGACGCACAACGTTCATTAAATCGATCGCACACAATCTAGAATCCATTAAATTACCTTCAAAATCTTCCCAATGACTAAATTCATGTAATGCTGTACCTTGTGGAGGTGTTAATTTACCTTCACGTACTGCAATAATTTGATTTTCTAGGAATGTTTCTACTCTATCTCTTGCTTTTTTAGCTTCTCTATATCCTTTGAATGCAGTACCGATATTTTTGAATGAATCGATCATAGTATCCATATCTTTAGCACAGCTTTCGATTTCTTCAGGAGAAGCGATAATGCCTGCCCATCTAAATCCAACTTTAGTTAATAGAATGATAGATTCTTTATAAACGTTAACTTCGTCCATTCTTTCCATACGTTCAGTATTCATAAACCAAGTACTACGTGTAAGTTCTCTCAAATATTCTAAGTTTTCTTCAGTCATTAATGACATAAATAGAGCTTTACGGTCTATGTGTTTTTTACCACCAGTAGTATGTATAGCGCCTTTACCGAATAAAGTATTAACAACACGTTTAGGTAATGTACCTTGTCTTTCGATTAATTCATTGTTATAAAAAATCTCTGCAGCTTCTTTACCGCTAAATACAACTGTTCTTCTTCCACCTAATGCTCTTAATTCAAAAATATTTGTATCAAATTTCTCAAGTCTATTTGGTACATATTTATAGCCTTCTTTTAAGACTTTTAATGTACTGTCTAGACCTCTATCTTTTGGTATTTGCTTACCCATAAAGTTAATGCCCCCTAGAATTTTTGTAAATTTCATATACTTACATATTATTTCATTTTCTGTGAAAATAATCAATCAACTACTATTATCAATTGAAAATTTTATATCTTTGTCAACTAATGCATGCCTTTTTGACCACTCAATTAGCGTATCTGGATAAACGACATCATCTTGAATCGATTGACTTAGATTATCAACTGGAAAACTGAGTATAAATCGTTGATCAATAATTTCCTCAACAACATTAAAAAATGCTAGATTTCCACTTGTTGGTCTTCCGACAAGATTGACTATTCCCGATTTTGCTATTTTATAAACAAGCCATTCAGCTGCATAAGATGTATCTTTATCAATTAATACCACAATTTCTTCAAATCGACTTAATCCGATAAAATCAATTTTATCATCATCAAAGAGTTTCCAATCGCCAACAGGTTGATCTAAAATATTTTGATAAAAAGCTTGTTCATTCATTTCACTACAAGCTTTATACAAACGTTCTAATTTTTGCTTAAATAACGTCTTATGACGCTCTCGCTCAACCTTTACGTGTGTGTCTCGCGTTAATATCGTATCTTGATTACCAATCTCATAAAAATAAGGTATAAGAAACTCTGCGATACTTAAATTTTTAAATTGTGCATTCCTAAAATCAAACACGACTTTTTTAGATGATTCTTGAATTTTGGATAATTTATATAACGCTTCAACAGCTTGTTCAAAACGAATATCACCGTTAAATTCTAATATTGGTACATCATCCTTAATCGTCACATCAATCGTATGTTCTGTATCGACCGGATAATGTCTCAATTCAAAGCGATAAGTTTGATTCGCTCTTTTTACTTCTACTTCATTTTGGAAAGTTAAAATATGTCCCCATTCTTCCCTATGGTATGGTTCATCTTTTAATAAACGATGATATCTCATTCTACAATATTCAATAGAATCCCCTGATAACTGTGTAATTTCATCACCAACAACAAAGCGTATATCATCCAGCACTTCCGTAACAACTAAAGCATCTTTAGTAGCTCTTACCTTAATTCCCACTTGCTTATCAGGAACTTTCAATGCCTTAATAGACGTACTCAACAAGCCTATATCATAGAAGAAATTATTCATAACTTCTATAAAGACTTGATCAGACAGGTGAGATGAGGTCACAATATTTTTATACTCTTCATAAATAGCGTGCTTTTGATCAGCATCTACAATAGCATGTTCTGTTTGACGATATACATATTCATATAAAGACACATAAGGAAGCATATTTTTCACCCCAGACTCATTTTCTAAATTTTACTAAGAACTAGGCATTAAATCAATAGTGTATAAAAATAGAGACTGAAACACTGGTTAATGTTTCAGTCTCTTATATAGCTATATACTTTTCATATATTTAGAAATCATCGTAATCAATTGTGTTACTTTCAATTTCTTTACCATCTACTTCAACGCGATATTCAGCTGATTCGCCTTTTGGAATCGTGAAATTTATGCTTCTTGTTGTATCTTTTTTAATCGTAAAGGAATCTGCAACTTTTTTAATATCATTTGATTTATCTTTAACAAAGATTTCTACTTTTTGACCTTTTTTACTATCTGATCCTGTAAATGGTATATAAACGGATTGTGTATATGTTTTATCTCTTGCATTATCATTGTTGTCATCTTTTTTATCTTTGTCATCTGATTTATCTGAGTCAGAGTCTTTATCTTCACCTTTAGATACATCAAAGTAAATCGTTGATTCGACTGGTAATTGTCCATCTTTAAATGATTGTTTGACGATTGTATCTGCTGGTTCATCACTTTCAACTTCAGATTGTTCTACTTTAAATCCAAGCGCTTCAAGTTCAGATGTCGCTTTACTGATTTCTTCACCCGTATAATCTTTAACGTATTCTTGTTTCACGCCGATTGATTTAGTCAAAATAATCATCGTATCTTTAGGTACGACTTTAGAACCTGGTTCGATATTTTGATTAATCACTGTACCATTCGCCGCTTTATCGTACTGTTCTTTTATACGGACAGATTCAAAGCCTTGTTTTTCTAATTGCTTTTTCGTTTTGTCTGCTGATTTTCCAACATAATCTTCCACGGTAAACGTCTTAACACCTTGTGATATCACTAAATCAACTTTAGTCATTTCTTTAACTTTACTACCAACTTTAGGTGTTACTTTCATAACTTCGCCTTCTTTAAAGCTATTACTATAGGCTTCTGTTATTTTGCCTTTACTTAAACCTTTTTCATCTATTAAAGCTAAGGCTTCACCACGTGATTTACCTAATAAATTAGGCACATCTACATATTTAGGAGCCGTTAAGGCAAAACCGATTGCACCTACTAACATACATAATAGTAAAATAGGCACAAAAACGATTAACCATTTATTTCGTTTACGTTTAGGCTTATTTGTTTCCGTATTTTGTTGTTGTGCATTAGCATCTTGTTGAGTCGTTGCAATTGGAACAGTCTTTGTATCACTTTCTTCTTCATCTGCTTTTATAACGGGCATTGTTTTAGTATCTGAATTAGAATCATACCTAGGTAATTCATCTTTACGTTCATCATCCAATGCTGTTAAAAGGTCATAATACATTTCATTTGTATCACGGTACCTGAGTGACTTTTCTTTACGCGTTGCTTTCATAATGACATTTTCTATACTTTGAGGTATAGATGGTCGTTCTTTTCTAATAGATGGCAACTCTTCTTGAATATGTTTAATGGCAACACTTACAGGCGTTTCCCCATTAAATGGCGGGTGTCCTGTTAATAATTCATACAATACAATACCAATAGAATAAATATCTGATGATTCATCTGTTGATTGACCTTTAGCTTGTTCAGGAGATAAATATTGAACAGAACCCATAACATGATTCGTTTCAGTTAGAGCTGTTTCACTTAATGCCCTTGCGATACCAAAGTCTAATATTTTTAACGTCCCATTTTTAGTCATGAGAATGTTTTGCGGTTTAATATCTCGATGAATAATTCGATGATGGTGTGCATGTGCGATACCTTTTAAGATTTGAAGGGTCATTTCAACCGCTTCATCTGCAGATAACTTACCTTCTTTACATAGATATTCCTTTAATGTTGGTCCTTCTATGTATTCCATAACAAGGTAATAACAATTATCATCTTCTTCTACATCTAGTACATTCACAACGTTACTATGACTTAAAATCGTCGTATTTTGAACTTCTCTTTCGAAACGTTCAACGGCTTTTTCTTTTTCATAAGGCGGTATGTTGATTACTTTCACTGCTACATCACGGTTCAAGATCTTATCTTTCGCTAAATAGACGTTACTCATACCACCGCCACCAAGATACTTCACAAATTCATAGCGACCGGCGATTATGCGACCTATCATATTTTTCCACCTTCAAATGGATATAATATTAACGAAATATTATCTTTACCTTCGACTTCGATTGTTTCTTCGATAAGCGTTTCACCAATATCCTCAACCGTACCTTTATGAGACATCACAATTTGTTGAACGTCATCTTCATGTAAGTAATCTGTTAAGCCATCTGAATTTAAAAGTAAATAATCATAAAATTTTGTATTGTAGTAAAAAATATCTGGGTTAACACGTTTATCTGTTCCCATAACTTTTGTAATAATGTTTCTTTGAGGATGCGTGAAAGCTTCTTCTTTCGTAATTTCCCCAATCGTAACAAGATGATTAACAAATGTATGATCATTTGTTAATTGCATCATTTCACGACTGTTCATCAAATAAGCACGTGAATCACCTATATTAGCTACAACGATGTCTTTTTCATAGACTAGAGCACAAACACAAGTTGTACCCATGCCTCTATACATCTCATTGTTCATAGACTCGTTATATAATTGTCTGTTTATATCAGCTAAGTTAGATTGCAACCAATCTTCAGCATGATCATATTCAATATAATTTTCATCTTCGAATCTAGCTTTAAGTGAATCATTCACAAATTGACTTGCAACTTCACCTGCAGCATGTCCGCCCATACCATCACAAATCACTAATAAAACTTGACCTGTTTGATTTGTATAGATTCCACCTGCATCTTCATTTTGTTCTCGAAATTGACCGACATCTGTAAAAAACCGTGCTTCCATGATTTGTTACCTCGTTTCTTCTTTTCGCTCTTTTGCTCTTAGTTGTCCACATGCAGCATCAATATCTGCACCTTGATTACGTCTTATTGTAGCATTTATCCCGTTTCTTTTTAATTCTTTTTCGAATTTAAAGATATCTTCTTTTGATGTTTTTACATAATCACGTTCTGGTACGTGGTTAACTGGAATTAAGTTCACGTGACAGTTTAAATGTTTAATTAATTTTGCCAATGCTTTTGCATGATGAACTTGGTCATTCACGCCTCCGAATAAACCATATTCAAATGTGATTCTTCTATTCGTTTTATTGACATAGTATTCAATAGCTTCCATTAATTTATCTAAATCATAAGCTCTGTTAATAGGCATCAATCTAGAACGTGTTTCATTATCAGCAGCGTGTAAACTTAATGCGAAGTTTATTTGTAGTGACTCATCAGCAAAATCATAAATTTTAGGGACAATTCCTGATGTAGACACTGTAATATGACGTGCTCCGATGTTTAAACCTTTATCATGATTAATGATTTTTAAGAATCCCATCATTTCATCATAGTTCTCAAATGGTTCACCAATACCCATAATAACGACTTGACTGACACGCTCATCCGTAGCATCTAAAGCTTTTTGAACTGTTAATACTTGCGCAACAATTTCACCCGCTTCAAGGTTACGTTTCAAACCACCGATTGATGAGGCACAGAACGTACAACCTATACGACAACCTACTTGAGTTGTCACACAAACTGAATTCCCATATTCATGTCTCATTAATACTGTTTCAATCGTGTATCCATCTTGTAATTCAAAAAGAAACTTGATTGTTCCATCTTTACTTTCTTGTTTAACAGCTACTTCTAACGTTGTAATTTCAAATGATTGTACAAGCTTTTCTCTCAATTCTTTTGAAAGATTTGTCATTTCGCTAAAAGCATCTACTCTTTTAACATATAACCAATCAAAAATTTGTTTAGCTCTAAACTTTGGTTCTGATTGATCGATCAACCAATCTTCTAATTCTCCTAATTGTAATGAATATATTGAAGGTCTTTCGAAGTTTGGCATAAATTTATTGCGTTTTTTCTGTATCGCTGGCATATTAACTTTCCTTTCTCTTAATTTTAGTAATAAAGAAACCATCTGAATTATAATCTTGAGGTAGTAGCTGTAATGTTTTAGTTTCTTGATTTGTTCTCGGATCTATAAATGGTGCGAATTCAAATTCTGGATTTGCTTTTAAGAATGAATAAACAACATTTTCATTTTCCATTTGTTCAATTGTACAAGTTGAGTACACTAATTCTCCATTAGGTGCAAGAGATTTACTCGCATTTTCAAGGATTTCTAATTGTAAGTGCCATAATGATTCAACATCTTTTGACGTCTTGTCATATTTAATTTCAGGCTTTCTTCTCATGACACCAAATCCACTACACGGTGCATCTACAAGGATGTAATCATATGTTTGATCAAAAGGCTGAGTTGCATCGTGTACAGCTGCTGTTACATTTTTTAGTCTTAATTTTTTAATATTAAAATCAATTAAATCTATTTTATGTGGGTGAATGTCAAACGCATCAACATGACCTGTTTGATTCATGATTTCAGCGATATGACAAGTCTTACCACCTGGTGCACTACATGTATCTAACACTGTGCTATTCGGTTTCGGATTCAAAATTTCTGCTACAAACATTGAACTCTTATCTTGTACTGATAATAAACCATCTTTAAACAGTCTATCATTTACAATAGCTTCACCTTTAACATGTAAACATCTTTCTATGTCTTTATCTATTTCGACAGTATAACCATTACTTTGTAATCTTTCAACTGCATCTTCAACAGATATACGTGTTGTATTTACTCTCACTGTTGTATCTGGCGGTGTTAAACTTAGTAAACACATTTCTCTTGTCTTTTCATATCCGAAATGCGTAATCCAATGTTTCGTTAACCATAAAGGTACACTACCTTCTATTGATAATTTCTTATCATCATGTTTGATTTCATCTAATGTTCTTAATGGTGCAGACATGAAATTTCTAAGAATTGCATTAATTGCTTTACTATTGTGTAAATCACCGCGTACTTTAGCAATATTGACAGCTTCATTGATAATCGCATGATTTGGGACTTTATCTAAATATACATATTGATATGCACTCATAATTAATAGACGTTTCATCCAACCTTTTAACTTCGTCTTAATAAAAGGCTCAATTAAATATTCTAAAGTGATTTTTCTTTGTAAAGTACCATATACAAGTTCCGTTAATAATCCAACATCTTTTTTAGATACGGCTTCGTTTTTTATCGCTTCATTAAGTTGTAGATTACTATATGCTTCACCTGTTAGTACATCATCTAGAATCGTTAATGCAACGTTTCTTACATTATTTTTCATCATATTAATTTAGTCCCATCAATTTTTGATTGTAATCCGCTTAAATAATCTCGTGCTTGCACTCGTTTTTTACCTGCTAATTGTATTTCAGTTAAAGCAACACCATCTTCACTGCCTGTTGCTACTATAATAGCTGATTTAGTTGTTTCAACAATTTCTCCTGGATTACCTTTAACATTTCTTACTATTTCACTGCGCCACAATTTCATATTTTTATCATTCATCGTTGTATATGCAACTGGCCAAGGTGATAATCCTCTAATATGGTTATGAATTGATTCAGCATCTTGTGTCCAGTCAATTCTTTCATCTTCTCTTGAAATATTAGAAGCGAAACTTACTAGAGATTCATCTTGAGGAATGCTATCATTTGTTCCATTAAAAATAGTAGGTAAAGTTCGTTTCAATAATGCTGTACCGAGTACTGCTAGTTGATCATGAACATCTCCTACTGTGTCGTTCTCTTTAATGTCGATTTCATCTTGGCTAATAATATTACCTGCATCTAATTTTTCTGCCATATACATAATTGTTACGCCAGTCTTCTTCTCACCATTCATAACTGCATAATGAATCGGAGCACCACCGCGATATTTAGGCAGCAATGAAGCATGCACATTGACTGCTTTGTATTTTGGCGCATCTAATAATGATTTTGGTAATAGCTGTCCAAATGCTGCAGTTACGATCAAATCAGGTTGTAAATTAATAATCTCTTCTAATTCTGGTGAATGATTTAATTTTTCAGGTTGATATACTGGAATATTGTGTTCAACTGCTACTTTTTTAACAGGAGGTGGTGTCAGTACTTTTTTTCTACCTACTGGACGATCCGGTTGAGTAACAACTGCAATCACTTCATGTTCTTCGATTAACATTTCAAGAATGCCTGTAGAAAAATCTGGTGTACCCATAAATACAATTTTACTCATCCTTATACATCTCCTCTAGTTCTTCTTCGCTAATTTCTCTTGTCATCTTATCCGTGAATAACTCACCATATAAATGATCTACTTCATGTAAAATAATACGCGCAATATCATCATACGCAGTTAGTTCAACTTCATTACCATTTAAATCATTACTTTTCACAACAATCATTTTACTTCTGTTCACTTCCCCAAAGACACCAGGTACGCTGAGACAACCTTCTACATCAGCTTCAGTTTCTTCAGATTGAGAAACAATCGTTGGATTGATCAGCTGCAAAATACCTTCTTGCTCCATATCTACAATCGCAACTTTAAGATCAACGCCAATTTGAGGTGCAGCTATACCCACCCCATCATTTTCAAACATTGTATCCTCTAAATCAGCAATTAATGTTTTTAAAGACTCATCAAAAGTCACAACATCTTTAACTTCTCTATTTAATATTGGATTTGGTACCGTAACAAGTGGTTTTACAGCCATATCTATCGCTCCTTTTTAAAAACTCATCGTATAATTATAACGTAAATCAATATAAAAAGCGACAGAGAAAATTCATCTACAGTCGCTTATATTGATTTGATAGAAATTTTTGAGTAAACGAAGTAAAATTGAATTACCAATAAATAACAAAAAGGAGTCCTATATGAACGCATCCGATTACTATCAATATTTACTCGCACTTGAATCACGGAAGATTTTATCGAAAGATGAGAGGAATAATCTTCTAACTTATTACAATGGTAAAGAAGGAGAACGGTATTTCAAATCGTTTTTAAACACGATACCAAATGTCACCTATATTTATAACTTCGAATTCGGTAATCAACATCATGTCCAAATTGATTATTTAGTCGCAACAGACAATACACTTTTCTTATTTGAAATTAAACATTATAGAGATGAGTGGCACTTCGAACAAGATTACTTAAAAAATAGTTACGGACTCACTACGAAATCCCCCATTAAACAAACTCAATTTATGAAATCTGAATTAGAAAAATTACTGCATCAAAATGGTATACATATAGATATTCAGCCTTATATCATTTTTACGAACCCTCATTTTATACCAGTTGGAAACTGGCCACATAATCAGAATATCATCTACTTCAATCAGTTAAATCAAATCAAAGAAATTTTACAATCTTATACATCAAAGTTTAACCCCGCAATATTAAACTTTTTATTACAACACAAGAAAATTCACTCCACTTATTATCAAAAAGAAATCACACCATATTTCGATCTCAGTTTAGCTGGTATTAAATGTCCGAGCTGTAGAAAAATGCACACTATCAATATAGTAGAAAGTAAAATCTACTATAACTGCACATACTGTTACTCTAAGATCAAATCCGAAGAAATCGTCCTGTACAATTTGAAAGAACTCTATTATTTAAAAAGAGACGGCTTCACATTTGATGAAGCCATCCAGTGGTGTTATCCGGTGAAGCAATATACAATTGGCCGTGTTTGTAACAAGTATTTCAAATCAGAGAAGAAAAGAAATAGAAAATTTTCCCCTAAATAAACTAGTGTGGTGTTTGCTATTTGCACTTTTAGCCAGAACTGCTAATAACAGGGTCAGTATTTGCACTTTTAGCCAAAACTGCTAATAACGGCATCAGTATTTGCACTTTTAGCCAGAACTGCTAATAACGAGGTCAGTATTTGCACCTTGGACCAGAACTGCTAATAACGGTATCAGTATTTGCACCTTTGGCCAAAACTGCTAATAACGGGGTCAGTATTTGCACCTTTGGCCAAAACTGCTAATAACGGGGTCAGTATTTGCACCTTTGGCCAAAACTGCTAATAACGAGGTCAGTATTTGCACCTTTGGCCAGAACTGCTAATAACGGCATCAGTATTTGCACCTTTGACCAAAACTGCTAATAACGGGGTCAGTACTTCTCCCCCCACATACATCAATCTCTTGAATTTAATCTATTTATTGATATTATCAACTTGAGATGAGGATTATGCACACTAAAAATAAAAATGAATTGGAATTCACCATATTCAATATTGATGTTAAGGTTGTTACTTTTTATAAATTTCTATATCAAATTAACGATATCATTCTTGCGATGATATTTATAACGGGTAGTTTTCTATTTTTTAATGAGTCGACTACTTTTGCAGGAACTGTTCTATTTGTAATTGGGAGTTTCCAAATGCTTATTCGTCCGTTGATTGCAATTTCAAGAGATATTCATATCAGTAAAATTAGAAAAGAGAACTAGAATTCACTCTCTTCATATGAAAAACCCGTGAAATCATCACATTTCACGGGTTTCTTTCTATTTACATCATCATTTGCGGATTAATATCTATTTCTAGTGATAGTTTATCTTTTAAGTATTGTTCGTGATAATAATCATCTAAATATTGTAAGGCTGTTAATAAATCTGGTTCGTTCTTAAATTTAATTAATATTTGGAATCGATGTCTATTATTAATACGTGACAACGGGCTTGGTGATGGTCCTAATACAAAGGA
This sequence comes from Mammaliicoccus sp. I-M35, assembly GCF_022386455.1. Lineage (NCBI taxonomy): Bacteria > Bacillati > Bacillota > Bacilli > Caryophanales > Staphylococcaceae > Mammaliicoccus > Mammaliicoccus sp. I-M35. Next base: position 73,501 of record NZ_JAJNIL010000005.1, on the reverse strand, counting down.
TTGTGTTGTAACGTGTTGCAACAATATACCATGTATATGCTTGGATGCTTTTAATACTTTTTTAATATCGGTATGACTAATAGTCAAATTCACAAGATAATAATAAGGTGGGTACTTACCAATCTGTCTAAATTTCATTTCTTTTTGATAAAAGGACATATAGTCATTGCTTGTAACATCTAAGATTGCGTAATGATCCGGGTTATATGTTTGAATCATGACTTCGCCTTGTTTCTCATGTCGACCTGCTCTACCTGCAACTTGAGTTAATAATTGGAATGTCTTTTCACTTGATCTGAAATCTGGCAAGTTTAACATCGTATCTGCATTAAGTACGCCTACTAATGTAATATTTTCAAAGTCCAGTCCTTTAGCAATCATCTGGGTCCCTAACAAAATATTAGCTTCTTGGTTTCCAAAAGCTGTTAATAATTTTTCGTGGGCACCTTTTTTCGAAGTGGTATCGACATCCATTCTAATGACTTTAGCGCGGTCGAATGTGTCGTATATAATTTCTTCTACTTTCTGCGTGCCAACACCCATTTGTCGTATATGTTCACTTTCACAACTTGGACATCTTTGAGGCATAGGTTCACTGTATCCACAATAATGACATTTTAAATCATCATGTGTTTTGTGATATGTAAGCGAGATATCACAATTTGGACATTGTGGCACATGCCCGCAATCTCTACATAATACAAATGATGAATGTCCTCTTCTATTTAAGAACAATACAATTTGTTCACCTTTATCAATGCGATCTTGAATGGCTTTTGTAAGGTCATTAGAGAACATCGAACGATTACCTTCTTGAAGTTCTTCCCTCATATCAATAAGTTCAATTTCAGGCATTTTCTGTTGATTTACACGATCTGGTAATCCTAAATATTGATAAACATTTTTCTCTGCACGTGCAAAAGTTTCTAGACTTGGTGTAGCAGATCCTAATACGACTGGGCATTTGTGATATTCACTTCTCCATATCGCGATTTCTCTTGCATGATATCTCGGATAATCTTCTTGCTTATAAGTTGCTTCATGCTCTTCGTCAATGATAATAAGACCTAATTTTTCAAATGGTGCAAAGACACTTGATCTTGCACCGACTGAAACACTTGCTTTACCATCTCTTATTTTTTGCCATTCATCGTATTTTTCACCTTTAGATAAACCGGAATGTAATACAGCTACTTCATCACCAAAGCGCGCTTTAAATCGGTTAACCATTTGCGGTGTTAATGCAATTTCAGGCACAAGCATAATTGCCTGTTCGCCTTTTTTGAGTACATTCTCAATAGTTTGTAAATATACTTCTGTTTTTCCTGAACCCGTCACACCATGTAAAAGAAACGTCTTCGATTCATTATTTCGAACCGCTTCATCAATCTGTGTAAAAGCTTCATGTTGCGCCTCAGTCAATGCTTTATTATGTTCTTTTTCAAAAATGCGATGCTCATACGGATCTCTATTCATAATGCCATCGTATTTTTCTAATATTTGATTTTTAACAAGCGTATTGATACTCGATTCTGAGAACCCTTCTTCTTTTAATGTTCTGAGCATGACATCTTCTCGTCTATGTTCAATTAAATAGTTCATGACATCGAGTTGTTTTTCTTTTTTACTCAATGACATCAAAATCTCATCTAATCGATCTGTAGGGACGATTCTTACGCAAGTTACATATTTTCTTGTGAGTTGTTGACCTACAATTGTGTCTTTTATAATTGCCTCATTTTCTACAAAGTCTTCTAAAATAGAAACAATTTGAAGTTGTTGCGCTTGTTCAAATGTTAAAATACCTTCTTTATTAAAATGATTTAAATATTGTGCAGGAATCCCTTCTGGATCAGCAACACAATATACTTTTTGATATTTAGCTTTGACAGCACTCGGTAACATAATTTCTAAAGCTGAAATACGCTTAACTAAATGAAAGTTAGACATCCATTCACTCAGTTCAATGAGTTCCGCTGTTAACTCTGGTTTAAAATCTTTAACACGAATGATTGATTTTAATTTTGACTGATCAATTTCACTTGTTAATTCTTCACTTATGCCTATGACAAATCCTTGAATTTTACGTGGACCAAAAGGCACTTCAACTCTAACACCGACTTTGACGATATCTTCAATATCTTGCGGAATTAAATAATCAAATATTTTGTCGACATTTTTAGCTGGAATATCTACGACTACATTTGCAATCAATCTTCCCACCTACTAGTAATTTCATTTAAAATTTTGATGGCCACTTGTTGTTTAGAAGCTTTAGCAATTGGTACTTTATCACCATTTGCAAAATACATATCTACTTCATTATCTGAAGATCTAAAACCAATTGTCTCATTCGCAACGTGATTGGCAACAATGACGTCTGCATTTTTCTTTTTCAATTTACCCATTGCATATTCTTCGACATTATCTGTTTCAGCAGCAAATCCAACTAAATATTGCTTATCTTTATGTTCCCCTAAATATTTAAGGATGTCTGTCGTTCTTTTAAATGTAAGCTGTAAGTCGCCATCTTTCTTTTTCATTTTATGTTCAGAAGTTTCAACCGGTGTGTAATCAGCGACTGCTGCTGCTTTAATAATCATGTCCATATCATTCATACGTGATTTAACAGCTTGGAACATATCTTCAGCACTTGTTACTTGAACAAATTCTACGCCAACAGGTTGCGTTAAATTTGTCTCTCCACTTACCAATGTAACGTTCGCCCCTAAATCTCTTGCAGCTTCAGCTAATGCATAACCCATCTTTCCACTTGAACGATTTGTAAAATAGCGTACAGCATCTACTTTTTCAACTGTTGGTCCAGCAGTTACAAGTACGTTTTTACCTTTTAAAGCAAATGTTTGTGGTTGAGCTTGTTCTTTAAAATAATCATCAATAATTGTCAAAATGGTAATCGGTTCTTCCATTCTACCTCTTGCAACATAACCACAAGCTAAATAACCTTCCCCAGGCTCGATGAATTTATAACCATAATTTCTTAAACGAGACATATTTTCAACGGTAGAAGGATGTTCAAGCATATGAACATTCATTGCTGGTGCGATAAAAACAGGAGCAGTCGTAGCGAGTAATGTTGAAGTCACCATGTTATCTGCTAAGCCATTCGCTAATTTACTAATTGTATTAGCTGTTGCAGGCGCAACAATGACTGCATCAGCCCAGTCAGCTAATGTAATATGTTGAATTTCACTGACATCTTTTTCGTCAAAAGTATCTGTATAAACGTGATTGCGACTGATAGCTTGAAATGCCAATGGTGTCACAAACTGTTTCGCATGTTCAGTTAACATGACGCGCACTTGATAGCCGCTTTGTGTTAATTTGCTCGTTAAATCTATAGCTTTATAGGCAGCTATTCCTCCAGTTACAGCTAGAAGTATATTCTTCATTTGTGTACTCCTCCGATTAATTCGATTCTTAAACTTTATACTTATTATACATTCTTTAAAAAAGACTGTCATGAATCTAAATTACAATATCCATATTCAATAAAAAGACCTTTCATGTATGGATTGGTCGTCCAAACATAAAAGGTCTTTCGTTAATTCAAATGATTAGTCTTCTAATTTAGCATATACTTTATGAGCTGCTATTTCTTCTAGTGCTTGACCTACATTTTTTAGTGAACGATATTCATCTAATAATAAACTGTCAGGGTGTTCTTGTAGTTCACGTGCTCTCTTAGCTGCAGTTGTTACAACTAAATATTTAGAATTGATGCTGTCTTTTAATTCGTTTTGTGGTGGGTATAACATTATTTTTTTGCCTCCAATATCATTTTTCTGTAACGTGCTTCAACACGTTCTCTTTTTAAGTGTTCAGCTTCTACGATGGCTTGAATACGCTCTTTCGCTAATTCAACTTCATCGTTTACAACAACATAATCGTAAAGGTTCATCATTTCAACTTCTTTACGCGCTTCAAGAATTCGGTTCTGGATGATTTCATCTGATTCAGTTCCGCGACCGACAAGTCTTTCTTTCAAATGTTCAAGACTCGGTGGTGCTAAGAAAATAAATAATGCTTCAGGGAATTTCTTTCTAACCTGTTTCGCACCTTCTACTTCTATTTCTAAAAATACATCATAACCGTTATCCATCGTATCTCTTACGTATTGTACTGGCGTACCATAGTAATTACCAACATACTCAGCATACTCTATAAATTGGTCATCAGCAATTAAAGCTTCAAATTCTTCTCTTGATTTAAAGAAATAATCTACGCCATCCGTTTCTCCTTCACGCATGTTTCGAGTAGTCATAGAGATAGAATATTTAAAATCCGTACTCGGATCATCAAATATTGATTTACGTACTGTTCCTTTACCAACTCCAGATGGGCCAGAGAGCACTATCAGTAACCCTTTTTCTATGTTCATGTCAAACGACCTTTCCTAATGAATACTAACGATTTATTATCATTTTGTTTTTTTATATCTTACCATATTTCAATTCTATATGGCTAGAGACGTTTAAAGATTAAACAGAATTATACTCATTTAATCCCTTACATGTTACAATAAATTGACTTTTGATAAAGGTGTGAATGCAAATGGCTTTTGATGGCTTATTTACTAGAAAGATCGTTGAAGATATACAATCGCTCGTAACTGGGCGAATTCATAAAATTGCTGAACCTAGTAATGACACAATTATATTAACAATTCGAAGTGAACGAAAAAATAAACAATTACTATTATCAACACATGCAAATTTCAGTCGTTTTCACTTAACTGCTGAAAAATTTGATAATCCTTTCGACCCACCAATGTTTCTTAGAGTGCTACGTAAACATTTAGATGGCGGCATTATTCAAAGTATTACTCAAATTGGTAATGACCGTTTAGTAGAAATCGATGTTCATTCTCGAGATGAAATTGGTGATTTAAGAAAACGAACAATCGTATTAGAAATTATGGGTAGACATAGTAATATCATTTTAATTGATGGCGACCGTAAAATTATCGACGGCTTTAAACATCATACACCTAATACTAATACTGCTCGTACAATTATGCCAGGTTTCAAATATGAATATCCACCTACTGTTAAGAAATTAAATCCTTTCGAAGTGGATGATATTAATAAATATATTGATTTTAATTCGGGTAAAATTGACCGACAGCTCCTTCAACAATTTGAAGGTTTTAGTCCACTTATAACGAAAGAGATTACATCTAGACGTCCATTTATGAATCAAGAAACATTAGTGGAAGCTTTTAATGAAGTAATGGATGAAGTTCAACAATCACCTAATCCTGTTATTTATAGTGATGATTCGACTGGCAAAGAAATTTTCTATTTTATGCCGTTACATTCTTACGGAAATGACTATATGTCCTTTGATAATTTACATGAATGTTTAGATAGATTTTATGAATCACGTGGTGAAAGAGAACGCGTTAAGCAACGTGCATTAGATTTAGTTAAAATTGTCGACCAACATCTTCAAAAAAATCGCCATAAACTAGAGAAATTAATTAATGAGCGAGAAGCGGCTCGTAACAAAGATGAGCAACAATTATTTGGAGAATTAATAACGGCGAATATGTATCAAATTAAACAAGGTGACAAATCGTTAGAAACTATTAATTATTATAACAATGAGCCTGTTACGATACCTTTAAATCCAACAAAATCACCTTCAATGAATGCTCAATATTATTACAAACAATATAACAGACTTAAGACACGTGAAATAGAATTAGATAAACAAATCAAATTGACACAATCTAATATCTTATATTTCGAATCATTAGAACAACAACTTGCCCATATTTCTGTTGATGATATTGATGACATTAGAGAAGAATTAGAAGATCAAGGTTTTGTTAAGAAACGTAAAAATAAGAAAAAGAAAAATTCTAACAAAATTACGTTAACGACATTTATTTCTACAGATGGTCAAACGATTTTATTAGGTAAAAATAATAAACAAAACGATTACTTAACACATCGTGTCGCAAGAAAAAATCAATTATGGTTCCATACGAAAGATATTCCAGGTTCACATGTTGTCATACAAGAAGACGAACCAACGCAAAAAACAATCGAAGAAGCGGCAATGATTGCTGGGTATTATTCTAAAGCAAGTCAATCAGGTCAAATCCCAGTTGACTACACTGCTATAAAGAATGTCCACAAACCGAGTGGTGCTAAACCGGGATTTGTCACTTACGACAGTCAAACAACACTTTATGTCACAACTGATTATGACGATATTAAAAAATTACTTAAAAAATAACAAAAACTTTCATAACTCGATTGGCCAGAAATCATTTTCAAAGGCTTTTCAGTTATGAAAGTTTTTCTTTTATATATTGCATTTATGACTGTTGTTCAGGTAAAGCAAGTTGGAAGTTCACGCCAAATTTATCTTGAACCCATGCAAACTCTCTAAATGTTGGTGGTAATTCTGTTTTCGGCATAAGAATCGCGCCACCCGATTTAAGTTTTGAATATAAATGTTCCATTTCCATTGCTGATTCACACGTTACATATAATGACATTGCAGGATTCATCTCAATTTCAACACCATTCGTTTGATCGATTCCCATAAATATTTGTCCATTTATTTTAAATATAGAATGTTGAACAGTCCCAGGTTCACCAGGTCCCTCTTCACCATACTTAACCATTGTTAAAATTTCACTATCTTTAAAAATAGACGTATAAAAATTAATCGCTTCTTCAGCTTCACCGTTAAACATTAAAAATGTCGTAATTTTTGGTATCATTGAATAAACACTCCATCAACAGATTTTAATCATTTTTTAAATCGTATATAATTTAGTATAATCTTATTAAGCGTTAAAGACAAAGGAGAGATTTTATGTCACTTTCATTATTGTTACCGATCGTCATTATGTTAGCCATTATCATTGTCGGATATATATTTATTAAACTATTTATGGATTAAAATACAACATAAAGCAATGCTTGGATCAACATCCAAGCATTGCTTTTTTAATTTTATTTCAATTATTTACTTGCTACTAAATCTATACCAAATAACCACGGAACCATGAACCATACAAATCCGACGATAATTACACAGCTGATTAAGTTTAACCAAAATCCGGCTGTCGCCATTTCTCGGATTGTTACTTTGTCTGTACCAAACACAATCGCATTTGGTGGTGTACCGACTGGTAACATAAATGCACAGTTTGCAGCCATTGCTGCTGGAATCATTAATGCTAGTGGATGTACATGAATACCAACTGCAATTGTAGCTAAAATTGGTAAGATCATTGTAGCTGTTGCAGTATTAGATGTAATTTCTGTTAAGAATAATACAAACAGCGTAACAATTCCTATAATTAAGATGATATTGACGCCATCTAATCCTGAAATTTGTTTACCCATCCATTTATCTAATCCACTTTCTGTAATGGCAGAAGCTACTGCTAAACCACCACCAAATAGTAATAAAATGCCCCACGGTAAATCTTTAGCAATTGACCAATCAAGAATTCTAGCAAATTTGCGTTTTGCTGGAATTAAGAAAAGTATAACAGCGATAAACATTGAAATTGTGCCATCTTTAACTAATTCTGTAAAAGGTAATTGTGCTAATAAGAATTCTCTAGATACCCATAAAAATGCAGCTAAACAGAATAGTGTGAATACAACTTTTTCTTCATAAGTCGTCTTACCTAAAGACTTTAACTCTCTTGTAATAATTTCTTTCCCACCTGGAAGTTCTTTCATGTCATGTTTAAATACTACAAAATTTAAATATGCCCAAGTTATCGCGAGTATGATAATGACTGTAGGTACACCCATAACCATCCATTGACCGAATCCAATTTCTTCTCCGAAAATCTTCTCGTATTGACCTTTCAAAATAATAAGAGGCGGTGTCCCAATTAAAGTTCCCAATCCTCCGATTGTACCTGCATAACCAATACCAAGTACGAGTGATTTTTCAAATTGTGATAAGTTGTGGTGCCCATCACCTTCTGCTGTTAATTCATTTGCTTCTTTAATAATTGCCATACCGATTGGAATCATGATCATTACGGCTGCTGTGTTTGAAACAAACATCGATAAAGCACCCGTTGCAATCATAAATCCTAATAAAATTCTACCTGTACTCGTACCAATACTTTTAATAATGACGAGTGCAATTCTTGTATGTAAATTCCATCTTTCCATCGCAACTGCAATAATGAAACCACCTAAGAATAGGAATACAATATCATCTCCATATGCACTTGAAACTGTCGCGCTATCCATAATTCCGCCTAACGGGAAAAGGAATAAAGGCATTAAACTTGTTGCTGGAATTGGTATAGCTTCAGTAATCCACCATACGGCAATCCATAAAGTGGCAGCCATAACGTAGACACCATTTTGACTCAGTCCATCTGCTTTGAAAAATAATAACACAACTAAAAATAGTAATGGACCTAATATTAATCCGATAAGTTGTGCGGTATTGTAAGCTTTCAATTCAGGATCTGGTTTATTTTGATTTTTTAATGCATCCGTTGAAAAGAACTTTAACATTTCTTTCGTACGTCCACTTTCTTTCCAAAGTTGATTCGTAAACTTATTATCACGTTTATTCATACATTTCGCCCCCTTTAAAAGTGTATACGTTTACATTTTAACAAACGTCATTCTTAATTCATACAATTTTCTGAATATTCATGCTTGAAAAATAAAAACTACTAAAAAATTGATACCAATTTTTTTAGTAGTTTTTTCTTAATGTCTTATTAATCATCAAAGAATCCTTTTGCTTCTAATTCTTTTTTGATACTTTTGAATATATTTTTGTCGCCTAAATCATATCTTCTCTGTCTATTCACGTTTGTGTTATTCGAATAACCTGTACGTTCGTACATATTTTCGTCTCTTACTTCATAGTGATTAAAGTCAGGTTTCGCATTAGAATCTTTTTTAAGAAAATCATTAATATGTCCCCATTTTTTTATCTGCTCTTGTTCTTCTGCAGCAGATAATTTATGTTGGCTTTCCATAAAGACCCCCCTTATCTTGACTTTATTATAAAGTATCTTTCCAAGCTTTTAAAGTTTTTATATCTTTATTTTCGATATAACCTTCTTTTTCAGCTACTGAAATCAGTTCATCATAATTAGACAAAGTATAAAATGGGACATCGATTGCTTTGAAAGCTTCTTCTGCTTTGTTAATACCATATGTAAAGATTGCAAATACCCCTAATACTTCCGCGCCATCTTCAATTAAAGCTTCAACAGCATTAATTGAAGAACCACCTGTTGAAATTAAATCTTCAATTACAACTACTTTTTTCCCTTTGCTTAAAGCACCTTCGATTTGATTCCCTTTACCATGACCTTTGCTTTTAGACCTCACATAGCTCATCGGTAATTTTAGTTGATCCGCAACAAATGCTGCATGCGGAATACCTGCTGTTGCCGTACCAGAAATAATTTCAGCGTCTTGAGCGTGTACTTTGATCAATTGAATTAAACCTTGATAAATATTTTCTCTAATTTCAGGATATGCTAATGTCACTCTATTATCACAATAAATCGGTGATTTAATGCCTGAACTCCATGTATATGGATCGTCAGGTGAAAGTGTTACAGCTTTAATTTCTAATAATGATTGTGCGATATTTTGAGTCATATGAATTATCCTTCCCATCTTTGTAATATTTCGTGATATCTTGCTACTGGATCTTCATGTTGCGTAATTGAACGACCCACTACTATATGTGTTGAGCCTAATTTTTTAGCGTCTTCTGGCGTTGTCACACGTTGTTGATCATGTGTCTTATCAGATTCTAAACGTATACCTGGTGTTACTTTTAAGAAAGTTTCGCCGATATGGTCTTGAATTAAAGTAGACTCTAATGGTGAACAAACGACACCATCAAGTCCTGCTTCATGTGCCATTTTTGCATAGTGCACGACTGATTCATTGATGGATGATTGAATATTTTGTTCATCTTTCATTTGTTGTTCTGTAGTAGAAGTTAACTGAGTTACAGCTATTAACTTAGCATTAGGATTTGTCTCACGTAATCCTTCAAGTCCAGCAGCCATCATGTTTTTACCACCGGCTGCATGTACATTGATTAAGTCGATATTGAGTTTACCTAATCCTTTTAATGCGCCTTTAACCGTGTTTGGAATGTCATGTAACTTTAAATCTAAAAAGATATCATGACCTCTTTCTTTAATTCGGTTGATCGTTTCAGGACCATTTTGCAAATAAAGTTCCATACCTACTTTTACAAATAGGGGTTCGTTAAATAAATCTAAAAATTGATCAACTTCCTCTAGAGTTGCAAAGTCTAATGCAATTATTGGTGTATTCTTCATGTTATTTGACAACTCCTTGTTGGTTATAAGTTCTACCTTTAAGTTCTGTAATGTGATCAACACCTAATTTATCGAGTAATGTAGGTAATTCATCAATAATATCTTTACAAACTGTTGGATTTTCAAAGTTTGCTGTTCCAACTGCTACTGCATCAGCACCAACTGAAATGAAATCAATGACATCTTGAGCCGTTCTCACGCCACCCATAGCGATAATTGGAATATCAACATGTTGACTGACTTCATATACCATTCTTAATGCAACTGGCTTGATTGCTGGTCCGCTCAGTCCACCTATAACATTACTGATGATTGGTTTTCCAGTCTTCGCATCAATTCTTAATCCTACTAAAGTGTTGATCATCGTTATACCGTCTGCGTATTCTGCAATAGCTTTCGCCATTTCTACAATGTTTGTTACATTAGGAGATAACTTTACATACACTGGCACTTCTGAAACAGCTTTTACTTTTCTCGTCAGTTCTTTAGCCACTTCAGGTACTGTACCGAATTGAATCCCACCTTCTTTAACATTTGGACAAGAAATATTTAATTCTAGTGCATGAACATTTGATGCTTGTGAAATATGTTTGGCGACGTAAACATATTCTTCTTCAGTCGAACCTGCAACATTAGCAATAATGGGTACATCATATTGTTCAAGGTATTTCAATTCATGTTCCATAATATGGTGAACACCTGGATTTTGAAGACCAATCGCATTAATCATACCGCTTGCTGTTTCAGCGACACGTGGCGCTTCATTACCGTATCTTGCAAATTGAGTTGCAGCTTTAATCATGATTGCGCCAAGTTCTGATAAATCATAAAACTGACTGAATTCTTTTCCGAAAGCAAAGCATCCACTTGCTGGCATGATTGGATTTTTCAAATTTAACCCTGGTAGCGAAATATTTAATCGACTCATATGATGACAGCTCCTTTTTCAAATACGGGACCGTCTGTACAAACTTTGACATAACCCGCTTCATTATCCGTATGGCATACACATGCATAGCAAGCACCGATGCCGCAACCCATACGTTCTTCGAGTGAAATATAACCTTTCACATCACTTAATTGAAGTGTTAAAGCTTTCAACATTGCTTTTGGTCCACAGCTGTAAAAAATATCGAAGGGTGTGTCTAAATTTTCAATAACAGTTGTAACAAATCCTTTAGTACCAAGTGTTCCATCTGCAGTTGCAACATACGTATCACCTAGCGCACTAAATTCGTCTATATAAAATGCATCTTTAGCACTTTGAAAACCTAATACGTGAATCGTCTTGATTCCTCTAGCATTGAGTTGTTTCGACAATTCGTACATAGGTGGTACGCCAATACCACCTCCGACTAATAAGGCAGTATTTTGCGCTTCATCAACTGGGAATCCGTTTCCTAAAGGTGCAATCACATCTATTGGATCACCTTGTTTTAATTGTGAAATCAATTCTGTACCGTGTCCTTCTCTTCTAAAAAGCATAGTAAATGTGTCTTCTTCACGGTTCACTTCACAAATTGAAATTGGTCTTCTCAACATATGTTCAGTTCCTGTACCAGCTTTAATATGAACAAACTGTCCAGGTTTTTTCATATTTTTCGTAAGATTTCCACGTACTTTTAATTCAAAAATTGCGTCTGCTATTTGATTATTTGATACAACTGTCATTATCTCGGACATTATAATCCCCCCACTACATTTGTTCAGTTCTAAATGTCATACTTTCCACTACATCTGCTAAAGCATTTGCCGTATCAAGTGATGTTAAACATGGTATACCATTTTCTACAGATTCACGTCTAATTTGGAATCCATCTCTTTCATATACTTTACCTTTTGTCATTGTGTTGACCACAAGTTGTACTTCACCTTTTTGTATTACTGATAGAAGATCATGTTCGCCACCTATTTTACCAACCGTATACACTGGGATGTCATGTTCGTTAAAGTATTGTGCCGTACCTTCTGTTGCAAAAATTCTATAACCAATCTCATGAAATCTCTTAGCGATTGTTAATGCTTCACCTTTATCTTTATCACTTACAGTGAATAATGCTGTACCTTGATCTTGTACTTTTAAACCACTTGCTGTTAAACCTTTATACAATGCTTTTTCTAAAGTACTATCTTTACCCATTACTTCACCTGTCGATTTCATTTCAGGTCCTAATGTGATATCAACATTTTTAAGTTTATTAAAACTGAATACTGGTGCTTTAACATATACACCTTCTTTATATGGCGCTAAACCACTTTCATATCCTTGTTCTTTCAAAGTGATGCCTGCAATTGCTTTAGTAGCAATCTTCGCCATTGGAATTTCAGTAATTTTACTTAAAAATGGTACAGTACGACTAGCTCTTGGGTTAACTTCAAGTACAAATACTTCTCCTTTAGAAAGCACAAACTGAATATTGATAAGTCCAACTATGTTTAAGCCTTTTGCCAATTTCGTTGTGTAATCGACTAATAAATTAATTTCTTCATCCGTTAAAGTTTGAGGTGGATATACCGCAATTGAATCACCTGAATGGACACCCGCTCTTTCAATGTGTTCCATAATACCTGGAATGACAACTGTTTCACCATCTGAAATTGCATCTACTTCAATTTCTTTACCTGTTAAATAACGGTCAATTAGTACTGGATGCTCTGGGCTTGCTTTAACTGCTTGTTCCATATAATTTCTCAATTCAGGTTCAGCATATACAATTTCCATCGCTCTTCCACCAAGTACGTATGAAGGTCTCACAACTACTGGATAACCAATTTCATTTGCGTTATCTATCGCTTCTTGTACTGAAGTGGCTGTTTTACCTAATGGTTGTGGTACATCAATTTTTTGTAATAAAGCTTCAAATTCTTTTCTATCTTCAGCTCTGTTAAGATCTTCAAGCGTCGTACCTAATATTTGAATGCCTTTTTGTGAAATTTTATCTGCTAAATTGATTGCTGTTTGTCCACCAAATTGAACGACTACGCCTTTAGGTTGTTCGTGATTAATGATACTCATCACATCTTCTTCAGTCAGTGGCTCAAAGTATAACTTGTCAGATATTGAGAAGTCTGTTGAAACTGTTTCAGGGTTGTTGTTAATAATAATTGCTTCATAACCCGCTTCTTGAATAGCCCATACAGCATGTACAGTAGCATAATCAAATTCCACACCTTGTCCAATTCTGATTGGACCTGATCCGAGTACGATGATTTTTTCTTTTTCAGTGACTATAGATTCATTTTCTTCTTCATAAGTACCATAGAAATATGGAGTTTCTGATTCGAATTCTGCAGCACAAGTATCTACTGTTTTGTACACTGGGTTAATACCATGTTCTTGTCTTAAATCATATATATCTCGTTCTGATTGTTCCCATCTATGTGCAATGACTTTATCACTAAAGCCGTATTGTTTCGCCCATAATAATGCGTCTAAATCGCCTTTTTTCTCTTTTAAATCGTGTTCAATGTCGATGATGTGTTTGAATTTATTCAAGAAGAAGTAATCAATTTGTGTTAATTCATTTATTCTCTCAAGTGATGTACCACGTCTAATAGCTTCACCAATAAAGAATAATCTTTCATCATCTTGTGCTTTAATTCTCTCTTCAATGAAATCTAATTCAAATTCATCGCCATTTGGTAAACCTAAATGATGAACGCCATATTCTAACGAACGAATCGCTTTTAATAATGATTCTTCATACGTTCTACCAATTGCCATGACTTCCCCAGTTGCTTTCATTTGTGTTCCTAGATGACGTTCGCCTTTTTCGAATTTATCAAAAGGAAATCTCGGTATTTTAGAAACAACATAGTCTAGTGCTGGTTCAAATGCTGCATAAGATGTGCCCGTTACAGGGTTTAACATTTCATCTAAAGTCATACCGATTGCTATTTTGGCAGCTAACTTCGCAATTGGATAACCCGTTGCTTTGGAAGCTAATGCTGACGATCTTGATACACGTGGATTAACTTCTATTATGTAGTAATCTAGTGATTTTGGATCAAGTGCTAATTGTACGTTACATCCGCCTTCAATTTTTAATGCACGAATAATTTTTAGAGATACATCTCTTAACATTTGATATTCAACATCTGATAATGTTTGACTTGGTGCAACAACAATCGAGTCACCTGTATGAATGCCAACTGGATCTATGTTCTCCATGTTACATACTACGATGGCATTATCATTCTTGTCTCTCATCACTTCGTATTCAATTTCTTTGTAACCTGCGATGGATTTTTCTAGTAAACATTGTGTTACTGGGCTGTATTTCAAGCCATTTTGAACAACTTCTATTAGTTCTTTTTCATCGTGACAAATTCCGCCACCAGTACCACCCATTGTAAACGCAGGTCGCACGATTAGCGGGTAGCCAATTTCGTTCGCAAAATTTAAAGCACCTTCAATATCATTCACGATATCACTTTCAGGTACTGGTTCATTTAATTCATTCATAAGTGTACGGAATAAATCTCTATCTTCAGCTTGTTCGATTGAAGATAGTTGTGTACCTAATAAACGTACGTTATTTTCTTCTAATACACCATTTTCGTGTAATTCAATTGCCATGTTCAAACCAGTTTGTCCACCTAAAGTTGGTAACAATGCGTCTGGTTGTTCTTTACGAATAATGCGACTCACAAAGTCTAAAGTTAAAGGTTCAATATATACTGTATCTGCTATTTCAGTGTCCGTCATAATTGTTGCTGGATTAGAGTTTACAAGTATTACGCGGTAACCTTCTTCTTTTAGTGCTAAGCATGCTTGAGTGCCTGCATAATCAAATTCTGCAGCTTGACCTATAATGATTGGGCCAGAACCAATTACTAAGATGGATTTTATATCAGTTTGTTTAGGCATTGATTGTACGCTCCTTCGCTTTATGTAATTTAATCATTTCAATAAATTCATCGAATAAATAGTTTGAGTCGTGCGGTCCAGGTGATGCTTCTGGATGATATTGTACTGAAAATGCTGGATATTTTTTATGTCTTAATCCTTCAATTGATTTATCATTTAATGCGATATGCGTCACTTCTAAATCAGTTTGTGCAATAGACGCTTCATCAATTGCATAACCATGGTTTTGACTTGTTAAATCTACTTTTCCAGTTTGTAGATTTTGTACTGGATGATTGGCACCTCTATGACCAAATTTCATCTTATAAGAAGTTGCACCTTGAGATAATGCAAACAATTGATGTCCTAAACAAATGCCGAAGAATGGTATTTTGCCGACTAGTTGTTTAATTGTTTGAATGGTTTCTTGTACACTTTCAGGATTCCCTGGTCCATTTGAAACCATTATGCCATCTGGTGAGATATTCAGTATTTCTTCATATGATGTTTGATATGGTACGACTGTTACATCACAGCCTCTTCTATTAAGTTCTCTCACGATATTTTCTTTTTTACCGTAATCAATTAATACAACTTTATAGCCATCACCTGTTGAAATATATGGTCTAACTGATGAAACTTGTTCAACTTCGTCCGTTCTTAACGATTCAGTATTTAAGCGCTGAACAAGACTTTCTATTTCATCGGCATTATCAGTAAATCCAGCTTTAAGGACACCGAATTTTCTAATTTTACGTGTTAAACTTCTTGTATCAACACCTGAAATACCTGGTATATGATAGAATTTTAACGTTTCATCTAAAGACTTACTTGATCTAAAGTTACTTGGGTAATCACACGCTTCTCTCACAACAACACCATTTAAAGTTGGTGTTAATGATTCAAAGTCATCTCTGTTTATCCCGTAGTTACCAATAAGCGGGTAAGTAAATGTAATAATTTGTCCAGTATATGATGGGTCTGAAATTGTTTCTTGATAACCTGTCATTGCTGTATTAAAAACAATTTCTCCAACTGTTAAATCATCTGAACCTAATGCATAACCTTTATATGTTGTACCATCTTCTAATACTAAGTATCTTTTATTTTTCATCTTATACTTCCTCCTTGAAGACGATTTCTCCATCACAAATTGTTAAAATTGGATATCCTGAAACGACTTCTCCTATAAATGGTGTATTTGTACTCTTAGAAGCAAATTCTTCTGCTCGTATCGGTCTTTCTGTTTCCAAGTCTATGATAGTTAAGTCAGCGTAGCTTCCTTCTTCTAATCGACCATAAGGTAAGTTAAATGTTTCACTTGGTTTCGTTGTTAAAAATGCAACAAGTTGTTCTAATGTGAATTTACCTGTTTTCACAAAGTGTGTGTATAATAATTGGAATGCTGTTTCACTGCCTACAATTCCGAAAGGTGCATCAACCATTGACACTTCTTTTTCTTCTTTAGCATGTGGTGCATGATCTGTTGCGATACAGTCAATTGTTCCATCTAATAATCCTTCGATTAAAGCATCTCTATCTTCTTTCGCTCTTAAAGGTGGATTCATTTTGTAAATCGCATCGTCACCTGGTACGTCATCTTCTGTAAGTAATAAGTGATGAGGTGTAACTTCTGCAGTTACTTTAATACCTGCTTTTTTAGCATCTCTAATGACACGTACACTTTCTTTAGTAGACACGTGACACACATGGTAATGACAATTTGCTGCTTCAGCTAACAACACGTCTCTAGCAATTTGTACCGCTTCGCAAATTGAAGGAATACCTGGAATGCCAAGTTCTTCACTTCGTTTACCTTCATGCATTGCACCACCATAAATTAATGAATTATCTTCGCAGTGTGCTACGATTGCTTTATCGATTTTAGCCGCTTCTTGCATCGCTTCATACATCATTGAAGCTGTTTGTACACCTACACCATCATCAGTAAATTGGAACATCCCTCTATCTTTTAATGCTTTGAAATCAACATGCTCTTTACCAGCTTGTCTTACTGTAATGGATGCATAAGGTAATACTCTTACCACTGCATGCTCATCAATGATTTTGTGAAGACGATCTAAATGTTCAACTGAATCTGGGACAGGCTTTGTATTAGGCATTGGACATACTGTTGTAAATCCGCCTCTTGCTGCTGCTTTTGTACCTGTTTCAATTGTTTCTTTATGTTCGCCACCAGGTTCTCTTAAATGTACATGTACATCAACAAATCCTGCTGAAATAAAATGTCCTTTCGCATCAATAACTTCTTGATTCTCTACTTCTATATAATCATCTATTTTTTTAATTTTGCCATCTTCAATTTCAATTTCCTTGTTAACTAATTGACCTTCTAATAAGATTTTTCCATTTTTGATTATAAGTGACATTTTACTTTTTCCTCCTTGTGATTAAGTACATCATGTATACATGCCATTCTAATGAACACGCCGTTCTCCATTTGTTTAAAAATTCTTGATTTCGAACTTTCTACAAGTGAAGTATCTATTTCAACACCTCGGTTGACTGGTGCTGGATGCATGACGATTGCATTGTCATGAAGTTTGTTATATCTATCTATCGTCAGTCCGTATGCATTGTGATAGTCTTCTTTACTAAACGTCGTACCTGAATCATGTCTTTCATTTTGTACTCTTAACAACATACAAACGTCTACTTCTTCTATCACATCATCAATTTCTACATATGGTACATCTGAAAAGTTACATTTCCATTGTTCCGGTGCTGAGAACATCACTTCCGCACCAAGTTTCGTTAAAGCATCTGCATTACTTCTTGCTACTCTTGAATTTTTTATATCACCTGAGATTAAAATTTTTAATCCTTCGAAGTAACCGTATTCCTCATATATTGTCATAATATCTAGAAGACTTTGTGTCGGGTGGTGGCCACTTCCATCTCCACCATTTAATACTGGAATATTAAGCCCTTGTAATGTGTCATAATATGCATTTTCACTATGTCTAATGACTAATGCGTCTACACCAATAGATTCTAAAGTTTTGCAAGTATCATATAAAGATTCACCTTTTTGAACAGATGAAGTACTTATTTCAAAAGGAATGACTTCCAAACCTAATTTTCTTTCAGCCATTTCAAAACTACATTTTGTTCGTGTTGAATTTTCAAAGAATAAGTTTGCGACCGTCATGCCTTTACCAAAAGTTTCTGCACCATTTTCTTTAATGTCTTGTGCTTTCGTTATAATTTTCATGATGTCGTCTTTAGTTAAATCAGTCATTGTTAATAAATTTTTCATATGACACGCCTCCTGAGAATTATTTTATTTTCTTTGGCAATATAAGATTGAGCAAGATACCTACTGTTGCTGCTAAAGCCATACCTTCAATGTTTAAATGTATGCCAATACCTGTGAAGTCTAAATGTGCTTTACCAATTCCTAATACGAGAATGACAGAAGCAATGATCAAGTTACGGTTGTCACCGAAGTCGATATTGTTCTCCACCAACATTCTCAAACCACTTGAAGCAATGATTCCGAATAATAGTATGGAAACACCACCCATAACTGGTGTTGGTATTGTTGAAATCATCGCTGTGAATTTACCAACAAATCCTAAGATTAGTGCAAGTACTGCTGCACCACCGATTACCCATATACTATAAATTCTTGTAATGGCAAGTACGCCAATGTTTTCACCGTATGTCGTACTTGGTGGCCCACCAATAATTGAAGCCATCATCGTTGATACCCCGTCACCGATTAATGAGCGGTGTAAACCTGGATCTTTGAAGAAGTTCTTACCGACAATTTTATTGATGACGATTTGATGACCGATATGCTCACTAACCGTTACAAAAACGATTGGCAGCATGATTAAGATAAGTCCCCATTGTAGCGATGGTGTGTAATCATGAAACGGTAAGTAAATATCAGGCATTTGAATCCATTTTGCTTTTGAAATCGGCGCTAAGTCCACAATTCCAAATAATAATGAAGATATATATCCAACAATAATTCCGATAAGTACTGGAATGATTGATAAGAATCCTTTGAAAAATACTGAAACGATAATTGTTGTAATTAATGTGATGAGTGCGACTGTAATGTAAATGCCACTATAGCCTTTCATTGCATTTGAATCTGTGTACATCGCCATGTTAACGGCTACCGGCGCTAATCCAAGTCCGATAACCATGATGACAGGTCCTACTACAACTGGTGGTAACAGATTAAGCAACCAATTCGTGCCTGTAACCTTTATAATCAAACCGATAATGACGTAAAGAACACCACTCATAAATAATGCGACAAGCATTTCACCAAGGTCATGTGTCTTGAGTCCGACAATAATCGGCGTTATGAATGCAAAGCTCGAACCGAGATAAGCTGGTATCTTTCCTTTCGTTATCAGTATATAAAGTAGCGTTCCTAAGCCTGATGCAATGAGTGCTGCTGAAACAGGTAAGCCTGTTAGAAATGGTACAAGTACCGTTGCTCCGAACATTGCAAATAAATGCTGTGAGCTTAAGAAGAACCATTGTGATGCTTTAGGTTTATCATTAACATCTAGTATGGGTTCTACTGTTCGTTTAAACATTTCTTCATTATGTGACATTTCCATTCTCCTATTCAAAAAAAGATCCCTTTACAAGATATGCAAAGGGATCTATGTATACAGTGATACCTATAAAGGTATAGTTATCTCCTGTAACCATATAAGCTCCTTTGCCAGTCTCTCGTACTGATTTAAAAGGATTTATTTAATTTAATTTTACTGCTGTTTGTTGGTCAAACTCTTCTAGTTCAACGACAACTGATTCATTAGATGATGTTGGAACGTTCTTACCTACATAATCTGCTCTAATCGGAAGCTCTCTATGACCTCTGTCGACTAAAGTTGCTAAACTTATTTTTCGTGGTCTTGCGTGATCTAATATAGCATCTAATGAAGCTCTAACCGTTCTACCTGTATAAAGGACATCATCTACAATGATGACATGCTTATCGTTAATATCTACATCGATATTAAATGATTTCACTTTAATCGTACCTTGCTGATTCTGAACATCGTCACGATAATGTGTAACATCAATTTCTCCAGTTGGTACTTGAACTTGTTCGATGTCTTGGATTTTCTGCTCAATTCTATTCGCAAGAAATACACCTCTTGTCTTTACGCCTAACAAGACAATATCTTTAGTACCTTTGTTCTTTTCAAGTATTTCATGTGACATTCTTGTTAATGCTCTGTTTACAGCAGCAGCATCCATGATTAACCTCTCAGCCATATTCAATCTCCTTCCACAAAAAAATACTCACGTCTTTAGAAGACATGAGTATACACTAGTACCATACAAATATGGTCTACACGCTCATATTATGTCTTCTCAGCCTCTCTGGACTGTCTGTTAAAGACGCTTTAATTGTTAAAACAATAATATCGTTTTTTTCATATGATGTCAAAGTTTAAATAAAATTAAATAAGTATTATTACACGTTGTACTTATTTTTTATCTTCGTGATTTCTTAATTTCTCTAATAATGTTTCAAAATACTCTGGTAGAGGCGCTTCTTTTTCAATATATTCACCAGTAACTGGATGTTCAAATCCTAATAATCCAGCATGTAAAGCTTGTCCACCAATGTTCAATGTCTTCTTCGGTCCATATTTAGGATCGCCTACTAAAGGAAAACCAATATGTTTCATATGCACTCTGATTTGGTGCGTACGACCCGTTTCTAATTGACATTTAACCAATGTATATTTTTCGAACTTTTCAATTACATTAAAGTGCGTCACAGCTTCTTTACCATCATCCACAATCGCCATTTCTTGACGTTCTTTAGGATTTCTACCAATTGGTGCTTCAATTGTTCCAAATTCGTGAGGTATATTACCATGTACAAGTGCTGTATATTCTCTTGTCACAGTTTTATCAACTAACTGTTCAACTAATCCTCTATGTGCAATATCGTTCTTAGCAATCATCAATAAACCTGATGTATCTTTATCTATACGATGTACAATACCAGGTCTAATTTCACCATTAATACCTGATAAATCTTTAATCACATACATCAATCCGTTTACTAACGTACCTGTATAATGGCCAGGTGCTGGATGCACAACCATACCTTTAGGTTTATAAACGACCGCAACATCTTTGTCTTCATAATAAACCTCAATACCTAAATCTTCTGCGACAATATCGACCTCTTCGATTACTTTCTCAGTCGCAACAATCACATCATTAAGCTTCGTCTTATAATTTGCTTTAATGACTTTACCATTTACTTCAACTAAACCTAATTTAATCCAATCTTGAATTTGATTTCTTGACCAATCTGGATTCAAATCAGGTAATAATTTATCAATTCTTACACCAATTTCATTTTCTGTCTCTATCTTAAATTCAAATGTATTCAAGCTTTTTCCTCCTTGCCCTCAAATAAAATCACAATTATCAATACAATGACACCTATCGTTAAAGCAGCATCTGCTACATTAAATATCGGGAAATTATAGCTGAAAATATATGTATCAACAAAATCAACAACTTCTCCTCTAAACAAACGATCTATAAAGTTACCAATTGACCCTGCAATTAATAAACTTAGTCCAAGTTGAACATCAGGTCGTCCATATCCTTCATTCTTAAAGAACATAAATAAAATAACGAGCACGACAATTGTTACGATATAAAATAACCACATTTTCCCTTGTAAAATCCCCCAAGCAGCACCTTGGTTTCTATGAGATGTAATATATAAAAAATTACTGATAACCTTTATAGACTCACCCACTTCTAAAGATTTAACAATTAAAAATTTAGTAAGTTGATCAAGCGCGATTAATATAATAATAAAAGTACTCCAAATCGGTACATTGTAACCTTTACGCATCTGCTTTCCACTCCAATCTTGATTATTTTACCACATAACACGACCTAATTGTTAATATGATCTTTTAAATTACACATCTAATTCAAACACCACATCACATATATTTTCTCGCATAAATAAGAAACTAATAAACAAAACAAAAAGAGATCAAGCAACCACAATTGCTTAATCTCTTTCATTCATTAAATTACACTTCATACTTACGAGACAATCTATAAATACCAAGAAAAATTAAAGCAGATAAAATGACTAAACCATTACGTAACCACGTACTATCACTTTCACCCGTCTTAGGTAATTCTTTTTGTTGTTTATCAGATTTAGCTTTATTGTCAGTAGCCTTAGCCTTTAAATCTTTATTATTGTCTTCTTTTTTCATATCAACCTTTTTAGAAGAATCAGAAGATTGAGGATCAGACTTTTGATTATTCATTGCCACTTTATTTTGATCATTAGATTTATTATTAGATATAGCCTTATTATCTTTATTTGTATTAGCTTTATTTTGATTAGCAGTATCTTTCTTATCAACTACATTACTATGAGTATCAGAATTTTTATCAACTTTAGCCGGTTGTTCTACTTTAGCAGGAACATCTTGTTTTGGTTGTTCTGTCATAGACTGATTGTCAGTAGTGTTTTTATTAGGTACTGTTTGATCATTTTTAGGTTCATCTTTTTTGTCATTATTCTTATCATTTACATTATTTTGATTATCTATTTTATCATCAACTTTTGTGTTATCTGAAGTATTATCATATTTAGGTACAAATATTTCCCCATCTAATGGTCTAGGATGTTCTCCAACGAATAAATCAGCAGTTCGACCTTTTGATGCATAAAAATCATAGTACGCCCATTGATCCCATATGTGTTTATACTTTGGTGTGAGTTCATCAGTATCTACACCATTTTTCTTCACATAAAGGTCGACTGGCATACCTACAACATCCCAATGGTCTCCGTTAGGGTCAGGTATTGTCATTGAACCATCTAAATTAATAATTACTCCAGAATTTCCTCCATTATGAAACACATATTTAACAGGTTTATCTTGTTTCACTTCTTCTGCATTAACTTTACCTATTAAAGGTGTAGTTAGTGTTGTACATAACAATGTTGATAAAAGTATTTTCATTAACATAAACTTCTCCCCTTTTTGAATACAAATATAGTATTTTAAATTTTAACCTTCATATAACTTTCTTATATTTCGGTTTATATTTTTATCGCCTATACTTTATCTATATTGAAGAAATTTATACCTCAGATTAATTAAGGATATTATACAATGTAAATTTTTACCATTCAATATATTTTTTTACATTTATCATATTAAATTATGCCTCATATAAAAATTGTTAGACATAATTTTTTCTACAAAAAAACTCACGAGATTTATATCTCGTGAGTTCGTTTATGATTATTAAATTTATACTAATGTTTTTACAACTGTTTGACAGCGTGGGCATAGGTTATCTAATTCGCCTACTGAGCCTAGTTCGTCTGAATAGTTCCAACAGCGTTGACATTTTTCTCCGTCAGCATGTTTCACTTTAACTTTCACATATTCATATGCTTCGCCGTCTGTTAATTCATCAACGACATCTACTTTAGATACAATGAAGAGTTGTTGTAAGTCTTGGAATTGACTTAAGAATTCAACTGTATCAAAGTCTTCTGAGTTTGATAATGTGATGTGTGCTTCTAATGATTTACCGATTACTTTTTCATTACGTGCAACTTCTAATGCTCTGTTAACATCGTCTCTTAATTTCATCAGTTTAGACCATTTTTCCACTAATTCTGTATCAACTTCATGTGGGTCTGGCATATTTGTTAAATGAACACTTTCTTCTTCAACATGTGGAATATGTCCCCAAATTTCATCAGCTGTATGTGGAATGATTGGTGCTAAAATTTTAGTTAATTTAACTAATGTTTCATAAAGCACTGTTTGCATACTACGACGTTTTAATGAATCTACTTGTTCGATATAAAGGATATCTTTACCGTAGTCTAAGTAGAAGTTACTTAATTCTACGTTAATGAAGTTTTGAATATCTTGATAAATATCTAGATAGTCGAATGCTTCATAGTGAGATAAAGTACGGCCAATAAATTGATTTAATCTATTGTGCATATATTGATCGATTTCAAGCATATCTTCATATTTCACACTATCTGTTGCTGGATTGAAATCATTCACATTACCTAATAAGAAACGGAATGTATTTCTAATTTTACGATATACATCAGAAGTTTGTTTTAAGATGTCGTTTGAGATACGTACGTCTGCTAAGTAGTCTACACTACTTACCCATAATCTCGCGATATCAGCACCCATTTGTTTCACAATTTTATCAGGAACGATTACGTTACCTAATGATTTACTCATTTTCTTACCTTCTCCGTCCATTACGAAACCGTGAGAAAGTAACATTTTGTATGGTGAGATACCTTTAGTTGCTACTGATGTAGTGATTGAAGAGTTAAACCAACCTCTGTATTGGTCACTACCTTCTAAATAAATATCAGCTGGGTATGATAATTCTGGACGTGTTTCTAACACACCTCTATGAGTTGAACCTGAATCGAACCATACGTCCATAATATCTGTTTCTTTAGTGAATTCACCATTTGGGCTACCTTCATGCGTAAAGCCTTCTGGTAATAAGTCTTTCGCTTCTCTTTCAAACCAAATATTTGAACCGTGTTGTTCGAATAGATTTGCAACATGATTAATTGTTTCTTCAGTCATGATAATATCGCCATTTTCAGCGTAGAAGACTGGTAGAGGTACACCCCATACTCTTTGACGAGAGATAACCCATTCTCCTCTATCTCTGATCATATTGTAAAGACGTGTTTTACCCCAATCGATTTTAAACTTCGTATCATCAATTGCATCTAAAATATCTTGTCTTACTTTACTGATTGAAGCGAACCATTGTTCAGTAGCTCTGAAAATAACTGGTTTTTTAGTTCTCCAGTCATGTGGATATGAGTGTTTGAAGAATGTAAGTTTTAATAATGCGCCAACTTCGTCTAATTTTTCAGTGATATTTTTATTAGCTTTATTATAGAATAGACCTTCAAATTCTCCAGCTTCTTCAGTGAATACACCTTTATCATTAATTGGACTAAGCACGCCTAGACCATATTTTTGACCAACGATATAGTCATCTTCACCGTGACCTGGTGCTGTATGAACACAACCTGTACCTGCATCAGTTGTAACGTGGTCACCTAAAATTAATAATGAAGTACGATCGATAAACGGATGTTGCGCTGTTGCATATTCTAATTCAGCTCCACTGAATTCTTTATCAATTGTAATTGTTTCTTTATTCCAGTCTAATGCTTCACAAACTGAATCAAGAAGTGCTTGGGCAACAACGTATTTTTTGCCTTCTACATTTACTTGTACGTAGTTCAATTTAGGATTAACAGCAATTGCTAAGTTTGATGGAATTGTCCATGGAGTTGTAGTCCAAATAATAAATGCTGCATCTTCATCTACAACACCTTTACCATCTACTACATTAAATGCTACATAGATTGAAGGTGATTTTTTATCTTGGTATTCAATTTCAGCTTCAGCTAATGACGATTCACTTGAAGGAGACCAGTAAACTGGTTTTTTACCTTTATAGATTAAACCTTTAGCAGCCATTTCACCGAATACTCTAATTTGTGCCGCTTCAAACTCAGGTTTTAACGTAATATATGGATTATCCCAATCACCGTTTACACCTAAACGTCTGAAATCAGCTTTTTGTAATTCAATTTGTTCTAATGCAAATTCTTTACATTTTTCTCTGAATTCAGCAATTGACATTTCTTTTCTTTTAACACCTTTGTTTGTTAAAGCTTGCTCGATTGGTAAACCATGTGTATCCCAACCTGGCACGTAAGGTGCATAATATCCAGACATTGCTTTTTGTCTAACGATGATATCTTTTAAAATTTTATTTAAAGCGTGACCCATGTGTAAATTACCATTAGCATATGGAGGACCATCATGAAGAATAAATGGTGTATTACCTTTATTTTTTTCTAAAATTTTATTGTATAAATCTTTCTCTTTCCACTCTTCTTGAATTTGTGGTTCTTTATTTGGTAAACCACCTCTCATTGGAAAACTTGTTTTAGGCATAAGTAACGTATCTTTGTAATCCATAAGTCTTAATCTCCTTCTTAATAAAAATAATATAAAAAAACTCTAAGCTGAAATAATAGGGACGACATACATCGCGGTACCACCCTTATTAACTCAACTTAGAGTTCACTCATTAAACATATATCATATTCGCAAACAGGTGATACCTAAAGAAATGAATTTATTAGGCTCTCACTATCCCTAACTCGCTTCTCAATTCGTTTATTCTTCAGACTTGTCCTCTTCACTTTTAACTGCTTGATTATTTATCTGTTCTTGATTATTTTCTTCTTCTTTGTTCAAAATGTCAATATTTTCTTCAGTAACTTTTTGTTGATCGACATCATAATTCAGTAAATAATCCCAATCTTCATTTTTCAATAAATCTAATTGCGCTTCAACTAACATGCGGAAACGTGAACGAAAGACTTTTGATTGACGTTTCATATCTTCAGTTTGGAAACTGATATGACGCGCTTTTTGAAGTGCATCATTAACGATTTGATCAGAACGTCCCTCTGCTTCTTTAATAATAGCATCTGCTTTTAATACAGCAGTATGTTTCGTTTCTTCACTTGTTTTTTGCGCTTGTAATAATACGTCAGAGATTGTATTTTCGACTGCTTTGAATCGACTAATATTCTCTTCTTTATCATCTATAATACTTTGTAAATGCGCTTTATCTGATTTTAATTTTTCAATTTCATCACTTAAAGTTTGTAGATATCCACGTACTTCAGTTTCATCTAATCCTTTATGAACTCTACTAAATTCTTTTTGTTTGATTTCCTCTGGGGTAAATGCCATAAGTTTTCCTCCTCAGCACTATTTAAACAATGTTCGATAAGCTATTCTTATCTTGCCTTTTTTTGAAGTTCCATTATTTTGAATGATCTTCGCACGTCCATATCCTTTAATAGAGATCAAATCATTTTCTTCGACTATAAAGTCTACTTGTTCGATTTCTCTATAATTGACTTTAACGCGTTTACTTTCAATCAATTTCTTACTAATTGTTCTACTCGTATTTGTAAGGTGTTTAATGATTACATCCAATCTCAATGCACTTACAGTTGCGTCATGTGTCTGCCAATTCTCACTTGATTGTATCATATTTTGGAATGGAATAGAACTCAATTTGATTCCAGCACCTTTAATCTTTGTTAATTCCATCATAATATACGATTCAAATCTCTTTGTCAAAACAAACTGTATACGGTCATTAACAATAATATCCCCTAGTTGATTTCTATCAATCCCAAGCGACATGATCGTACCTAATACATTACGATGCGTCAATTTAACAAATTTTGAAGGATAAGTAAGCTCAATAAGAACCATCTCATAATCCGCTTCAGTCGGTTCAAAATAATCAGGTGCGACGATTGCACGTTTTCTTTCTGATTCTTCATTCCCACCAAAGTAATGTACATTTAAATCATCGAAGCCACCCACGATTGTTTGTAATATAAATTGTTCTCTAGGGTCCAGAAATTCTGTAAGCACTGGTTGATAATTTCGTTCAGCAACTTCACACCTATTTAAAAATAAATCAATAATCTCTTTTTCTTCTTTTCTAAAGTGTTGATATATATCCATTTTGACACCTCTAATTCAATAAAAAATAGGATGTGACATTACGTCTCACCCTACTGTCATTTATCGTTTAATTATAATATTGGCATTACAGGTACAATCATATTAAATATATTAACTAAACCAACATAGAATAAACTTAACGTTATAAACGCCACTAATGAAGATATGTCTAACATACCTAAAGGTGGGATGATTTTTCTAAATGGTTCTAAAAATGGTTCATATATTTTCCCTAAAAATTGTCCAAATGCGCCTTCCCTAACGCCTGGTAACCATGATGTAAGGAAATAAACGATCATACCATATTGATAAATTTTAACGACGAATAATACAAAGCCTAATATCGTACTTAATAATCCACTATCCATATCTTAAATTCCTCTATTCTTGATAAGGTTCAACTTGTTCTAGTTGCTCAGTAATTGATCCAGCTACTTCAACATTATCAGGTGTACATAAGAAGATGTCTGTTCCTACACGTCTTATATCTCCACCAATCGCATAAACAGTACCACTCAAGAAGTCTATAATTCTTTTAGCTGATACTTTGTCAATGCGTTGTAAGTTTACTAATGTTGTACGTCTATTTTTAAGTTCATCGGCGATATCCTGCGTATCTGAAAATACTCTTGGTTCAAATAAGCACATTTTTGAACTTTGCGCAAAATCCATATTCCCGCTCATACTAACGACATTCGTTTGAGATGAATTTGTACGTTTCTCAGTCATGGCCTCTTTCCTTTCAGGTTTTTTAAAATCACGAGAACGTTGTGATTGGTATCTAGTTGTATTTGATTTTTGTGTTGGTACACTTTTTAAAGATTGTTGTTTTGGTTTTTGTTCTTGTATAGATGATTCTTGTTGTGGTGATTTTGTTTGTTCTCTTTGTGGCTCTTCGTATACTTCTTCTTCTTCATCGACTACGAAAAAGCCTTTAAATACATCTTTAATTGCCATAATTTACACTCCTATTCGCCAACTAATTTTGTACCAATTCTTACATAAGAAGCACCTTCTAATATTGCTTCATTGAAATCATTGCTCATGCCCATAGATAATTCAGTGCAAGGTGCATATGATAAGTTTAAGGATTGTACTTTCTCTTTCAATAATCTTAGTTGGTTAAAATATTGTCTTAATTTTATTTTGTCTTCAGTTAATGGTGCCATAGTCATTAAACCAACTATTTCAATATGTTTAAAATCCTTAAGCTCTCGAATAAATGGGATAACTTCATCAGGCGACATGCCATGTTTTGATTCTTCTCCCGAAACATTCACTTGAACAAAGCATTTTACAACATGTTCAGCACGTTTTTCAATTTCTTTAGCTAATTTTAATCTATCTAATGCATGTAAATAATCAATTTCATTAATGATGTCTTTTACTTTTCTTGTTTGTAATGATCCAATAAAATGCATGATAGCATCATCTGGAAGATGCTTTTTCTTTTCCAAAAATCCTTCAATACGATTTTCTCCAAAGTTTTTCAAGCCTGCTTCATAAGCTTCTTTAGCTCGGTCTATTGTAACATATTTTGTCACAACAATCACTTGAGGCGCCGTATTAAATTCTGATTCTTCACTACTGTTACAAATTTGTGAATTGATTTCTACTAAATTTTCTTTTACTGATTTCAAATCTATACCTACTTTCTACCTATAAATGCAAGCATTCTACCAGTTTGCCCTTTTTCTACTCTATATGAGAAGAATAAATCCGTTTCACTAGCCGTACAATGATTCGTCTTAACGATATGTTCAGGATTAACACCATAATGTATGGCAAGTAGTTCATTTGCTTGTTTTAAATCTATGGCGTATCTATCTTGTCCTCTTTGTACAATGTACGCTTCAGAGTCTATTGGTAATGTTTTGAACTTTTGATAAATGTCTTCGTTAATTTCGTAACTGTCAGATGTGGATGGTCCTATAACAACTCTCAAATTTGAAACGTCTCCGTTATATTGTTCAATCATCTCTTTAATAATTTGGGAATACGTACCTCTCCATCCGGCATGACAAAGACCAATATAACCATTTTGCGTATCATATAAATAGATTGGTACACAATCTGCAAAGCACATCGTTAATAATAGGTCAGACTCATAAGTATAAAGTCCATCTATTCCATGAAGTGCTTCAGTTAATGCATTGATATTTGTACCTTTATCCTTTGAAGATACTTCTCGAACTTTATTCTCATGTGTTTGAATTGGAAATACCCAATTGTCACAACTAAAATTAATTTCATTGGCTAATATTTGCTGATGCTTTGAAATATTATCTGGATCGTCATTGATATATCGCGCCATATTAAATGCATTCTCCGGATATGGACTATAACCACCTTGACGAGTTGTAATACCTATCGTTAAATCATTTCTATCATCGGCTTCATATGATAAATAATGATTATGTTGATTAAAAATCTCTTTCATTTCATCTCTCCTAACAAAAAAAGTCATCAGGACTTAGCCTGATGACTTTTTAAGTTCATTTATCGTCTAGAGCGTCTAGAACGTCTATCTTCTCTATTTCGAATGAAACTTGGAATATCACTATCATCAGTTGATTCATTTGCTGATTTATTTTCAAATGAAGCTTTTCTACCTAGTGATTCTCCTTCTTCTCTTTTAGAAGCAGGTTCTTCTGTAGTTCCACCAAATGCTCCGCCACCTTGTGGTTTACGAGCATTAGAAGGTTTGTCATTAAATCCAGTAGCAATTACTGTAACGACTAATTCGTCTTGTAATTCTGGGTTTATAACTGTACCAAAGATCATATTAACATCTTCGTCTGCTGCATCTTGAACAATATCTGCTGCTTCTTGAGCTTCAAATAGTGAAAGTGACTCTCCACCTGTAATGTTCATTAAGACACCTTGTGCGCCTACGATTGAAGTTTCTAATAATGGTGAAGAAATGGCTTTTTTAGCAGCTTCGATTGCTCTATTTTCACCAGAAGATACACCGATACCCATTAATGCTGAACCTTGGTTAGACATAATAGTCTTAACGTCAGCAAAGTCTAAGTTAACTTCACCAGAAACAGCGATTAAGTCCGAGATACCTTGTACACCTTGACGTAATACATTATCTGCTTCTTTGAATGCTTCCATCATAGGTGTTGATTTATCAACGATATCTAAAAGACGATCATTAGGAATAACGATTAATGTATCTACTGCAGCTTTCATAGATTCTACACCAGCAGCAGCTTGAGTTTGACGTTTACGTCCTTCAAAGCTAAATGGACGTGTAACAACACCAACAGTTAATGCACCCATCTCTTTTGCGATTTTAGCAACAACTGGTGCAGCACCTGTACCAGTTCCGCCACCCATACCAGCAGTAACAAATACCATGTCAGCGCCTTGAATAGCATCTTCTATTTGTTCACGTGATTCTTCAGCAGCTTTTTTACCGATTTCTGGGTTTGCACCTGCACCTAATCCACGTGTTAATTTTTCACCAATTTGAATTTTAGATGAAGCTTTAGATAAGTTTAAAGCTTGACCATCTGTATTAATAGAAATAAATTCTACATTGTTCATTCCATGATCTATCATGCGGTTAACAGCGTTATTACCGCCACCACCAACACCAATTACTTTTAAAGTAGCTAAATGATTAAACCCTTGCTCAAATTCTAACATTTATTATCCTCCTAATCTTTATGACCCATCAATCAAATAACGATTTCATTAATTTTTTTAATACACTTGGCTTCTCTTCTTGACTTTCCGAATCATATTCTGTTTCGGAGACTCTGTCATGATCAGAATTTGAAGCTTTTGCGTCATTGTTTTTGTTTGATTTCTTTTTAAACCATTGTTCATATGGTTTAACTTTAGTTTCTTGAGTTTCTTCTTCGTATGTTTCTTCTTCGACATTATCAGCGTCATAATTATTCATTGTAACATAATCTAGTAGCTCATCAAAGTTAATTCCACTAGATATAGTAGATATACTAGAAGTAAACTCAGGTTTACGTATACCCATTTGAGACGGTGTATGTACACGTACTTTTTCATTAACCATATCTTGTAATAATTCTTTAATACCAAGTAGGTTTGAAGTACCACCTGTTACGACGAATCCACCGTTAACATTTGTAATACCCATATCTTGTAATAAATCAAATATTTCAAAGAAAATTTCTTCTACTCTTGATTCAATAATTTCACTTAATTCTTTTTGAGTGAATTGTGCGTGACCATCTTCGTTAATTTGTTCAACACTAAAGACATCTTGATCTGATGCAGAATCGTAGAATGCATGTCCATATTGTTGTTTAATCTTCTCGGCATTGTCATATGTAGTATTTAATGATTTCGCAATATCTGTTGTTATGCTTCTACCTGCCATTTCAATCGTATCAGCATCAACTAAATTGCCTCTTTCATAAAAGCCTACTTGCGTTAAATCTTCACCAATATCAATGACGCAAGCACCAAGTTCAACTTCTGTTGGAGATAATATAGATTGATAGTTATAAGCATCAGAAAATACTTCTAATACATCTACTCCACAAGATTCAACACATTTAATGATGTTGATTAATAATGATTTTGATGTTGCGATAACGCCTGCTTCTACTTTTAATGATTGCGTTGCAACCATCTCTTTAGGATCAGAAACCTCATGTAAGTCATCTACAATAAATTTCATTGGGAATACACCAATGACTTCAGTTTCAGGTACATCATTCAATTCTCTAATGCCCTCTAATACTGATTCTATATGACTGCCATTTATTTCAGTTTCTGTACCATCAAAAGGTATTTCAAATTTTTCGTCGTAAATCTCTGTATTCACGATAGGCATTTTTAAGAATACTTCTTTAATATCTATTCCAGAAGCAATTGCTGCTTTTTTGATTGTATCTTTAATTGCTTGTTTAGCGATATCAAAATCATCTATACAACCATTTCTTATACCATTCGTATAAGTTTGCCCTGTACCTATCACGTTAATGCCATTATGAAATTTTTCTCCTACTATTACTTTTACACTCGATGAACCTATATCTAAACTAATATAATAATGTTCCTCCATCGATAGGCACCTCCTCTAACACATGATAATCAAATTTAAACTATTATTAGTTTACATGATACTTGATTTAATGTGAACTAATTATAGGTTTATTTATTGATTTTTTTACTTATTCTTCTGATTTCTCAGTTGATTTTGGTTCTTCTCCAGATTTATCCAATTCTTTAGATAAATCTTGTAATGCTTGGTCTAATTTTTTCTGTTCAGTTTTATTGTTTTCATCTTGTTTTGTTTCTTTTTCTGAACGTTCTTTTTGCTGTTCTTCTGTTTCATACGGTAAGAATGTTACACCGACTTGTAAATCTAAAAATCCAGGTGTTTTGAGCGCTCCAGAATTGTCTCTCTCTAATTTATCAGAAATACTTGGATAATAGTTGATTTTATTCGCAAAAGTTTGAATATCTCCAACAACTTCTACATTATCTGTCATAAATAGTTGGATTCTATTCTGATTGTTCTCACCTGGCTTATAATTAATTTCCGATATCATTGATTTAACTTTAGGTTTCACCTTTTTCAATTCAGGAATCAATTTATTTAATTTTTTAGAACTGAAATCATTCAAAATCGGAACATCAATTGGTAAATCTGTTGATAAGTTTTTAATTGTTTTTCCATTTTCTAATAACGGTACGTAACGTTTTTTCTCTTTAACTAAGCCAATCGTTTCATATTCATTTACATTTACCGTTAAATCATTTGGAAAATGACGTTTAATTTCAACACTTTTAACGCCTTCAATTTCTTCGATTTTCGATTTCATATCACTTACAGGAATATTGTATATTCGAGAATCTTTTTTAATGTCTAAAGCTTTTTCGATATCCTTTTTAGATACGATTTCTTCACCTTTAATGTCCACTTGATCAACTTTACTGATGTCTGTAAACATGTACAGTAAAATCAAGATAACAAGGAGTATAACACCTATGAATACACCTAATTGAATTTGACGTCTACGTTTTCTTTTCTTCTTTAAAATTTCTAATCGTTCATCTTCCGTAGTCGTTTCAAATTGCAATATATCATCATTGTTATCAGAACTTTTATTCACGGTTGTCACTCCTTCTTTTCACAATTTCTAAAATGTTGGTAAATGTTTTTGGAAACTTTCAATAAATTCGTCGCCACGCGCTTCAAATGTATCATATTGATCCCAGCTTGCACACGCTGGTGATAGTAAGACAACATCATTAGATTGTATATAATCTTGAATCAAATTGACGGCATCTTTAACGTCATTTGCTTGCAAGACCTCTTTACCTTGACTCGCACCTAACGTTTTTAATTTATCTTTTGTTTCGCCAAATGTAACCATCAAACGGACATTATCCATATATGGTATTAAATCATCAAAGTCATTTCCTCTATCTAATCCACCACATAACCAAATGATTGGCGAATTAAATGAACTTAAAGCAAATCGTGTCGCTAAAGTATTCGTCGCTTTAGAGTCATTGTAATACTTATTACCTCTATTATTCCCAACATATTGAAGTCTATGTTTAATACCTGAGAATGTTGTTAAAGTATGCACAACCGACTTCACGTCAACACCAGATAATAATGAAGCTAATACAGCTACAAGTACATTTTCTAAATTATGTTTACCAGGTAATACAATATCTTGCGTATTGATAATTCTTATACCATTATATACGACATAATCATCTTCAATATAAATGCCATTTACTTTTTGATTAGTTGAAAAATATAATATTTTAGATTTAATATCATCTGTATTGATTAAATGTCTTTGTTCATAGTTAAAAATTAAATAATCGTCTTCGGTTTGATTCTTAAAAATATTTTTCTTAGCATTCTGGTATTCTTCTAAACTACCGTGATAATCCAAATGTGCAGAATAAATATTTGTAACAATCGCGATATGCGGACGATAATGGATTGTTCCTAAAAGTTGGAATGAAGATAGTTCAGTAATAAGATAATCGTCTTTCGTAACTTCTTGAGCAACTTTTGATGCAACTACACCAATATTACCGGAAACTTGACCATTCACTTTACTATTACCAAACATATCACCTATTAAAGAAGTCACCGTAGTTTTACCATTTGTACCGGTAATACCGATAATAGGTGCTTCTGAAATGTAATAACTTAATTCAACTTCTGTTATGATATCCAATCCTTGATTCATCGCTTCTTGCAATAGTGGAATATTGTAAGGTATACCAGGGTTTTTTACGATTAAAGGCTTATTATCGAGTAGTGACAATGGATGTTCACCACTGATTACACGTATCCCTTGTTGCTCTAATTCAAGTGCATGCGGATCAGATGATAAATCTTTACCGTCATTAACTGTTACTTCAGCTCCTAATTTATGGCATAACTTTGCACTTTCATATCCACTTTTTGCTAAACCTAAAATAAGAACAGGTTTCTCTTTTAATGCATCATATGCTTTCATATTACATTACCCCTATCCATAAACCAATTGCACCAGTAACGATACCTGTAGCCCAGAATACTAATACTATTTTCCATTCACTCCAACCAACTAATTCGAAATGGTGATGCAATGGGCTCATTTTAAATATTCTTTTTCCTGTAAGCTTGAATGACGTTACTTGTAACATAACTGATAATGTTTCAATTACAAATACTAAACCGATTAATAATAATGTTATTTCTTGGTTAAGCATGATTGAAATCGTTGCGAAAATACCACCAAGCGCTAAGCTTCCAGTATCTCCCATGAACACTTTTGCTGGGTACTTGTTGTAAATTAAAAATCCAAATAAACTTGCAAGCATCACTAAACAGAATAACCCTATTTCTGGTTTATCAAGAATAAATGATAGTGCCGCGTAAAAACCAAATGCAATGATGGATAAACCAGTTGATAGACCATCTAATCCATCTGTTAAGTTCACAGCATTACTAAATCCAACTTGCCAAAATACTATGAATATAATGTAGAAAACAGACAATGGTAATGACCAATCAGTAAACGGAATGTTGATGGCAGTTTCAAATTCATAGTTTGGTAATATAACACTTACGATATAGAATACAACGGCTATCGCAATTTGAGCTAAGAATTTTTGTTTACTTGTTAAACCTTGGTTATTTTTCTTAACGACAATAATATAATCGTCTATAAAACCAATAAGTCCAAAACCTAGTGTTACAAATAATAACAGAATGAGCGGACCTACTTGCTCAACATAGAATAACGCAATGATTGTTACAACGATTGTTGCTAATAAGAACGTTAATCCCCCCATAGTTGGTGTTCCTGTTTTCTTCATATGACTCTTAGGTCCTTCTTCTCGAATACTTTGCCCAAATTTTAATTTTTTAAGTGTTGGGATTAAAACGGGTACTAGTATCAAAGTCAATAAAAACGCAATGACAGGTAGCGTAAAATTCATAATTGTTCACCTTTTCTTTTGTATATTATCTATCATCCTGTGATTTATGATTCACTAGATGTTTTTTCTTCTTTACTATCTTTTTTATCATCTTTATTTTTGCTTTCATCTTTAGATGTTTCTTCATCATCTGGAACTTGTCCTATTGAATCATCACCATTCGGATGATTGTTAGAAAGTGTAAATTTAACTTTAGTACCAGATTTAATTGTTTGGTTCTGACTGACAGATTGCTCAGAAACATAACCAGAACCTTCTGATTCTACTTCAATACCTGTCGCTTCTTGTAATTTTAGTAAATCTCGTTTAGTCCAATTTTCAGTATCAGGCATCGTCATTTCACCGTCTGTAACGAGTAAAATCCTTTCTTTATCTTGGACATTTTTACCTTTAAGCGGTATTTGTTTCTTAATTTTATCACCTTTACCAATTACAATTGGCTCAAGTTTTTTACCTTTTATTGCATCAGTTGCTTTTTGTGTACTCATATTAACAACATCTGGTACATCTGATTCATTTGTCTTAGCTTTGCCTTCAGTTTCTTCTACATCTAAATATTTCAATGTGTTTTCCATAATTGGATTGAAACCTCTTGATACACCATACTCATACGCCTCTAAGTCACGTTTTTGTGCAAGTGACATACCAGCATAAACTACCACTTCAGGATCTTTAGCTGGCGCATAGCCCATAAAGCTTACGAAATAAGGATTGGCACCATCTACATAACCACCGTTTTTAGTATCTGGTACTTGAGCTGTACCGGTTTTACCTGCAACTCTGTAACCATCTATTTTATAGTTAGTAGCATGACTTTCTTTACTATTTACTACTTTATCTAATTCTGTCATTGTCTTCTTGGCTGTATCTTTAGATATTGGATTACCAACTACTTTTTTCTCGCCTTTTTTAATCGTTTCGTTACTTTCTTTGTTTTGAATCGATTTTACATAATAAGGTTCGAGCATATTACCTTGATTTATAATAGCTGTTTCAGCTTGTAACATTTGGATTGGCGTTACTGTAGTAGACTGACCAAATGAAGATGTCTTTCTTTGAAGTTCGTTATCAAATGCAATATTCCCTGGCGCTTCACTATCAAATAAGCCACCTGTTTTTTTACCGAAACCAAATTTCTCATAATATGCCTTTGCTTTATCAGCACCGACTAAGTCTTGAAGTTTCATCATTAATGTATTCGCTGAATATGTAAATCCAGTTGTCATAGGGATATTTCCCCAACCATCATCGTTCCAATCATAAATTTTAAATCCATCTATTTCTCTATGACCTGATTTAAATTTCTTGTTTGGTTCGAATTTACCTTCTTCAATTGCTGCAGCTAGACCATATGTTTTGAATGTTGAACCTGGTTCGTAAGTATTTTGATATAAATCATTCGCCCATTTTTTCCCGAAGTCTTTTTTCGTATCAGGATTAAACGTAGGTCTCTGACTGTAACCTAGAATTTCACCAGTTTTCGCATCCATGACAACCGCAAATAAATCTTTAGGTTCATAGCGATCTACCATTTCGTCGAGTGCATTTTCAACAAAGACTTGAATATTAGAGTCTAGTGTAAGATGTACATCATCACCATTTTGCGCTTTAATACTATCTTCACTGTTCGGTACGAGCATACCCCATATATCTTGCTTATAAGAGTTTTTACCCGTTTTTCCTTTTAAATAGCTATCAAATACTTTTTCAGCACCTGATACACCTTTTAATTTATTCGTATCTGGGTCTTTATCTGCTAAACCTATTAGATGAGACGCGAAATTACCATTAGGATAAAATCTTTTTTTCTCCGTTTCAAACGTCAATCCTGGTAATTTAAGCTTTTCAATTTGTGTTTTTTGTTTATAAGTTAAATCTTTACCTTTTTGACCAAACTCAACTTGAAAGGCATTTTTAGTTTTAAGTTTATCTAAAATATCATCTTCATCCATATCAAGAATTTTAGCTAATGCTTTAGCTGTTTTCTTCTTGTCTTTTACGTGTCGAGGTTTATCGCTACCTTCGCTCATTTTTTTATCTAATATTGCCACTAATTTATAACTATCTGTATCTTCGGCAAGCACTTTACCATTACGATCATAAATTTTTCCACGTTCAGGTTCAGCGACTGTTTGTCTTAAATATTTCTCACTTGCCCTGTACGCTAAATCTTCACCAGCTGAGTGACCACTGATCATTAAATACGAATATCTTACGGCCAATATAAAAAAGAGCAGTCCGAAAAAACTTACTAAGAGGACTGCTCCTATTTTATTTTTCTTTATTTTAATTTTGGGCATCACTACGCACTACCTTTACATTGTCATTATTCAACTTTAGACCGTAGTCTTCAGCTTTTTCGTAGATGCGTTCGTATGACGATTGTTTCATTGATTCCGTCTTCAAATCACTGTTTGTTGTTTGTTGTTGTTCAATTTTACTGTCTAATTCTGCGATTTGTGTCTTGTTATTATACGCATCCATTTTTAAAGATAGCATATAAATACTTATCAACGCAATCATAGTTATTAATGATATGTATACGACTTTTTCGATCCTCGATATTCCTACTACCTTGGTCTTTTTTACTTTTTTCTTCTGTGGTTCGAGTTGTGGCTCTTGCCACTCATCAGGTCTATAATTCGGATATACTCTTTCTACTGCCATTCAATTGCCACTCCTCTGTTTACTTCAAAATTTCCGCAACTCTTAACTTTGCACTTCTCGCTCTATTGTTATGCTCAAGTTCTTGTTCATCAGAAATAATTGGTTTTTTGTTTACTCTTTTTAGTTTCGGCTTGTACGCTTCCGGTATAACCGGCAATCCCCTTGGTACATCTGGGCCTTTTTCATATTCTTGAAAGACTTGTTTACACAAACGATCTTCTAAAGAATGGAATGTAATAACTGAAATTCTTCCGCCAACTTTAACGTGTTGTATTGCCGCTTCAATAGATGTTTCAAATGCACCTAATTCATCATTAACTGCTATTCTAATCGCTTGGAAGACACGTTTAGCAGGGTGTCCACCCTTTCTACGTTTAGCTGCTGGAATACCTTCTTTAATTAAATCCACTAGTTCGAAAGTCGTTTCTATAGGTGCTTGTTCTCTTCTTGCTTCAATCTTTCTAGCTATTTGTTTTGAAAATTTCTCTTCACCATATCTAAAAAAGATTTTGACAAGTTGTTCATATGACCATTCATTTACCACTTCATAAGCTGATAAAGATTGTGATTGATCCATTCTCATGTCTAATTTAGCATCATAATGGTAACTAAATCCTCGTTCTGGCGTGTCGAGCTGTGGACTAGATACACCAAGGTCATAAAGTACACCATCTACTTTACTAATATGTAGTTCTTCTAATATATGTTCTAAATTTCTAAAGTTGTTTTGTACAAAAATCACTTTATGCATATGGTCCTTTAAGATACCTTTAGCATGTTCAATTGCTGTTTCATCTTGATCGATTGCTATAAGTCGGCCTTGGTCATTCAATTGTTCAACTAGGTACAAACTATGACCAGCTCCACCTAATGTACAATCAACGTAAGTACCATCTGGTTTTATGTCTAATTTATCTACTGTTTCTTTCAATAGTACGGATACGTGATGAAACATTTAATTCACTCCTAAAAATCAAAGTCAATGAGATCTTCCGCAATGTCCTCAAAATTGTCTTCAGATTCATCATAAAAATCATTCCACGTAGAACGATCCCATATTTCAATTCGGTTAGAAACACCAATAACAGTACATTCTTTACTTAAATTAGCGTAACTTCTTAAATTTTGAGGGATGTTAATACGTCCTTGTTTGTCTAGTTCTACTTCAATCGCACCTGAGAAGAACATTCTCATGAATTTACGGGCATCTTTTTTTGTAATAGGTAAGGTTTTGAGTTTTTCTTCGATGCGCGCCCACTCTTCAAGTGTGTAGCCAAACAAACATTTATCTAGGCCTCTAGTGATAATAAAACGTTCGTTCAAATCATATCTGAATTTAGAAGGCACAATCATACGCCCTTTAGTATCCAATTGATGTTGGTATTCACCCATGAACATTTTATCTCACCTCACCTTATTTATAATTTACCACATTCCCCCACAATCCTCCACTATTTATACAAGATTTCTTAAAATTTGTGTAAATAGTAAAAAAAACACCCAATTTACGATTTCGTAAATTGGGTGTTAATCCTTGTTATGACTATAGTTCAAGCGTTATATGTTTAAAAGTGTAACGAAGTGGTGGATAGGTGGAGGGACTGAACATAGTAATCCCAAATTGATTCATTACTTGGATAGGATTCCACACTCTTTCTTGTAATCCGTGGTGAGGATGTAATGTATGCTCTACTATTTCGAAATGTCTCATACTGATTTCATTTTCTCTTTCAACATTTAATAAATATCTATCTATTAAATATTGATATTGGTGCTGATGTATTTGATTATTTTTTTCGACTAATTTTCTGTTTTGATAATCGTCACCAATTTCTTTAATAAGTTTTTGATGAAATTGAGATTGGCTTTCTTTCATTTCTTCAATTTCTCTTAAGACTTCATCAGAAGCTTTTGCTCTAATAAATTTTTCTTTATCGTTTTGAATACCATCTACTAAAACAGTATCTAGATCTAAGTTATAGTTATCGATACATTTTTTCGCTTCTTGCGTTAAATAACTAATACGCATACGCGGTGTAACTATAGGCATTTCAATATTAAATAAATTGAATACACCTTTTAATTCACCCCAATAAATAATTTCACTTGGCCCACCAATGAAACTTAAAGTATTAAATAAATATTCTTCCATTAAAGGTCTAGTTACAACATTATTAGAAAATCGTTCAGGATGTTCTTCTACAAGACTGAGTAATTCATCTTTAGTAAAGGTTACATCTGTATCTTTATTTAAATAGAATTTTTCATCTTCGTACATAATGAGCTGCCTTTTGTCGTCATGCTCATAGAATAAGTGAACATTACCATCCGTTAAAATCATGCGCTTTTTAATAACTTCAGCAAATTGGTCTTGTGTATTTCTAAATGCTGAATCTACTTCTTCATGTTTTTCAATGATTTCCTTGAAAAATGGTACTTCTAAAGATCTTAGTTCTGGATCATTCGCATCAATTAATAACAACCCATATTCTTTAAACACTTCATGTGTGATGACTTTAAAAATTTCACTCCATGATTCAGAAGACTCGATTGCTTTATGAATCAATGATTGAATATCTTTAGAGTGAACAGTTTCTCCGATAGAACTGAACATGTCATTTAAAGCATCTTTGATTAGTGTTTTATCAAAATGATAATGAGAAACACTCTTTTCTGGTGGTTCTAACGTACTATATTTCACCTTATTTAACTGTCTTGAAATACGATCATACGCATATGTATGATTCACTTCATCAAAATCATGATCTTCACCTGCTATCCAAAATACAG
This sequence comes from Mammaliicoccus sp. I-M35, assembly GCF_022386455.1. Taxonomy (NCBI): domain Bacteria; kingdom Bacillati; phylum Bacillota; class Bacilli; order Caryophanales; family Staphylococcaceae; genus Mammaliicoccus; species Mammaliicoccus sp. I-M35. The sequence goes on along the minus strand of NZ_JAJNIL010000005.1, from coordinate 31,743 downwards.
GAATAATTGGCGTATTTAATTTTTCACTTTGTTCGTTAGCTAAAACGATAATTGAAATGATTTTATGGAATGTATATAAAGGACCGGTAAAGAGTCCAGCTTGTTGACCACCAATAATGACTTTGTGACCACGTTTTAAATTTTCAATGTTTTCAAGTTGTTTATCTGTTAAATCCAATTGAGACATATAATTGTATATGACTTTTGAAAGAGCTTCTTCTCTACCATTAGCTGATAAATTCGAGCGTCTTTCGAATTCAGATTGGTCCCCTGGTTTATATCCATAAAAGTTTATAATTTCAGTATTATGATTTGTATATCTCTCTATAAAACTATTTTGTTGATCAATTACAGTCTTCTTACAGTCCATACGAGTCTTTCTCCTTCGAAATTAATTACTATCAATAGTATAAAGATTGTAGTTAAATAAAACAATCTAACGGCTTATAATTTAAAATTTTATTCAAATGAAGTATAATTAAGGAAAGAACAAGGGGGATTATCATGGCTAAAGTAGAACATTTACAAATTAATTACAAAACTGAAGAAGCATTCGAACAATTTCGTAACTTCGGAAACGAAGGTTTATATATGGTTGAAGAATTAAAAGGAAAAATGATCGATGCTAGTTCAGATTCACCATTTTACGGTATTTATGTTGGCGACAAGTTAGTAGCAAGAATGTGTTTATTTAAGCAAGATGAAGTAGAAAAAACTTACTTCCCAGCATTTAATGATTACCTCATTTTATGGAAACTAGAAGTATTAAGAGACTATCAAGATAGAGGATACGGCAAACAGTTATTAGATTACGCTAAGAGCTTCGATTTACCAATCAAATGTATCGCACGTAATCAATCTAAAGATTTCTTCTTAAATCATGGTTTCCAAGATATCGAGCAACAAAACCAATCCGGTGAAGATATTGTGATATGGACACCAGATAAATAATATACTAAAGGTCCCGTAGAGTGAGTGCTCTACGGGACCTTCTTTTCGTTTATATTCCCCATAATGTGTAGCAAGCAACTGCTGCCAATAAGATAATCATCACCAGTGCATGTGTCTTTTTAAACATATAAATGATTGCTAAATATTCTCTAATATATGCATTTGGATAGAAGTATGATTTCGATGATCCGCCCGTAACAGTTGCGTTCATTTTAATTTTCTTAGATAAAAATGCTGCTCTTAAAATATGAAAATGATTAGAAACAATCGTAGCAATTGCATGTTGTTTATAAGTGTTCATTATCTTCATAGAGAACACTAAATTTTCTTCTGTATTAGTTGATTTGTCTTCCATTATAATTTCTTCATTACGTATGCCTTGTTCCACTAAATATCGTCTCATCGCTTCAGCTTCACTGATTGCTTCATCCGAACCTTGGCCACCACTTACAATCATTTTAGTATCTAAACTTTTTCTTTTTAATTTAATCGCTTGATCTAATCTCGCTTTTAAAAGTGGTGTTACCTTTTCTCCTATAATACCTGCACCCAGTACGATAATAAAATCTTGTTTCTTTCTTTTAGAAATGCCACTCACAATCCAAGCGTATAAATTATGCAATATAAATATTAAATTCAAATAGTAAAACAAGCTAGAAATAGCAATTAATATCAATCCGTTCCATAATTCTACTAACAGATACGGTTTAAAAACAATGATTAAAAAGTTAATTAAGATGAAAGATCCGTAACCAATGACAATCATGTTTGTTACAATTTTACCTTCATTTGCTATTCGCTTTTTAGTATTTAATAAAGCTAAGAGCATAACCACAATTACAATTAAACAGTAAATGATATTCGCTATGATAATGTAATTAATATTTAGATTTAAATCTAATGTTGGCACAATGATTTCAATCAATATCGTACTCATTAAACTGATGATAAACAATCCTAATAAGAAGACATTTTTATATTGTCTAAAATCCACTAAATAACTGATTATAAATAAAATTAAAAATGCTAACGTAACAAACATCATCGTCACCTCCTAGCCTATTATTTTCACAATCAAAGTATATCATCATAACCAACAAGATACACATAAAATTATTTTCAGAATTTTCAAAATAAATATTGAATTAGGTCAATATAGCTGATATACTATTTCACATTACTTACTTAAATATAGGAGGCAATTTATATGGAATATCAATCATCAAGTAGTCAAACAAAGGACGAATGTGAATCCACCTTTGGTAACAAAATGTTAACTATGTCGTATCAATCATCAAAAGGATGGTCTTCTCCTATCATTAAAGATTATGCACCTATCACAATTTCTCCAAGTGCACAATGTCTTCATTATGGTCAAACCGTTTTTGAAGATATGGTCGCCTATCATATCAATGACGATATTCATATCTTCAAACCTTTCGAGCACTTTGAAAAGTTCAATCAATCACTGAACCGAATCGAAATGCCAGCTATTAATAAAAGCGAGCTACTTTTAGGCATCCAACACCTTATTAATCAAGAACGTCAACTATTCGATTTACATGAACATCAACCTGTTAACATTAGAACAGTTATGTTTGCATCAGAGAATAAATTAGGTGTTAGTAAATCTGATACATATGAACTCATTACATTCCTATCTCCACTACCTAAAAAGCTGAATTGCCTAACACCAGAACTTATAAAAGCACATGTAGAAGATGAATATGTTAAATCTGTTACAGGTGGTGCTGGTTTTACACAATTTGGTGGTAACTACGCCGCTTCATACGCTGCAAAATCTAAAGCAGCTCAATTCGGATACGACCATGTAATTTGGCTAGATGGTAGAGAGAGAACCTATATAGAAGAATTAAATAATATGAACATTTTCTTTGTTATCAATCATACACTGATTACGCCAGCATTAGACGGTATTACAGTACCAGGTGTAACACGACAATCAATTATTGAATTAGCAAAAGAATTAGGCTATCAAATAGAAGAAAGAGAAATTAGTATTGACGAAGTCCTTCAATCATATAAAGATGGATTATTAACAGAAGTCTTTAGTACGAGTACTTTGAATGCTATCACCCCTGTCTGTGAAATTAAATATAAAGACAATGTTTTAACCATTCATAACAATAAAATCGGACCAATTACACAACATTTATATACAACTTATACATTTATTCAGCAAGGTAAGCTTCCAGACATGCATCAATGGAACTATACAATCGAACGAGAACCAATCAAAATGTAGTATCTGTAAAAAGACTGGCACAACAATTTTGCCAGTCTTTTTTATTTGGAAAAATCAATGTTAGTGGGAGCTTCTATGTTGCTTGTTTGGTGTGTCTTGCAACATACGGAGCTTCTATGTTGCTTGTTTGGTGTGTCTTGATAAATACGTGGCACTTATTTATCTTGTTTCACCAGTCTTGATAAATACCAGGCACTTATTTATCTTGTTTAGTCAGTCTTGATAAATACGAGGCACCTATTTATCTTGTTTGGTCAGTCTTGATAAATACGAAGCTCCTATTTATCTTGTTTAGTCAGTCTTGATAAATACGAGGCACTTATTTATCTTGTTTGGTCAGTCTTGATAAATACGAGGCACTTATTTATCTTGTTTGGACAGTCTTGATAAATACCAGGCACTTATTTATCTTGTTTGGACAGTCTTGATAAATAGGAGGTCCTCAACATTGCTTGTCGCGTCTCACTTGCAATATTCAGACCTCCAACATTGCTTGTCGCGTCTCAGTTGCAATATTCAGACCTCCAACATTGCTTGTCACGTCCCACTTGCAATCTTTTCCCATCCTATTTCTAAAAATATGAAAAGGAGTCTAGAACATTTCTGTCCCAGACTCCTTATGAACTTTATTTATCTTTCACTTCTTTAATGACTAAATTATCTAATACGAAATCTTTAGTCCCTTCAAAGTTCACTTGGCCTTCATTTTTAACACCTTTATTGTCTGCCTTTTTATCTGTTGATGCTATGCCAATCCATGTTTGACCATTTTTATGACCTTTAATTGTCGTTTTGAATTGACGATGTTTTTTATTATCTACAGTACCTTTCAATGGTGTTTCTTTATATTTTTGATTATCAATATTGTCGTTACCTGTAGCAAAAGCATATGTGTCATCAGATCCTGCTTCATAATCAAATGAAACTTCATATGTCTTATTTGGTTCAAATCTAAAGTTTTGAGGTATCGTTTGATAAGCAAGTTTATTCTTTTCTACTTGACCATTAATTTTTAATGACCATGTACCATCGATGACATCACTTATACGTTTATTGTTCCACCCACGTTGTGTATATGGTGCATGTTTTTCGGATAAGTGTGTTCTGTTATCTTCTACGCCTTCAATATCAGATACGACAAACGGGAATATGCCTTGAGGTACTTTTTCAAAATTTTGTTTAAACACTTTATCTTGTGAATATAATTGTTGATCATTTTCAAAAATTCGAATGTCATCAAAATATGTGACACCTTCACCTTTATCTCTAGAAAGCATTAAAGTTGCTTTACCATTTTTAGGTGCTTTAAAGTGCACATACATATTTTGAAAATAACTGTCATTACCTTTCGTTGCAGATTCTTTAGTTGTATTATGAGCGTTAGCTTTAACATAATTTTTAGCGATGGATTTAGTTGTATAATTTTGATGTGTCGTACCATCTGCATCTACACTAATACGTGCTTTTTGATCACTTCGATTATCCACACCAACATAAACTGCATATTGTTTACCAGGTTTCAAATCTGTTAATTTTTGTTTCAATTCAACATTTTTCTTCGGATTATTAATCGTTAACATATTGTCGCTACTGTTTGATTTCGTAATAGAAACGTCTTTTTTAGATCCTTTAATTTTCCAATCTTTAAGATTTTCTGCATTAAATCCTGGATCTTTAATATGCATATCTTCTCCGTATTTTACTTTCTCATTACGTTGTTTTGATTTATACAATACATATGGTGTATTTGCTTTAACATTGCTTAAAGTAACTTTTCCATCTTTAACGCGCACATTATCAACATATTGACGACCATGCTCTGTTAGTTGGTATAATTTTAAATGCTTACTATTCCAACCTTTTGGTAATTCCCAAGTTGATTCTCCACCATCTTCATTATAATGATAGAGCTTTTGTTTCTTACTGTTTAATTGCTTGCCATTTTCATCCCAGTTCCATGGAATTAAATATTTATTGTCATCTAATATCTTTTGACCATTTAACGTTATCGTTCTAGATCTGTAGTTTTCTTTGTCATTTTCATAATCATTAGATTTACGTTTAATAACTACTTTATCTTTACCATTTTTTAATTGGATTTCCATTTCAGGCGTCCATTCAACTGTTTGGTCATTTGCTGTCATTTTGACTGGCTTGCCATCTACCCACTTCGTAACTTCAAAGTGCTGTAAGTATTTAGTAGATAAATTTGTTTTAAAGATATTGTTGATGTATTCATCAAAGTTGTTTCTACCTTGCCAACCTTCAAAGTCTTTCATATCATATCCACCGAGTAATGGATAATCAGCTGCGCCTGAATAAGTTTGGTAATTACCTACCCAAGATTCTTTCTCGTGGTTTCGAATAAATCTTGCGACTTTTGAATTAATCCCTTTGTTTTCATATCCACCATAAGTTAAATCTGCAGCCCAATGTTGGAATGTTGAATCATATTCCATACCGTGACCCCATTCAACAGCTACTCTCCAACCTAAATCTTGTATTTCTTTTGCTAATTGATGAGACATCCAAGCTTGGTTATCACCTGATTGACCATTGCCCCATACATCTACATAAATAAAGTCTAAATCTTTACCTACTTTATCTTTAAAAGCTTTTAATCGGTCTTTCCTACCGTGCAACATGTCATATTTTGCATCAATGTTAATACCTTGATCTAACCAATTCCAACCATAATTATACGTACCGTCTTCATTTTTTCTTAAACGGTCGGGATTAAATGCTTTAGACTCTGGATATGTTTCACTCGCATTAATATGTACGCCAAACTTTGCACCATATTTCTTACCGTTCTTAAGTAATTTCTTCATATCTTCTGCGCCACCAATACGTTGACCAATATTATCATAATCAAGATGACCAGAATCGTGACCTTCACTACCATATCCTTTTAATATAATGGACTGACCTAACCCATCTGTATTTAAATTAACTTTTTTTACACCATCAAGCGATTTTAAAAATGGATTTTGTGCTTGTGAACCGAAATTCATTGCGATACGGTGTGCAACTAAATCAGGTACAGACTCTGAACTTGTCGGATGATTCATGATAGCTCTATATGCAATAGCACCATCTTGCCAATCTGTTTTTCCATCACCATTTTCATCATCTGTTATAACAACTTTTGTTTTCGGCATTAATTGTTGTTCTTTAGCATTTTCATAACCTTGACCAGGCTGCAATATCCATTTAGAACTGGATAAACCGACATATTTATCTTTATCTACTTGTTCCGAAGTCGCATTTATTCTCGTATAATCTAACTCTCCAGTTCCTTCAGAATGTTGTGAATTACTCCAAACACCTGCACTCGTCTTATCATTTGAAACAAAACCATACATCATTGGATAATTAAAATCATCTTCAATATCTTTGTTAACTTTAAAGTTTTTATCGCCACTTTTCATCGTATTTGTAGACATACGTGTTGTTTGTAAGTTAGCATTTTTCTGTTTAGAATTCACAGAAACTAATGAATGATTAGGTATTTCAATATCTTTTATTATAGTATCATCACTTTTACCATCTAACTTATTTTTATAATCCTTCATATCAAAATGCAATTGGTTATCTTTAACCTTCATCTCAATTGTAAATTCAGCATCTATTTTTTTATCTTTATTAGAAGCAATTAATTGATATTGAGCTGCATGTGCATTAAGTTTTTTATACTTAACTTTCGGTTGAACCGATTTACCATTCACTTTAATCGTCTTAATTTCTTTAACTTGGCCATCCATCTTCTTACCATTTTTCAAAGTATATTCAATAGCCCTTGGAAATGACTTATCAACCATCACTTTCATCTTATTGCCCTTTAATACGTCCCCTTTGTCTTTTGCTTCTACATGATGATTCGTCAGCGTTAATAAGCTGAACAACATAACAGAAACAATTGATACGACAAACAGTTTTTTCCTCCATACAAATGTTTTATTACTAAAATTCAAATTAAACACCCCTTTTTAAATTTGAAAACTTACATTTATTGTATACTTTTATATCATTATAGTCTAGCGTTTTTGTTCTATAATGTTTGATTTAACTTTCTATTTTGTTCATATAAACAAAAAGAACGAAATGATGAGATTCATCATTCCGTTCACAATTCATACTATTTATTTATAATTTTTAATTACTCTGACTATCAGTGCAATCATGGGAAAAATCATTAAGACAAGAACAATATAATATAAATTAACAATACTATTTTCCCAAGTAATTGGCACAATCACACCAAGTGCCATAATAAGCACTAAAATGATAATGTTAACAAACATGCATACTAACAAATCACGAAAACTTGATTTATTCTTGTAATCGAATGTTTGCTTCCAAAAATTTATATATGTCATAAGCAACCCTCCATTCCATTTACAGAATATACCAAATATATCAATTAATATCAATTGTTTTTTAGTGGATCATAAAAAATATTAAGAACATAATTTGTTTTAAATTACTCAAATAAGTTAAACTTAATTTACTATCTAGAATGATGAGGCATATTATGAATTTATGACATATTCAAAAGGACTGATAAAGATAATGAAGGTTAATATCGAAAAATATAATCCTTATTGGGTAAATCTTTTTGCAAAAGAATCAAACAATATAAAAAGAATACTTGGTGATGAATTACATTCAATTCATCATATCGGTAGTACATCGATTCCACATATATCTGCAAAGCCAATTATAGATATTATGCCTATCGTTAATAATATTGACAATGTGGATAAATATAATCTTGCTTTTGAAGAGTTTGATTATGATGTGCATGGCGAATATGGAATCGTTAATAGAAGATACTTTACTAAATTTGATAAAGAAACAAATAAAAAACTTTACCATGTTCATATTTATGATCGTAAAGATGATAAAAACATTATTCGCCATCTCGCTTTTAGAGACTTCTTAATTGAGTTTCCAAAAGTAGCAAAAGAATATGAGGATTTAAAAATGATGCTCATTAATAAGTATTGTGGAGACAAAGAGCAATATGTAAATGGAAAAAATGAATTTGTAAAAATGACTGAAAAACTTGCTATAAATTGGTATTTACAAAAAAAGATTACCGACTATAATTCTTATCAAAAATAAAATATAGGTGATAACAATGATACATATAAAAGAATTTTATAATTCATTACCAGAGTTGGAGAATAAAGAACTGTCTAAAATACATAATGAAATCTTCGATACAAATGAAAATTTAAACGACAAATTCTTAAGTAAAAATAAAGTTATAATTTTAGTCGCCTATAAAGAAAAGACAATTGTTGGATATAAAATTGGATATGAAATTGATTGTTCTACATTTTACAGTTGGTTAGGTGGCGTTGAAAAAAATAATCGAAATCATGGAATTGCGCAAATGCTTATGGATAAACAAATAAGCATATTAAAAAGTAAAAGGTATGAAAAAATTCAAACTAAAACTTTTAATAAATGGAAAAGCATGCTCATTTTAAATATAATAAATGACTTTCAAATAAAAAATTGTTATCCAGATAAAAATGACTTAGCGATTATTTTAGAGAAAGATATCAAATAGTAAATTACAAAAATAATCTACAACATAAATACTTGATGATCCATGTTGTAGATTATTATACTTTTGACACATATTTGACACCTGCATTCTGCTTTACTTTTATTAACCTTCTATAGAATATCCTTTGTAGTTATTACAATTTTTATAACGTTGGCGTTACGTTGGCGCAGTTACGCTATTTAACAAACCTTTTATATATACAAAAAAATCCCGTCATATCTACGTTACAAGTAACGAGATACAACGGGATATTGGTAATTTACGTCCTGGGAGGGATTCGAACCCCCGACCGACGGCTTAGAAGGCCGTTGCTCTATCCAGCTGAGCTACCAGGACATTTTCAACACAAGAATAATTATATCGAATAGATACTGATTTATCAATACTTTTTAAAAAGAAAAAGGTTTATTAAATCGCTTTCGAAGTATTATTACACGTTTAGTTATTTTATTTTACTTTTATTCGGTGATAACTATGTCATTAACTTTAACTGTATTGGCTTTTTCGGCTTTACACAAAGATTTATCTTCAAATATTTCTATAACACTCGCATGTACTAGTCCATTTGCTGTTAATACATATATGTTTTCGTTCTTATGTAAGTCGTTATATTCGTTTTTATTTATACAAAACTCATCATCATTGATAACTGATGTAACGTGTGTTCTGCCCATTTCTACCCCTCCTACGTATCATAACTTATTAGTTTTTACATAAAATTAACGACATTCATAATTATAAAACAATTTTTGTTTAATTGAAAGTTTATTCTAAATTTTTAATAAAATTGAGATATTCGTAAGAATATCTCAATAAATAAAATCTATTTGCCATTTTTGTTTTGCAAAATATATATTTAAAGTGCTAATGATAATTTTTCTATTTCTTCATTATTTCTATTTAAATATGTTAAAGTTGCATTATTTAATGCTTCGTCGAATTCGATGATGGCATATGTTTCTTCCCACTGTCCTCTTGTTTGAGAGATGCTTCCTGGGTTGATACAATAAACGCCATCTATTGACTCACATAAAGCTATATGACTATGTCCATAAAATGCAAATTTAGCATGGTTATTTTTAGCATGGGCACTTAATACTTCTCTAGATGCTTTAATATCATATCTATGACCATGTGTATAGAAATAACCAATACCTTCTATTTCACCTTGTTCTTCTATTGGAAATTGTGGATCGAAATCACAATTTCCTTTAACTCTTTGATACAAACTTAGTTCTGTATCGTTATAGTCAAATTCAGAATCACCTAAATGTAAAAATAAATCTGCGTCTTTATTTTTTTCGTATATTTCATGAAGTATGCCTTGTTCGCCATGATTATCGCTAACAATTACCCATTTCATTGGAATCGCTCCCCTATATCTTCATTCATTAATTTAATTGCATTACCACGGTGACTGATTGCACTTTTTTCTGCAGCAGTTAATTCTGCCATCGTTCTGTCTTGTGATGGTACGAAGAAAATTGGGTCATAGCCAAATCCATTTTCCCCTCGTGGTTCGTCTATAATTTCACCAGGTGCTTTACCTACATATGTAACAGTTTCTTTACCAGGCTCACTTACAGCAATGGCACAAACAAATTCTGCTGCTCTATCTTCTATACCCTTTAAGTTTGTTAATAATTTTTCTATATTATCTTGATCATTTTTTTGTGCGCCTGCATATCTTGCTGAATAAATACCTGGTTCACCATTTAAAGCTTTTACAGATAATCCGCTATCATCAGCAATAACGATTTTATTTAATTGTTTTGAAGCCGCTTCTGCTTTCAAAATTGCATTCTCTTCAAATGTTGTACCCGTTTCTTCTACATCAAAATCAGGTGCAATTTCAGAAATACCTATAACATTTGCTTTTGGAAAAATGGTTTTAAAGTCATTTATCTTTCCTTGGTTATTTGATGCAATAATAATATCTTTCATATTTATCTCTCCTTACAATGTTATTCGTTCAACATGAGCATCTTCTATATGTAGCCACTCTTTTATCGTTCTCGTAATATGTTCAACATCACCGTTTGCAAAAAATTGATGTTTCGGATTTGGTGTATAATAAGAATGCTCATTACTAAAAGTCAATAATGCACTTACTTCTCTTGCTGTTTCTAAACCTGAAGATATAATTGTCTTGCCATCATCAAAATACTGATGAATCGCATCATATAGTAGTGGATAATGTGTACATCCTAAAATTACTGTATCTGAGTCATCATATCGCCACTGTTTAAGCGTTTGATGGATAACAATACTCGTAATCGTCGGATCTTTATATCTCATTTGTTCAACTAAAGGAACGAATCCTGGACAAGCGACGCCTTTAACTTCTACTTGAGGATTAATAGATTTGATACTTCGTCTATATGCTTCAGATTTAATTGTCCCTTCAGTACCAAGAACAAGTACACGATTATTTTTAGTTGTCATAATTGCTGTTCTTGAACCTGGATCAATAACTCCAATCACGGGTATTGATAACATTTCTTGTAAAGGTTTCAAAGCAACCGCAGTAGCTGTGTTACATGCGATGACTAGCATTTTAATATCTTTTTCAACTAAAAAGTTAGCTAATTGAATGGTAAATGATTTAACTTCTTCTCTTGTTCTCGGGCCATAAGGACACCTTCCTATATCACCTAAATAAAATATCGTCTCATTTGGCAATTGTCGCATGATTTCTTTAGCAACTGTTAAACCACCAATTCCTGAGTCGATTACGCCAATTGGTTTATTCATTCATCTTCACTTCGCATTCTTTTCAACATAATTTCTAACGCTTCATTAAACTTTATTTTATCTTCATCTTCCATAATAGATAGAAGATCTTCAGTATAAATTTGTCTCGCCTGAACAACTTCGTCAATAAGTGCCGTGCCTTTTTCTAATAACTTGACGTGGAATACTCTTTTATCTTTCTCAGATTGAATTCTTTGAACGAGTTCTTTTTTCTCAAGTTTATCTACTATATCTGTTGTTGTAGAATATGCTAAAAATAAACGTTTAGATAACTCACCAATTGTAATTTGATCATGCTCATTGAGCCATTGTAAAGCAATAAATTGAGGCGGTGTTATATCATAAACCTTTAACTGCCCTCTTGATTTTAATTTCGTTCTTTCTACTATATGTCTTAACGAATATTCAATCTGTTTTGTAATTTCTTCCATAGTTGTTTGTACCTCTTTTCTCATCAAACTTATATTAATAATAATAACACATACGCTTATTTGCAGTTAATGAATTGGTCTTTATGTTATATAAATAAACAAATAAGAGGCCAAGACATAATATTATGTCCCAGCCTCTCATATCTTTATTAGTTTACTTCGTGATCTGAACCGAAGAATGATTTAAACATTTGGAAAGTAGCTTCTCTATTCATTGCTGCGATTGATGTTGTTAAAGGAATACCTTTTGGACAAGCATTTACACAGTTTTGAGAACTACCACACTCTTGTATACCACCATCAGACATAAGTGCTTTAATACGTTCATCTTTAGTCATGCTTCCAGTTGGATGCAAGTTGAATAAACGAACTTGAGATATTGCTTGAGCACCCATGAAATTATTATTCACGTTTACGTTCGGACAAACTTCTAAACATACACCACATGTCATACATTTAGAAAGTTCATATGCTGTTTGACGTTTTTTCTCAGGCATACGAGGTCCTGGTCCTAAGTCATAAGTACCATCAATTGGTACCCATGCTTTAACTTTTTTCAAGTTATCGAACATACGAGAACGGTCAACTTGTAAATCACGAATAACTGGGAATGTCTTCATTGGTTCAAGTTTAATTGGTTGTTCCAATTGATCAATAATAGCTGAACATGATTGACGAGCTTTACCGTTAATAACCATAGAACATGCACCACAAACTTCTTCAAGACAGTTCATATCCCAAGTTACTGGTGTCGTCTTTTCACCATTTGACTTAATCGGATTTCTTTGAATTTCCATTAAAGCTGCAATAACGTTCATATTTGGTCTATAAGGAATCTCAAATTTTTCTTCATAAGGTTGAGATTTATCATTTTCTTGACGTTTGATAATGATTGAAATCGTTTTGTTTTCTTGGTTTTGACCTTGTGCATTGTTTTCAACTGTTTGAGTGTCTGCCATAATTATTTACCTCCTTCAGATTTCTTAGAGTAATCACGTTTACGAGGTTTAATGTGACTAATATCCACTTCTTCATATGAAAATTCTGGTGCTTCTTTAGGTCCTCTAAATTGAGCAATCGTTGTTTTTAACCACTCTTCATCATTACGGTCTGGGAATTCAGGTTTGTAATGTGCACCACGTGATTCGTTACGATTATATGCACCAATCGTAATAACTCTTGCTAACACTAACATATTCCATAATTGACGCGTAAAGAATACAGCTTGGTTACTCCAAGTAGATGTATCTTCCATATCAATATTTTGATATCTTTCCATCAACTCAACAATTTTCTTATCTGTTTCAAGAAGTTTATCATTATGACGAACAACTGTAACATTGGCTGTCATAATTTCTCCTAATTCTTTGTGTAACTTATAAGCATTTTCTGTACCTTTAAGTTGTAATAAATGATCGAATTTTTCTTGTTCTTCATTTATACGTTTTTGGAAAATTTCTTCATCTAATTCTGTATATGATTTTTCAATATTATTAGCATATTTAACCGCATTTGGTCCTGCAACCATACCACCATAAATAGCAGATAATAATGAGTTTGCACCTAATCTATTACCACCATGTTGTGAGTAGTCACATTCACCAGCAGCGAATAAACCTTTAATATTTGTCATTTGATCAAAGTCTACCCAGATACCGCCCATTGAATAATGAACTGCTGGGAAAATTTTCATTGGGACTTTACGAGGGTCGTCACCAGTGAATTTTTCATATATTTCTATTATACCACCAAGCTTAACATCTAACTCATGTGCATCTTTGTGTGATAAATCAAGGTATACCATGTTTTCACCGTTAATACCAAGTTTTTGGTTCACACAAACATCGAATATTTCACGAGTCGCAATATCACGAGGTACTAAGTTACCGTAATCAGGATATTTTTCTTCTAAGAAATACCAAGGTTTACCGTCTTTATACGTCCAAATACGTCCACCTTCACCACGAGCTGATTCACTCATTAATCTTAATTTATCATCACCAGGAATTGCAGTTGGATGAATTTGAATAAACTCACCATTTGCATATTTAGCACCTTGTTGATAAACAACAGAAGCTGCTGAACCTGTATTAATCATTGAGTTAGTAGATTTACCAAATATGATACCTGGTCCACCAGTTGCCATAATTACAGCATCTGATCCAAATGATTCGATTTTAGAGTCTGTTAAGTTTTGAGCGATGATACCACGTGCAGCATCTTCCTCATCTTTAACAATACCTAAAAATTCCCAACCTTCATATTTTGTAACTAAACCTTTAACTTCATAACTTCTAACTTGTTCGTCTAATGCATATAGTAATTGTTGTCCAGTTGTTGCACCTGCATATGCAGTTCTATGATGCAAAGTACCACCAAATCGACGGAAATCTAAAAGACCTTCTGGTGTACGGTTAAACATAACACCCATTCTGTCTAATAAATGTATGATACTTGGTGCTGCTGCAGTCATATTTTTTACAGGTGTTTGGTTAGCGAGGAAATCTCCACCATACACTGTGTCATCAAAGTGAATGTCAACAGAGTCACCTTCACCTTTAGTATTGACAGCTCCGTTAATACCTCCTTGAGCACAAACAGAGTGTGAACGTTTAACAGGTACTAATGAGAATAAATCAACATGCGCACCTTGTTCAGCAGCTTTAATAGTTGCCATAAGTCCTGCTAAACCACCACCGACAACAATGATTTTGTTGTTTGCCATAAAAATTGTCACTCCCCTAAAAAGTATAAATCCTATACGAATGCAAAAATAGCTCTTAAGCCAATAATACTAATTACGATAAATACAAATAAAGTTACATAAGTCATAAAACGTTGTGATTTTGGTGATTGTGTAATTCCCCAAGTAATGAAGAATGACCATAAACCATTTGAGAAATGGAATATAACACTTAATACACCAATAACATATAGCGTTACAGAAATTGGATTAGATAAAATATCTGAAACCATATCAAAGTCAACGTGATGTCCTAATGCAGCTTGAATACGTGTTTGGTAAACATGAACAGCTATGAAAATAAATGATATGATACCAGTTAAACGTTGTAATAAGAACATCCAGTTTCTAAATAGTGAATGCCTTCCTACGTTTTCTTTAGCTGTAAACGCTATGTATAATCCATAAATAGCGTGGAATAGTATAGGAATATAAATAACTACAACTTCTAATACAATTTTAAATGGTAAATTCCACATAAAATCTGATGCTTTATTAAAAGCTTCTGGACTTATCGTTGCAAAATGGTTAATAACCAAATGCTGAATTAAGAATATTCCTATAGGAATTACACCTAATAATGAATGAATACGACGTAAAATAAACTGTTTTTCGCTTGACGCCAAAAGAAGTCCCCCCTAACTTTAATCTATGGCTCTATCGTTATATTAAGAATATAATAATCTGAAAACGATTACATACATCCCAAAAAAAATTCGATGAGCATTTACATGTATATTGTAACATCATTAAGTATGAATTTGGGCATGAGAATTATTCTCATACCCAAATATATAGATTTTTTGTTGTAATTTTACCATTTATTTACTAAGCTTATCTACTAAGTTTTGAGCAACCTTTTTCGGAACACCAATTTTAACAAAATCCTCTAAATTCGATTCTCTCATTTTTTTAATAGAGCCAAAATGTTTTAATAATGTTTGTTTACGTTTTGGTCCAATACCTTCTATTTCATCTAAAGCTGACTTAAGTGATGTTTTTTGTCGTGTTGATCTATGGAAACTAATTGCAAATCGGTGCACTTCATCTTGAATGCGTTGAAGTAAATAAAATTCTTGAGAATTTTTCTTTAGTGGTATAATTTCTGCTTGTGATCCGTACAATAATTCTGAAGTTTGGTGTTTGTCATTTTTACTTAGACCTGCAATTGGTATATCAAGTCCTAGTTCATTTTCTAATACATCTCTCACTGAAGACATATGTCCTTTACCACCATCGACAATAATCAAATCAGGAATTGGTAGTCCTTCTTTTAATACTCTTGTGTATCTTCTTCGAACCGCTTCTTGCATCGACTTATAATCATCTGGACCTTTTACAGATTTAATTTTATATTTGCGATAGTCCTTTTTACTTGGCTTACCATCCACAAAAGCTATCATAACAGACACTGGATCTACACCTTGAATATTAGAATTATCAAATGCTTCAATTCTAATCGGTGTTTGAATACCCATAGCCTCTCCTAAGTTCTCAATAGCTTTGATCGTTCTAGATTCATCTTTCGCAATTAATTCAAATTTATTTTTAAGTGAAATACTCGCATTTTTTATCGCAAGATCCACCATTTCTTTTTTCTGACCTCTTTTAGGCTGAACCACTTTTGAATCAACGACTGACTCAACTGTTTTAATGTCTAAATTTTTCGGAATATGAATTTCCTTAGGCGTTAAATGTTGATTTAAAGAATAGAATTGTCCAATAAATGTATAGAATTCTTCTTCAGCAGTTTGAATAATAGGTATCATAGATGCTTGTCTTTCAATTAATTTACCTTGTCTAATAAAGAATACTTGAATACACATCCACCCTTTATCAACAGAATAACCAAATATATCCCTCATTGTCATGTCTGCTGACATCATATTCTGTTTATAATTTAACATTTCAATATGTTGTATTAAGTCACGGTATTCTTTCGCTTCTTCAAACTTCAAAGCTTCACTCGCTTGATTCATCTTCTCGTTTAAGTCATTGACGATTGTTTTGTCATCACCATTTAGAAAATCAGTAATTTCTTTAACCATCGTTTGATACTCGCTTTGTTCGACTGGATAAACGCAAGGTCCTAAACATTGGCCAATATGATAATAAAGGCATACTTTATTTGGCATTGTGACACATTTTCTTAACGGATAAATTCTATCTAGTAATTTTTTCGTTTCATGTGCGGCATAAGCATTAGGATATGGTCCGAAGTATTTACCCGAATCTTTTTTTACAGTTCTCGTCACGATGAGTCTAGGATGTTTTTCTTTTGTAATTTTTATAAATGGATAACTTTTGTCATCTTTTAATAATATATTATAACGTGGTTGATGTTTTTTAATTAAGTTAAGTTCAAGTAATAAAGATTCTATTTCACTTGAAGTCACGATAAATTCAAAATCTCTAATCTCCCCTACGAGTCGAGTTGTCTTTTCATCATGTGCACCTGTGAAATAGCTGCGAACTCTGTTTCTTAATCGTTTAGCTTTTCCAACATATATGACTGTTTGTTGTCTATCTTTCATGATGTAACATCCAGGTTCTGTTGGTAAAACTTCAAGTTTTTGCTTAATTTTCTTTTGGTAGTCTTCCACCTTTATCACCTACCTTTTTAAATTCATTATATCAATAAAATTTGCATTGACCAAAACATACGTTCTATATAAATATCTATCATCACACAAAAACTGCCTACAAAGTCATATGCTTTGTAGACAGTTTGGATTAATCATAGGTTATAACGATTAATAATGTTTAGATAATACTTGTTCTAGTTGTTCTTTAGGTTGGAAACCTACTACTTTATCTACAGCTTCGCCATCTTTAAATACGATTAAAGTTGGGATACTCATAACTTCGTATTTAGCTGCTGTTGCTTGGTTTTCATCTACGTCTAATTTAACGATGTTAGCTTTACCTTCAACGTCTTTAGCTAAATCTTCTAATACTGGCGCGATCATTTTACAAGGTCCACACCATGGTGCCCAGAAGTCCACTAAACTAACGCCTTCTTTGATTTGTTCATCGAAATTTGCATCTGTTGCTTTTAATAATGCCATTGGAAAAATCCTCCTTGTTAACTTATGATAATGAGAGTATAGCACGCTTTATTTTGCAATGCATGTTGTTTGCTCAAAGTGTATTGTACTTGATATGAACTATATTAGCAATCACTTAAATTCAGGTTTTCTTTTGTTTATAAATGCATCAATACCTTCTTTTGCATTGTCGCTTTCAATAATATCAACGAAATGTCTTTCTTCAATTTGATCACTTTCTAATGATAAATCTAAATTAGACATTTGCTTGATGACTTTAATAGAGTCTAAAGATTTAGAAGCGATTGTAGTAGCTAATTTTTCAGTAGCTTGTTCTAATGCTTCTTTATCTTCAACTATTACATTAAATAAATGTTTCACTTCTTCTAAATTGATATTCTCACCAGTTAACGCAGCTTGTAATGCTTTATGTTGACCTACCATAGCAGATAATCGTCTGACACCACCAAAGCCTGGGAATATACCTAAGTTAATTTCAGGTAATCCTACTTTTGTATCTTTCGTGATTAATCTCATATCACATGCTAAAGCAAGTTCAAAGCCACCGCCTAAACAAACACCATGAATTGAACTGATAACTGGCTTATGACATGTCTTAATCAATCTAAATAATTTAGCACTTGTAGAAGCTAAATCTAATCTTTCATGTTTAGTTAGTTCTGGGAATGATTTAATATCTGCACCCGCAGAGAAACATTTTTCATTACCTTTTATAACGATGACTTTCACATCTTCATTGAATCCTTCTGTTTCAATTGCTTCAATAATGCTATTTAATACTGCCTCATTTAAAGCATTTACCGGACCATGATTTAATTGTATATAAAGAACGTGGTTTTCGACATTTGTATTTATCAAGAAAATTCCTCCTTATAAAAATATTAAGTATGCAATACCTGCTATAAATGTTAAAGCAGAAATAACGAGTAATACTTTAGCTAGTTTATACATATCAAAATTATCCAATATGTTTCCTCCTTATTTCAATGTTACAACAGTAACACCAAATCCACCTTCTGAAGGCATACCTGTACGATATGATTCTACAGAACGATGTTTTTTAAGATGGTCAGCTACACCTTTTTGTAATGCACCTGTACCTTTACCATGAATAATATTCACTGTACCGTAATTAGAAAGTACTGCTTGATCGATATATTGGTCTAATTCTAACATAGCATCTTCATATCGGTAACCACGTAAATCTAAATCCATTTTTATAGTAGATCGATTCGTTCTAGGAACAACTTTACTTGGTTGTTGTTTCTTTTTATCTAGTTTTTCTAAATCTTTTACTTCTATTTTCATTTTGAGTATACCCATCTGAACAACAACTTCTTCATCGCTGATCACATCGATAACTTCACCTTTTTGACCGTATGATAATACTTTAACGTCATCACCTTTTTCAATCTTATCGTGACGTTCTTTCTTAACATTTTGTTTCAGAGATTGCGATGTATATTGATTATCAAGTCGTTTCTTTCGCTCAATGAGTTCATGCTCTTTTACATTTGCAGCTGAATTATCTCGCATATCTCTTAGTTCTTGAAGGATTGTTTCCGCTTCTTCAGTCTTCTGTTTAACTTCTTGATTCGCTTTATTTCTCGCTTCATCCATCAGTTGTGTTTTGAAGTTTTCAAAGCGTTGTAATTCTTGCGTTAATGATTGATGCAAGTCTATAGATTCTTGTTTTAATTTTTCAACTTCAATACGATCATTTTCGACAGATTTAGCATTTTTCTCAAGTGATTCTATCATGACATTGATTTCTTTTTCATCTTGACCAATCAGTGATTTTGCATGATTGATGAGTTCATTTTTTAGCCCTAATTTTTTAGAGATTTCAAATGCGTTTGAGCGTCCTGGTATACCCATTAATAATTTATAAGTTGGTCTTAATGTTTCAACGTCAAATTCAACACTTGCATTCATCACTTTCTCTCGATTATAGCTATATGCTTTAAGTTCAGGATAATGTGTTGTTGCCATGATTAAAGCATCTCTTTCAATCGTATAATCTAAAATACTCATTGCTAATGCTGCACCTTCACTCGGATCAGTTCCTGCTCCTAATTCATCAAATAAAATTAATGAGTCTTTATCCGCTTGATCAATAATGTTGACGATATTTTTCATATGTGATGAAAAAGTCGATAACGATTGTTCAATAGATTGTTCGTCACCAATGTCACAAAATACTTTCTTAAATATTGTTATAATTGCGCCATCTAATGTCGGAATTAACAAACCAGATTGTGCCATTAACGTGATTAAACCAACTGTTTTTAAGGTAACGGTCTTACCACCAGTATTAGGACCTGTAATAATAACAGCATTAATGTCTTCTTTAAATTCAATCGTATTGCTAACAACTTCTGATTGATTAATTAATGGATGTCTTGCTTTAGGTAAATATATTGCTCTATCTTCAGATATGATTGGTTTAGTAGCTTTAATAGTTGCACCGAATTTAGCTTTTGCTGTCACAAAGTCTAAATGCCCCATAACTTCTGTACTTGAAAGTAATTCATAGCCTACTTCGCTTACTTGTTCTGTCAGTATATATAACAATCTATCTTTTTCTTCTTTTTCTTTAGCTTTAACTTGAGCAATTTGATTATGCATTTCAACAATTGCACTTGGTTCAATATATAATGTTTG
Organism: Mammaliicoccus sp. I-M35; assembly: GCF_022386455.1. Classification (NCBI taxonomy): domain Bacteria; kingdom Bacillati; phylum Bacillota; class Bacilli; order Caryophanales; family Staphylococcaceae; genus Mammaliicoccus; species Mammaliicoccus sp. I-M35. The sequence goes on along the minus strand of NZ_JAJNIL010000005.1, from coordinate 11,285 downwards.
GCCAGATGCAGATTGATCATGCACGATACCATTAAAATCTTGACGATATTCTGCTTTAACCGGAAGTACATGTCTATCATTTCTAACCGTTACAATAGAGTCCGATAATTTCTTCTGATTAGCTGAAGATCTAACCATTTGTTCTAATCTTGATTTAATACGATCGTTCGTTTTTTTAATTTGATGTCTCAATTCAGCTAATTTCGGACTTGCCGTATCAAACAAATCGTGTTCATCACACTGTTCACTTATTTGATTCAGTAAGTCACTTAATACTGGCAATTGCGCTACATAACCATCGATATTTGGATAAAGGATTGCTTCATCTTCATCAACGATACTAGCGTAAAATGTTTTGAATCTATTTTGAACTTGAATATTACGTTTAATTTGGTTTAATTCTTCAACGTATAACAAACTGCCAATTTCTGCACGTCTTACATAGGATTTAATATCTTTTAGCCCTGAATACCCAGGTACTCTATGTTTATTATAAATTTGAGTCATTTCGTCTGTTTCATTTATGCTTTGCTGAACCGTTTCAAGTTCATCACTTGGTTTAAGTTCGTTAATAATACGTTCAGCAATATCACTTGTCGCATGAGTAGACAATTGTTGAATAATTAAGGGATATTCAAGAACTTTTAATGTTTTCTCATTCATATTATCTTCCCTCTTCTTTTAATACTTTATTTTGTTGATTGGATCCATTTTTTAAATGCCTCACGTGATTTAGCATTAATAACTTGTGATTTTTTAACCCAACCTTTTTGAGCCGTTCCAACACCATATTTCATGAAATCAAAATGATCAATATGATGGGCATCCGTATTAATTGTAATCATTAGGTCAGGATTATTTTTTAATACGTCAGCGTTTAAATCTAATCGTTGTGGATTAGCATTCAGTTCTAATACTGTATTAGTATCTCTTGCCATTTTAATAAGTTCATCAATATTAGGACGATATCCTTCTCTTCTGCCAATAATTCTACCTGTCGGATGTGCTATATGTCTGACATATTGATTTTCACATGCAGTTCTAAGTCTATTCATAATCTCTTCTTCAGATTGATTGAAACTTTGGTGGATTGCTGCAATCACATAATCTAATTCTTTCAATACGTCATCTGGATAATCTAAACTACCATCTGGTTTAATATCCATTTCTGTACCACTATAAATATCAATTTCTTTATATGATTCATTTAGTTTTTTAATTTTTTCGTTTTGTTCCAATAAACGTTCAATAGATAATCCATTTGCTACTGCTAAACTTCTAGAATGGTCTGTAATACAAATAAATTGATATTGACGTTCAATTGCCGCTTCAATCATTTCTTCAAGTTTAAATGCACCATCACTATAAGTTGTATGCATATGAATATCACCATTAATATCTTCTAACTGTATGATATCTTGAATATCTTTATCAAATTCTGTACCATCCTCACGCATTGTTGGTGGTATATATGGCACGTTAAAATGATCATAAATTTCCTTTTCACTTTGATAAGTAATGATGTTACCATTTGCTTCTTCTATACCATATTCACTTACTTTTTCATTTTTTTGTTTAGCAAGTTGTCTAATTTTTATATTATGGTCTTTAGAACCTGTAAAATGTTGCAATGTATGATAGAAAGCTTCTGGTTGAATCAGTCTAAAATCAACACCAATAACATTATCTTCAATTTGTAAATCTAAAGAAACTTTCGTTTGGCCAACAGCAATTTGTTCTTTAATATCTGGAAACTCAAGTAGTGCTTGTTGTACTTTTGTAGGTTCTTCAGTCGAAATAATATAATCTAAGTCTTTGCTCATTTCTTTCATTCTTCTGAAACTACCTGCAACTTGATATTGAATAATACCTTCAATATTATCTAAAAATTGATTAATCACTTCATGTGCTTTAATCATAGTATTGATTGGATATTTTTCAGGTCGTTGCCCTAACACTTTCGCTTCTTCAAGAAGTTTTTGTTCTGTCTTTTTCGCAAAACCTGGTAATTCAGACACTTGATTATTTTCACACGCTTTGATTAAATCTTCTTTATTTTTTATATCTAATTCTTTATATAATTTCGCAATTTTTTTACTACCTAATCCAGGTATTTTTAATAATGGAATAAGTCCTTCTGGAATTTCTTGTTTTAACTCATCTAAATAACTTTGTGTCCCATTATCTATATATTCATTTATGACATCGCCTACACCTTTACCAATGCCTTTTAATGATGTCACATCTTCAATTTCGTTTAACGTTCTTTCATCTGTTTCCAATGATTGACTTGCTTTTCTATATGCTGATACTTTAAATGGATTCTCACCTTTAATTTCCATGTATATTGCAATTGTTTCTAACATTTTTACGATATCTTTTTTTGTTAACATGTCTATTCCTCCGTAAAAAAAGTCATAGGTTCTCCCATGACTTTTTTCAATATGAATTCATTTAATTTGAAAGCCATTTTACTAATTGATCAGATAAGAATGGTGTCTTTGTTAATACTGCATTTCCAATAGAAGACTGTTGTAATGCATCTATAAAAGGTGCTACGGGGATTACCGCAACTGCTGCTAGTATGATAATTACAACTAAATATGCTTCTATAAATCCAAGTACGATACCATAATACCTTGCATATTTACCGCCAAATTCCATTTGATGATAAAAATCAAATACTGTTGCTACAATTTGTAAAATTATTTTAGTAAAAACAAATAAAATGAGAATCGCCATAATATTATAAAATGCATTCTCATTATTAATACTGTTAAATATTGCATTCTTACCTTCTGTAGACGCACTCGGATAAGGTAATATTAAATGCAATTGCTTGCTAAATGGTGCGTAACAAATGCTGGCAATCACCAATGAACTAATCGTGCCGATAGAATGTAATGATTGTAATACTAAACTACGTCTATATCCAATGATGACACCTATAATTAAACATAAAAATATAAGTAATGTTATCATTCTAAATGTCCTTTATTTTTTAATTGTTTGATTTCTTCTCTTAACTTTTCATTTTCTTCTTCTAATTTAACATATTCATGCATAACATTAACAGCTGTAAGAACAGATTTACGCGTTGTATCCAAGCCTGCATTTAATTGCCCGAGCGCTTGCAACTTTTCATCCACTCTACCAGCTACATATCGAATATGTGATGGATCGTCTTCACCAATAATTGTATAATGTTGATCATTTATAACCACTGTCACTCTATTTTTATTTTCACTCATTATACTACCCCTGTTCAAATTATAAATGGATTTCTATATATGTAATCATACTATATTATACATGACATAAGTTCATTTGTGTATGAATATCCACCAACTTGATTTGAGAAAATTCGTTTATATCATAAATTTATGCTACTCTATTTATAGAAAAAATTAAAAAGGCAGGACTTAAAAGTGGCAAACATCGTAAAAACAATTGACTCCAATACAATCAATCAACTTATAAAACAATATAATATGGAAACAAAGAACTTACCAACTGGCACTTTAGCCCGCAAGAAAATAAAAAGTACACAAGTCCAAATATACCGTTCAAAAAAAATAATGTTTCAAGGTAAAGATGCAGAACAAGTAGCAAGTGAAGTACTTAATCAAAACATAACGTCATCACCATCTAAAGCAACGCCAGCTACAAAAAAATATGAATTTGATATACATAATACAATTGGTAGTGATGAAGCAGGAAGTGGCGATTATTTTGGCCCACTTACAGTATGTGCAGCATACGTATCTAAACAAAACGCTAAAATATTAAAAGAAATTGGTGTAATGGACTCCAAGTCTTTAACTGATCCTAAAATTGTAGAACTAGCTGAACAAATTATACAAATATGCCCTCATTCTCTAATTGTACTTGATAATCCCAACTACAATACAAAGCAAGCAGAAGGTTGGAGTCAAGTTAAAATGAAAGCAGTCCTTCACAATCAAGCGATTAAAAATGTCATCTCACGAATCGACGAACAAGAATTAGAACAAATTGTGATTGACCAGTTTGTGCAAGCAAGCACTTATGAACGATACATCATTGGTCAAATGCCACGAAAAGACATTACACACTTTGAAACAAAAGGTGAATCAAAATCTATCGCAATTGCTGCAGCAAGTATTATCGCAAGATATGCTTTTGTTAAACACATGGATCAATTAGCAAAATCTTTAAATGTCATTATTCCTAAAGGCGCAAGTAATAAAGTAGATCTAGAAGCAGCAAAAATCGTCCAAAAATATGACATGCAACAGTTAGATAACATTACGAAAACACATTTTAAAAATAGAGATAAAGTATTAGACCTTATTAATCGAAAAAGGAGAAATTAATATGTTACTTATCACTTTCAGTTGGCAAGTCATACTTGCCCTAATCATTATTTGCTATTTAATTTGGTTTATCGGTAAACAACTGACCAATTCAACAAACAAACGAAAAAAATAATATAAAAACACAGCAAGCTGATATGAACCTTCAGATTGCTGTGTTTTTTATTTATATATCTTATGCTCTTAATGTCGCACCATTTTGTTCTAATGCTGTTAAGATCTGCTCGTGAATTGCTGAAACTTTATCTTCTGTCAATGTTTCATTAACGTCTAAATAATCTAAGCGAATTGCGACCGATTTCTTGCCTGGTTCCATATGTTCGCCTTCGTATACGTCAAATACTTCTGCGTTATTTAATATATCTGCACCATTTTCATTAATTGTATGAATAAGTGTAGCTGCCGTAACTTCTGTGTTAACAACAAGTGCAATATCTCTTGAAACTCCTGGGAATTTTGGAATAGCTTCGTATTCAATTTTGCCAACAGGTTGTCCTAAGATTTTTGTGAAGTTTAACTCAAACACATAAGTGCGGTCTAAGTCATTTTCTTTTTCAACTTTCGGATGTAATTCTGCTATTAAACCAACAACTTCATCATTTAATTTAACGTACGCTGTTCTACCTGGATGTAATAAGTCTAATGTCGTCGCTTCATAAGTGAACGTTAAGTTTAATTGTTCTGCAATACGTTCTACTATACCTTTCACTAAGAAGAAATCAACAGGTTCATCTTTTTGTTGCCATTTATTACCTGTATATTGTCCGGTTAATATACCACTTAAAAATTCAACTTCTGTTGGTAATTGATCTTTTCCGTTACTATAGAACACTTTACCAAGTTCATATAATGCAACGTTTTTATTCTTACGTGCAACATTATAACGTGTAGCATCAACTAATCTAGGTAATAAACTTTGACGTAATACAGCTTGATCTTCACTCATAGGCATCATAAGTTCTACAACTTCTTGTTGTTCTAAAGTATAGTTTTGAGCAACATCTTTACGAACTAATGAATACGTAATCGCTTGATCTAAACCAGCACCTTCAAGAATTTCTTTAACTTTTCGTGTCTTCAATTGGTTATCTGTTAAGTAGCCGGCAGTTGCATTATCAAAGTTTGGTAATGTCGAAGGTAATTGATCATATCCGTAAATACGCGCAACCTCTTCGATTAAGTCTGCTTTAATCGAAATATCATTTCTTCTTGATGGCACTTCTACTTTAAAGGCATCTTCAGAGACAATCGTTTTAAATCCTAAACGATTAAATATTGTATTAATTTCATTTGTAGAAAGATCGAAACCGATTAATTGGTTAACATCTTGTGTTGTAATGTCTATCGTACGAGACAATTCTGGTAAAGTACCGTCTGATACAACTTCACTTAACACAGTTCCACCAGCAATATCTTGTAATAATTTTGCTGCTCTATCTAAAGCATCGAGTACTCTTTCACTCGCAATACCTTTTTCGAATCTGCTTGAAGCTTCACTTCTTAAGCCTAATCGTCTTGATGTTTGTCTAACATTTGTGGCATTAAATAATGCACTTTCGATTACGACATTTTGAGTGTTTTCTGTAACTTCTGAGAAATCGCCACCCATTACACCAGCGATTGCAATTGGTTCTTCACCATTTGTAATAACAAGGTCTGAAGTAAGTAGTTCTCTCTCAACATTATCTAATGTCGTGATTTTTTCATTTTCATGTGCGTAACGTGCAACAATTTGATCTGAACCAATTTTGTCTTGATCAAACATGTGTAACGGTTGACCGTACTCTAAAAGTACGTAATTCGAAACATCTACCACGTTGTTAATTGGACGGATGCCAGCTTTCATTAATCTAGACTGCATCCATGATGGAGATGGTTCAATTGTTACATTTTTAACAACTCTAGCTGCATAGAATGGAACACCTTCTTGATCTTGAACAGTCACTGATAATGATTCACTAGCTTTTTCTTCAGATTCATCTAAAGAAGTATTTGGGTATTGTATGTCATTGCCATATAATGCACTCACTTCATGCGCAGCACCAAGCATACTTAAACAGTCTGCTCTATTTGGTGTCAAATCAAAGTCTAATACATCGTCACTTAATAATAATGCTTCTAGTGCATCACTACCAGGCGTTGGTTCGTTTGAGAAGACGTAAATGCCATCTGCATATTTTTTAGGCATCACATTTGGATCAATACCTATTTCTTGTAACGAACAAATCATACCTTCTGATACTTCACCGCGTAATTTAGCTCTTTTAATTTTAACGCCACCAGGTAAACGACCACCTACTCTTACAACGATGACATATTGATCTTTATCTACATTTGGTGCACCACAAACGATTTGTACGGGTTCTTCTTCACCAACATCCACTTTACAAATATTCAGTTTATCTGCTTCTGGATGTTTCTCTTTAGAAAGCACATGTCCAACTACTAATTTTTTAATATCGTCTCCATAATGTGTAACACTATCAACTTCAATACCACTTCTTGTAATTTTTTCAGCTAAATCTTCAGTATTAGCATCTATATTTATATATTCACTTAACCACTCTTTACTTACTAACATTATGCTTCACCACCATCTTCTACAGGCTTAAATTGTTCTAAAAATCTCACGTCGTTTGTATAGAAATGTCTAATATCTTCAATTCCATATTTCAACATTGCCATTCTGTCTGGTCCTAAACCAAAAGCAAATCCAGAATATTTATTTGAATCAAAGCCAGCCATTTCTAATACATTTGGATGTACCATTCCTGAACCAAGAACTTCTATCCAACCTGTTTGTTTACAAACGTTACATCCTTTACCTTTACATTTGAAACATGACACATCTACTTCAACTGATGGTTCAGTGAATGGGAAGAAACTTGGTCTTAATCTAATTTCACGATCTTTACCAAATAATTTACGTGCTAATAATTCTAATGTTCCTTTTAAGTCACTCATCTTGATATTTTCAGCTACGACTAAACCTTCAATTTGCGTAAATTGATGACTGTGCGTCGCATCATCAGAGTCTCTACGGTAAACTTTACCTGGACAGATAATTTTAACTGGTCCAACACCATTACGTTTTTCTAAAGTTCTCGCTTGTACAGGAGATGTATGAGTACGCATTAAGATTTCTTCTGAAATATAAAAAGTATCTTGCATATCACGTGCTGGATGAGACTTTGGTAAATTAAGTGCTTCAAAGTTATAATAGTCAGACTCTACTTCATAACCTTCAACGATTTCATAACCTAAACCAATAAATAAATCTTCTAAATCTTCATTGATTTTAGTTAGTGGATGTTTCGCACCTAAACTTACTTTTCTACCAGGTAACGTTACATCGATTGTTTCATTCTCTAATTGTTGGTTTAATGCTTCCTCTTCTAAAAGTACTTGTTTAGCTTCGATTTCTTTCTCAACAGCTTTACGTACTTCGTTCACAAGTTGACCGAATTCTGGTCTTTCTTCTTTAGGTAATTCTTTCATTTCTTTCATAAGGCCTGTAATAACGCCTTTTTTACCTAAATAATTTACTTTCACGTCTTGTAATGATCTTTCTGCTTTTGCTTCATTAATTCTTACAAGCGCATCTTGTCTTAATTCAGATAACTTTTCTCGTAATGACATATATATCCTCCTATTTTGGTCGAAAAAAAGACTCCGCCTCCTCAAATATAGAGGGACGAAGTCTTCCGTGGTACCACCCAAATTTATACATAGTTATGCATACACTTATATGTTGATAACGGATCTACATTCCGACTTAAATTTCTTTAAGTAGCTAAAAAGATGAAAAAAATTAAGTTACAACATAGGATTTTTCAGTCTCGAATCCATTCCCTTGTCATGTGTAAACATTAATTTACGTCCTTTTGTAAGCTCATATTGATTATGAAATCATTATATTAAATATTATATAATTGGTCAACCTTTCAAATGATAAAGCAAGATACCACAAGATACAGCTACATTTAAACTTTCAGCTTTGCCATATAGCGGTATATGAAGATTCTTAGTCGTTTGTTCGAGTATCGCTGGATCAACACCTGCACCTTCATTACCCATAATTAATGCAAAGTTTGAATGGCTTTCGACTTCTCGATATTCAACTGCATTTTGAAGACTTGTTCCATAAGTTTCGCCATCAAATTGTTCCATAAATTCAAATATATCTTGCTCAACAACTGGTAAATGAAAGACACTACCTTGTGAAGCACGTAATACTTTATCTTGATATGGATCAGCACTTCCTTTTGAATAAATAACAGCGTCCATACCTGCAGCATCAGCGTTACGAATCAATGCACCCATATTGCCTGGATCTTGTACTCTATCTAATACAAGGACTTGTTTAAAATTACTCGTTTCATATGTAGGCATGTCGACAACCGCAAATATACCTTGAGGTGTCGTTGTGTCTGATAATGATTCTGCTACTTTAAAATTAATGACATATGCTTCCTTTGCATATTCAACAATTTTCTCATCAACTCTTGCATAATCTACTGCTAATAATGTAACGATAGTCAGTTGACTATGATAAGCTTCTTCGATTAAATGAAAACCTTCAATCAGAAATTGACCTTGTTTAACACGTTCTTTTTTCTTTTTTAATTTATTCATTTGTTTAATTTTATTATTTTGAACTGAAGTAATTTCTTCCATAGTAACGCCTCATCTTCTCATTGTGATATAAAAATATTATATACGAAAAAAGACTGCCAACAAAGTCAAAGACATTGATGACAGTCTTAAGCACCTTAGTTTAGGTGTTTAAATATTAATTATTATTTAGAAACGACTTCTTTACCTTTGTATGATCCACATGCTTTACATACACGGTGAGATAATTTCATTTCTCCACAGTTTGAACATTCTACCATACCTGGTACTGAGATTTTGAAATGCGTACGACGTTTTCTTTTAGCTGTTTTTGAAGTTCTTCTAGCTGGAACTGCCATGTCTTATTCCTCCTTAAATTTTATAAACACTTTTCCGATTATTTTTCGTCATCGAAGAATTGTTGTAATTTTTGAAGTCTTGGATCAACTTTCTTTTCAGTTTCTTGTTCTGAATCTTCGGTTGACTCAATTTGATCTTCGCCAATAACTTCCCAACCATCGCCTGCCATTGAAATATCTTCGCTACCTTCAGAGAATACTTGTAACGGTTTCTCTAAAATAACAAGTTCTTCAATGATTGGTAATAAATTAATCATGCCGCCTTCGAGTTTATGTCTCAATTCGTCATCATCATTATTATTTTCACTGAATTCATCTAGCTCAAATATTTCTACTGATGTAGTATCAAATGGTAGCTCTACTGGCTTTAAAGTACGGGCACATGGTAACGTCAATACACCATTAATGTCAAGATTGACAATTATCTCATGCATTCGCACTTGAACGTCTCCTGTTACTTTTATTGGAGATATATCGATAAGTTCATCTACCCTATCAATAAGGTATTTCATATCGATTTCTTTATCAAAAGTAAATGGTTCGTTTTGGTATTTTTTAAGTTGTGTTATTGACCACTTCATCTGGGTTCACCTCTTACAAACACAAAAATTATTGTAACCTTAACGACAATGTTTGTCAAGATTTTTTCTTAACATTCATTATCTGATACAATACTTATGATGAAGTGAAATGGGAGGAAATGCAAATGAAAAGTGTTGCTTTAATAACAGAATATAATCCATTTCATAATGGGCATGTATATCACGCAGAATCTTCTAGAAAATTAACAAAAAGTGATGTTGCTATTTCTATTATGAGTGGTTCTTTTACAATGCGTGGAGAACCAGCAATTTTAAGTAAGTTTAAGCGTGCCGAAATGGCCATTCAATATGTAGATTTAGTTATTGAATTGCCCCTTGTATATGCCATATCATCTGGTGATTTATTTGCTAAAGGCAGCGTTCAAATAGCAGAACAACTTGGATGTGACACATTATCTTTTGGAAGCGAATCTGGAAATATTGACGATATTAAACATGTCATTAAAGAAATAGAACAAGTATCTAAAAGTGAAAAATACAAACAAATGTTGAAAGAAGGAAAATCACACCCGAGAATTATTTCAGAATTAATACCTCATAATCAAATGCTTAAAGGTTCAAATAATTTACTCGCAATTGAATATGTGAAACATATCATGCAGCATAACTTAGCAATAGAACCAACAACGATTCAAAGAAAAGATAATATGTATTTAGATGCTCATTTAAACGAAACAACACACATTTCAAGTGCAACTTCTATACGTAACGCCTATTTTAGACAGGACGATACATATCAATTAAGTTTACCGATAACAAGTTCAAATATATTAAAGCACGCTCATGCAGTTAACTGGGATCACTTTTTCCCATTATTAAAATGGACAATATTAAGAGCTACCCATGAAGAATTGCAAGACATATATATGATGACTGAAGGATTAGAATATAAAGTTAAAAAAGAAATTAAAGAAAGTACGAACTTTGAAATGTTTGTACAAAAGCTCAAATCTAAGCGATATACGTGGACAAGAATACAACGCTTGTTAACCGCAATTTTGTTAAACGTTTCGAATGAACAAGTTTCTGAATATAATCCAACTGCCATACGTGTACTTGCAATGTCTAAAAAAGGACAAGCATATTTAAAATCTATTAAAGAATCATGTCCGTTACCTATCGTTACAAATGTAAATAAACAAACAGCTGCTCACTTCACTAATGAAATTAAAGCAACAGATTTATATCAATATATTTCAGGTGATTCTGATACTGATTTTAATAAACCAGTCATAATAAAAAACGCATGACATATGCATGCGTTTCAGAGTGTCGACAAAGTCTTAGACTTTGCCGGCATTTTTTTATGCGCATGCTTTCCGCGGGCATGTTCTCAGCCTGTAGTCTTCGAATCA
>NZ_JAJNIL010000004.1:0-244279 GCF_022386455.1 Mammaliicoccus sp. I-M35 | reverse complement strand
AGTATTGAATGGCAAAGTAGGAGAAGATTATAGTTCAACACATCCAGAGCAAATCAATGAATACAATTATCTAGAAACAGAAGGCAACCCAGAGGGTGAATATTCAAGAGATAATCAAACAGTGACATATGTGTATCAAAAAGCAGACGGTCATGTAACAGTGAGATATGTGGATGAGAATGGAAATCCAGTGCAACCAGACACAGTATTGAATGGAAAAGTAGGAGAAGATTATAGTTCAACACATCCAGAGCAAATCAATGAATACAATTATCTAGAAACAGAAGGCAACCCAACGGGAGAATATTCAAGAGATAATCAAACAGTGACGTACGTGTATCAAAAAGCAGACGGTCATGTAACGGTAAGATATGTGGATGAGAATGGTAATTCGGTACAACCAGATACAGTATTAAATGGCAAAGTAGGAGAAGACTATAGTTCGACACATCCAGAACAAATCAATGAATACAATTATTTAGGAACAGAAGGCAACCCAACAGGAGAATATTCAAGAGACAATCAAACAGTGACGTACGTGTATCAAAAAGCAGACGGTCATGTAACAGTGAGATATGTGGATGAGAATGGAAACCCAATACAACCAGATACAGTATTGAATGGCAAAGTAGGAGAAGACTATAGTTCGACACATCCAGAGCAAATTGGTAATTATAAACTCAAAGAAGTTAATGGTAGTGAATCAGGTGTTTATACTAGAGATCCGCAAACTGTAGTTTATGTATATGAAGAAATAACTTCAGAATCATCTAGTGAATCAACAAGCGAAAGTGACTCAGAAAGTACAAGTGATTCAATGAGTGATAGCGAGTCAGAAAGTATGAGTGACTCATTAAGCGACAGCAGTTCAGAAAGCACAAGTGAATCAACAAGTGAGAGTGGATCAGAAAGTACAAGTGAATCAACGAGTGAAAGTACATCAGAAAGTACGAGTGAGTCAACAAGCGACAGCAGTTCAGAAAGTATGAGTGACTCAATGAGTGAAAGTGGCTCAGAAAGCACAAGTGAATCAACAAGTGAAAGTGATTCAGAAAGTACAAGTGAGTCAACAAGCGAAAGTACATCAGAAAGCATGAGTGACTCAATGAGCGAAATTGGAAGTGACGCTATGAATATAGATGAGACTTCAAATACAGTTGATACTAATATGAACAATGTTGTTCAAGATGATAATTATGAAGTAAATACTTTAAATAATCATATTGAAGAAGATGCAGATTCTAATGAAATTAAGGATCATAATGGTGATCAGTCTTCTGATGATGAAAAGTTACCTGATACAGGTGAAACTAAACAGAATTCTGGTTTGATGAGTGGCTTACTTGCAGTCTTTGGTGGTGCTTTGTTATTTAGAAGTCGCCGTAAAAATAATCATGATAATCAGTAATTTTAAAAACAAGCTAAGAGATTGCACTCTTAGCTTGTTTTATTAAATGCAAATATTATATAATTATTTAAAAAGAGAATTGCGGAAGGTTAGTTTGTTTGTAATTTTTATAATTATGATAATTTGTAAGGACGGGACTTATTATGACAATATATAATATTAATTATAGTATTGGTTGGGCAAGTAGCGGCATCGAATATGCCCAATTTTATAGAGCTAAGATGCTACGTGAACAAAAGGAAAGTTTGAAATTTGTATTTTTAGACTTTATGACACGTGAGAACATTCAAACTTTAACAAGTCATATGGGATATTATGATCATGAAATTATTTGGTTATATCAATATTTTACAGATATTAAAATTGCACCTACTACTTATACCATAAATAATTTAATTGATACGCTTGATATGAAAATAACACGTCGAGAAGAAAATAAAAAAATAGTAAAGTTGTTTAGTGAAACGAATCAAACATACGTGACATGCTTTCTAAAGGAACAAGGTAAGCCATATGTGGATAGAGCAGAGTTTGTTTCTCGAGGAAAACTAATCAGAAAAGATTTCTATACTTACACTAGAACATTCTCGGAATATTACGCGCCACATGAAAATAGAGCGAAAGTTTATATGAGACAATTCTATAATGAAGATGGTTCTATTGCTTATAACGAGTATTTAAATAATAACGGTCAGTTATATATGTTTAAGGATCAAATTTTCTATTCTAAAGAGGAATTTGTAGCTTATTTCATGAAATGTCTGCATTTAACATCAAAGGATATTGTGCTTATTGACCGGTCTAAAGGAATGGCTCAACCTGTTATTCAAAATAAAAGCGAGGCTCAATTAGGTGTTGTCATTCATGCTGAACATTATAGTGAAAATTCAACAACTGATGATTATATTCTATGGAATAATTATTATGAATATGTATTTTCTCATTCAAGAGAAATTGATTTTTATATTGCAGCAACAGACCGACAAAAAACAGTTCTGAGTCATCAATTTAATCAATATTACGGAAACCTTCCAAAGATATATACAGTGCCTGTTGGTAGTATTCATGATGTGATTATACCGGATAGTAGAAAGCCTTATTCAGTCATAACGGCATCAAGATTAGCCAGTGAAAAACATATAGATTGGTTAGTAAAAGCCGTTGTCAAAGCAAAACAATCTATTCCAGATTTGATATTTGATATATACGGAGAAGGCGCTGAAAGAAACATGCTTCAAAAATTAATCGAAGAAAATGAAGCGAATGACTATATCAAGCTTTTAGGACATGTGAAGTTACAAGATGTATATGCGAATTATGAATTGTTTTTCGCAGGTTCAACAAGTGAAGGTTTCGGGTTAACATTGATGGAAGCTGTCGGCTCTGGTTTAGGGATGATAGGATTTGATGTCGATTATGGAAACACAACATTTATCAGTCATAATGAAAATGGTTATTTAATTCCATTCGATAAAAGTCACCAATCAGAACAGGAAATCGTCGATAATTTAGCTAATGCAGTTGTTCAATTTTTCAAAAATGATACTTCATCATTTCATGAGAAATCTTATGAACTTGCTGAACAATACAAGACTGACAATATTAAACAAAAGTGGTTTCACTTAATTGAAGAGGTGCTACATGATTAATCTATTTGAATCTTTCGATATAAGAACACAAAGACTTTATAAAACATTTGAGAACGCAAAGGTGAATGTACAGACCATTGTCATTGAAGAAGATGGTTTCTTACCTTCAAATGTCATAACACCTTATCAGTTTTTCGCAAATAATGATGATCATGCTTCAAAACCTTTATTCTTTAACCAAGTGCCATTGCCAAGATTTTGGGAAATTGAAGGTAATAATAATTCAGCAGAAATTAAAAATATGGGCGAAGTAAAAGGTAGAATTATATATAAGAAGAACTACGGTTTTAGAATAGTTGAGCGAATTGAATGGTTGAACAAACAAGGTAGGACGCAAGTCATTGACTACTATAATGATAAAGGTTTAAAGTATGCGCAATTAATGGTTGATGATAATCAAAGACGCATTGTTAAACGATGGTTTAATGATCGAAATGAAGAAATTATAAGTGAGAATTTTGTAACGAATGATATTATGTTGAAATGGAACGATAAAGAGTATATCTTTCAATCAAAAGTACAGTTTGTCATATTTTATTTGAAAATGAGCGAAACACCTTTAGAAAGCTTTTTAATCAATTCTTTAGCTATACCTTTTGCAGTCCTTCATGATTTAAAAGAAGAAGGACACGACTATTTGTATTGGCAAGAACAAATGAAAGATGATTTACCGGGAAATATGAAGCTTATGTTAGCTGATAAGACAAGAGGTAGTAAAATTTTAGTACCAAGTAACGAGGAATACAATAAAGTACGTGAACTTGTAGAATCTGAACATCAAAGTAGAATTGCGAAAGCAGGTTATGTATACGAGTTTAAAAATAATCATAAAGAAGCGCGCAATGTGCTCACATTAACGAACTCTGATCAGATTCCACATATTGAAGATATCGTTAAAGCTCACCCTCAATATCAATTTCATATTGCAGCTATTACTGAGATGTCTCAAAAGTTACTTCAACTTAATAAATATCATAATGTCACGCTATATCCTGTAGCAACTAAAGAGAAAATTCATACTTTGTATGAAACATGCGATATTTATTTAGATATTAACAAAGGTAATGAAATTCTGGATGCTATTAAAGTAGCATTTGAGCACCAGTTATTGATTTTAGGATATAAAGAAACAGTGCATAATGCAGATTATATTGCGAAAGAAAATCAATTCTCGTTAGAACATAAAGATCAATTAATCCATGCGTTAAAAGAGATAGAAGCGGACCCTTCATTAGCTGATACTAAACGAGAAAATCAATTGAAGCATGCAAGTTCAATACAAGCGCAAGCATTTGAAGCATTGTTTGAATAATAAATGTGTAAATAAAGAATAGAGAGTTACAGCCAAGGCATAGCACAAGCCTTGGCTGTTTTTTTAAATTTAAAACTACATTACATGCTCTAATGTAGTTTATCTTACATTTTGCCCTTAATTATCTCTACTATTTAAGTGAGTACTCCATTATCTTGTAGTTATGTCAATATAGTTTAAACTACAATCGAAATTAGGAGGAAGATTATGGCAAATGTATTGTATAAAATAGGGACTTTTATGGCTAAACATAAAGGTTGGGGGGCTACTATTTGGTTGGTTATACTTTTATCAGTATTAGTACCAATGTTACTTACGAACCCTAAGTTTGATAATGATTTAACGATGAATGATTTAAAATCAGTCGATACGAATAATAAAATTAAAGATCATTTTAATCAAGATAGTGATAAGGCACAAATTCGTGTCGTTATAAAATCAGAAGATAAAGAGGGCATTGTTAAGCCTGATATTTCAAAGGATATTCAAGATTCATTGAAGAGTATTAAAGATGATGACAAAAAAGTCGATAGAATATCTGATCCATATGAAATGAAACAAATTAGTTCTGATAAGACAACAGCTATAGCAGAAGTTTATTATGATGTATCTGCAACGGCATTATCAGATGATTCAAGAGATAAAGTACAAGATAAATTTAATGATTTAGAAGATAAATATAATGTTCAAGTTGAATATACTGGAACAGGTATGAAGACTACAGATGTAGGTGCTACTTCTGAAATAGTAGGTGTAGCAGTAGCGTTTATCGTCTTATTAATAACATTTGGGTCATTAATCGCTGCAGGTTTACCAATTCTCAGTGCAATTATAGGATTAGGTACAAGTGTGAGCATTATATCGCTATTTACATTAGCATTCGATATCCCAAATGTAACGTTAACACTTGCTGTTATGATTGGTTTAGCATTAAGCATAGATTATGCATTGTTTATTCTTTCGAGATATAAAGAGATTAAACGAGATGAACCTGACACAATAAAAGCAATCGGTTTAGCAACGGGAACTGCTGGTAGTGCAGTCGTATTTGCAGGTGTTACAGTCTTAATTGCTGTATTAGGTTTATCAGTGTTAGGCATCGATTTCTTAACGACTACAGGTTTAGTTGCAGCTATTAGCGTCATATTTGCTATGTTAACAGCGATTACGTTAGTACCTGTATTAGTTGGTATATTCCATAAGCATATTAAACCTAATAAACAGAACGTTCAAAATAAAAATGATGCAGATTCATTCTGGTCAAAATTCGTTGTTAATAAGCCGTTATTGGCTATTCTTGTAGGTTTAATCATCATTGTATTAGCGATTATTCCAGTAAAAGATATGCGTTTAGGTATTCCTGATGATGGCATGAATCCTAGCCATACGACACAACATAAAGCATACAACATTATTTCTGATAAATTCGGTGAAGGTTATAACGGTCAAATCGCGATGCTTGTGAATGTCAAAAATAAAAAAGATGATATGCAGGCACTTCAACAAGATTTACAAAGTTTAACGAAAGATGTAAAAGACATCAAAAATGTTGATACTGTCTTACCACCTATGATGAGTGAGAATAAAGATTATGCTTTAGTAATTATCGTTCCAGAAAAAGGACCAAATGATGAAACGACGAATCAATTAGTACATGATTTAAGAGACTATAATGATGATGCTAAAAAAGATTATAACTTCAAAACGGAAGTATCAAGTCAAAGTGTAATCAACATTGATATGGCAGAGAAAATCAATAAGAGTATTCCACTATTTGCGAGCGTCATAGTCGCACTAGCGTTCATTTTATTAATGGTTGTATTTAGATCTATACTCGTACCTCTAAAAGCTGTATTAGGATTTATACTATCGCTATTAGCAAGTATGGGTGTCACAACACTTATTATGCAAGATGGTGTCATGTCAGAACTATTTGGTATTGATACACCAGGTCCATTATTTGCGATTTTACCTGTTATTCTCATCAGTTTATTATTTGGACTAGCAATGGACTACGAAGTATTTTTAATGTCGAGAATACATGAAGAATATAATAAGACTAAAGATAATAAACTGGCCGTAAAATTAGGTATTAAAAAGAGTGGTCCAGTCATCGTTGCAGCAGCATTGATTATGTTCTCAGTATTTATCGCATTTGTATTCCAAGAAGATCCAATTATTAAATCAATGGGTCTGTCATTAGCTTTAGGTGTATTGTTTGATGCATTTATAGTACGATTAACATTAATTCCGGCACTTACAACTTTATTAGGAAAAGCAACATGGTTTGTTCCAGCGTGGTTAAGCAAACTGATTCCTCATATTGATATCGAAGGTCGTGATTTAGAACATACAGCTAAGCAAAATCAAACATATCATCAACCTACACCCGAAACAAATATGCATATCAATAGTCCATTAATAGATCAGCATATTGAAGTCGATGAACAAAATAAAGAAGAAATTTTGGATATATTGAAACAACAAAGTAAAAATATTGAAAGCATTAATAAAATTTTGGCAGAACTCATTAAAAAATCATAAATGCCAGAATGAATACAAAGGAGGATTTACAAATGAAATCATATAATAAATGGGATTTAAGAGTACAAAAGACATATAAGCTATTGCACACATCACTTATCACATTGTTAGAAAAACAAAGTTTCGATGAAATAACAGTACAGGCAATTTGTGATGAAGCAATGGTGCACAGAACAACCTTTTATGCCCATTTTGAAGACAAATATCATTTGTTGTCATCATGCTTAGATTACATCATAGAACATGAAGCAGTTTTTACAGATATAACACTCTCGCCAGAGAAGTGTTTAAAAGAATTGATAAAAATTGTAGATAAATATAAAGATGCATTTTCTCAAGTGATATCTAATAAGAAAGCATCTATACAAAATATATTAAAAAAGAATATGTCAGAAGGTATCAAACAACATATTAAAGAATCAGGGCATATATATGATTCATCACATATTGATATTATCATCGCAGCATATGTCGCTTCAGTACTCTCTATATTAGAAAATTACGTAGCCGAAGACGTTGAAATCAATGAAAAAGATTTAGATAACATACTCAACACCTTATCTAGAATGTTTGCGTCGTAGTAAATATTAATTTCCCATCCAACCACACTTGTTTACTATGACCTTATCTTATTTCTTGGTATGATAAGCATGATATAAAGAATATTAAGATAAGAGGTGTTTCAAATGATGTTTATTGCTGCATTCATTCCTGTATTCATTGTTGGCTTTATTATTCTTGCGATTATGGAAGAGAAAAAGAAGAAAAAATAAGTTTTCGACTTTTTATATAAATTGAATTTATCTATACCTACCAATAATTGATGTTGGTAGGTATTTTTATTTTTAAAAATAAATTTTTTGAAAATTGTAAATTGACTCTATAAATAGACAATGGTAAGATATTTCTTATTAATCCAATCGGAATAATAAATAATGGAGGGGAACAAAGATGAAAAGAATGAAATTAGGATATTTTTTAACAGGTTTTGGACATCATGTTGCGAGTAGTAGACATCCTGAGTCTATCAAAAAGGGTGGTATGAATTTAGAGAAGACGATTGAACAGGCAAAGATTTTGGAAAAGGCTAAGTTTGATTTCTTGTTTGTATCAGACAGTTTGTATGTAGATAAGAAGACACATCCTGATATGTTTTCATTTTTCGAACCTTTATCACTCATGTCTATTGTAGCTAGAGAAACGAAGCATTTGGGTCTAATTGTAACGGGTTCAACGACATATTCTGAACCGTTCAATCTAGCAAGAATCTTTGCTTCTTTAGATCATTATAGTAATGGTAGAGCTGGTTGGAACATTGTTACTTCTGGAATTAATGCGACTGCATCGAATTTCAATGGAACAAATAATGTGGATCATGATTTAAGGTATGAGCAAGCGGATGAATTTGTAGAAGTTTCTAAACAGTTATGGCATTCATGGGAAGATGTGAATCCTGAAAAGTTACACGATGAAGGTAGATTATTGCCTGATTATCAACCTAAGACGATTGATTATAAAGGACGATTTTACAGTGTTAAAGGGCCGTTAAATATTGAACAACCTCCTCAAGGTCATCCTTTACTTGTGCAAGCTGGCTCTTCTAAGAAAGGCATTGATTTTGCGGCTAAGTATGCAGAAGTTGTATTTACTGCTCAAAATGATGTGGATGCAGCTGTGCGTTTTGCTGAAAATTTAAAACGTAAAGTTAAAGAAAAAAGAGGCGATCACCAAGATGTTGTGATTATGCCTGGAATATTCCCGTTTATTGGTGAAACGAGAGAAGAGGCAGAAAAGAATTATAATGAGTTGCAAGATTTGATTCCGAAAGAAATGGGATTAGAATTACTATCTTCTTATTTAGGTGATACAGATTTAAGTGGATATGAATTAGATACACCATTTGAGGATGTTGAAATCGACCAAGGAAACAATATTCAAAGTCGTGTTGATTTGATTAAAGAAACAGCTAAGAAACATCATTCTACACTTGAAGATGTTATGAAACATGTAGCTGGCGCAAGAGGTCATCATATTATCGTTGGGACACCTGAAGATGTTGCAGATAGAATGGAAGAATGGTTTACGAAAGGTGCTGCTGATGGCTTTAATATTATGGCACCACTCAATCCTACACAATTCCAATTATTTGTAGATAAAGTGGTTCCAATATTAAAAGATAGAGGATTAGTACAAGAAGATTATAACGAAGGAACATTACGAGAAAAAATTGGATTAAGTTATGCAAAGCAACATAGTTAAGAACGATTAAAACAGTTAAAGCTGTTATTCTTCTGAAGAGGTGGTCAACAATATGTATGTAGCTTTTACACTTGTTTCATGTGCATTCTTTATCGGTATTGTCGCTTGGTATTCTTACTATAAGACGAAGAATACTGTAAATAGTTCTGGCGGATTTTTCTTAGGTGGAAGAGGGTTAACCGGCGGATTTATCGCAGGTGCCTTAATTCTTACCAATTTATCTGCCGAGCAATTAATAGGATTAAACGGACAAGGTTATCAGAATAACTTATCAAGTATGGGATGGGAAGTAACTGCTGGATTTTCAGTCATTATATTAGCGACCATTCTATTACCCAAATATTTAGGAGGCGCCTTTACGACGCTTCCTGAATTTATAAATACGCGTTTCGACCATCAAACGAGACTATTAATTGTCGTGTTATTTATGGTGGGTTATGGTTTCATTACCATTCCTTCAGTACTGTATTCAGGCTCATTAGCTGTGATACAAATTTTTGATATACCCAATATGTTTGGCATTACATATGAAATATCAATCTGGATCATCGTTTGGGTGATCGGCATTATCGGAATGCTGTATGCAGTTCTTGGTGGGTTAAAAGCAATTGCAATTTCAGATACATTAAATGGTATCGGATTGTTGATTGTCGGAATACTGGTTCCGATACTTGGATTTATTGCACTTGGTGATGGCAATATGTTAGCTGGCATGAAGACAATTGCTACAGAACATCCAGAAAAGCTTAATTCAATCGGTTCACAACAAGATGACGTGCCATTTGGTTCGATTTTTACAGGTATGATTTTTGCTAATTTATTCTACTGGGGTACGAATCAATATGTGATTCAAAGAACACTCGGAGCGAAAAGTTTAGCAGAAGGTCAAAAAGGTGCGTTATTTACAGGTTTTCTTAAGATTCTTGTACCATTTTTAATGATGATACCAGGCGTTATCGCATATCATTTATACGGTTCAGGATTAAAGAATATGGATTTAGCTTATCCAACTTTAACTAAAGATGTCTTTCCGACATTTTTAAATGGTTTCTTTTTAGCTGTACTATTAGGTGCAGTATTCTCAAGCTTTAATGCGTTGCTCAATAGTGCATCAACATTGTTTGTTTACGATATTTATAAAGTACTCATCAATAAAGAAGCGACTGATAGACAAATGATCAGAGTGAGTCAATGGTTCGGCGTCATCTTGGCGCTTATTACATTCTTTATTTCACCCATGTTAATGAATGCACCACAAGGCTTATGGACAATCATTCGTCAGTTTACAGGATTCTTTAACATACCTATCATCGCAATCGTACTGGTAGGGATATTTTCAAAAAGAATTCCAGCTATCGGACCTAAAATCGTGATTATTTCACATGTCATTGTTTATTATTTACTCATATGGGGCTTGCCGATGTTTTTCCATTATGAGATGGCGATAAACTTTATTTACATACAAGGATTATTGTTTGTCATTGAAGTACTTTTAATGATTGTTATTGGAGCAATTAAGCCATTAAGTACACCTTATCAATTCAAACCAAATCCTAAAGTAGATATGACACCATGGAAATATACCATTCCAGTGACAGTAGTCTTATTTGGGTCAATGGTCTTTACATTCGTATTGTTCTCACCGATAGGATTAGCCTCACAGGAGAATATCGTTTCACCATTATTCTGGCCAATGGTCGTAGCGCTCGTCATAGTAGTGGGCGTTCTGTATTACGTCAGTCTAAAACAATGGTCACATAAATATGAGTCAACACTAAAGCAGCAGTACAATAAACAACTCAAAGAAGAATTAAATATAGAACAACAAGGAAATGTTTTACCGAATAGCTTAGAACAGTCGGTGAAATGATGAGAGATAGTGGGTTGATCTATAGTGTAACTTTACTTGTATAAGTTAAGAAAAATGTGTTAAAATTTAGAAGTAATATAAATAACCATCAGGCTCCGGTTAGAGAACTGATGGTTAATAAGTAAAGGCTCACAGGTGGATTGTGAATACCAAACAAACCTTAATAGGTGTAAGCTAACTATACTGCGAATATAGTTAGCTTATTTTTTTATGCCATTTTTTCCATTGGTAGTATTGATACATGATATTAATCTTAGACTTCAATTTATGATCGTGTCTTAAAAAAGCAGAGCTTCTCCAAAAGTGTTTCCAACCTTTCTTTGACCAATTATCAAATGTTAGAAACTGACCTCTTGTGCGCAGTGCTTTTGGTTTATTGAGATAGAATACATTTTTAATTAAGCCAACACCAATTAATGGTCGATAATGATTCTTTGCGCTATATGGTTCTAAAGGAATGTTGATTAAAGCATGTTTGAACATCTTAGTCCAAGTCTTCGGATTTTCTTTTCGATATATACGCATCGCTTCCTGTAAATCATTAGGCAATTGATAGTTCAGAACACGTCCATCCAAGCGCTTAACTTTTACATAAAAATACATTTTAGACACAGATGAAAATTACCTCCGAGCGAAAATTAATACCATAATTATACAATAGAAATGTATGGAAGGTCTAACGAGAATGTAAGGTGGGCAGGGCGGAATGGGGGTGTTGGAGGTCTGAATATTGCAAGTGGAGTGTGACTAGCAATGTTCAGGACATTATATTTATCAAGACCACCTAAACAAGATAAATAGCGGGCTTGTATTTATCAAGACTGGCGAAACAAGATAAATAGTGGGCTTGTATTTATCAAGACTGGCGAAACAAGATAAATAGCGGGCTTGTATTTATCAAGACTGCCCAAACAAGATAAATAAGCGCTCCGTATATTGCAAGACTCCCCAAACAAGCAACATAGAACTCCCGTATGTTGCAAGACTCCCCAATCTAGCAACATAGAACGCCTGTATGTTGCAAGACTCTCCAAACAAGCAACATAGAACGCCTGTATGTTGCAAGACTCTCCAAACAAGCAACATAGAACGCCTGTATGTTGCAAGACTATCCAAACTAGCAACATAGAGCTCCTGTATGTTGCAAGACTCTCCAATCTAGCAACATAGCGCCCACTTTTCCTAATTCTCTCCGCCAACCCGCCAATCCAATCTACTGCCAATCCGCCCCAGATCCATCAGCCTCCCTAAAAGATCCACCAGCCACTCCATCTCCAGCCCCAATCACCCATCTCAAAACAGAAAAAACCGGGACTGCCATACTAGTCCCGGTTTTCTCATCATTATTATTTAATTATTTCACACGTTCCCAAACGAGTTTTTGGTTGGGAACGTTACCGTTTATGATACTTAGTGTATCGCCTTCTAATGTGAAGATTCTTGGTTGTGTTTCTCCTAACCATGTTGGGTTCATACTTACTTCCATTGTGTGGTACACTGTTGAATTTTCTTCATCTAATTCAAATTTACCTGAATATGCTACGTATCCGTGTGCTGCTGTAGCCATTTCATCTTGTGTACCTGTGTGTAAATCTCCTGATTCATATGCTGGACGGCCTTGTTGCATTAATTGTGCTGACATATAGCCGTCTGGGTTATACATGATAAATCCTGTTGCATCTTTACCTAATGGGAAAAAGATTTCTCCGTTTTCAGTTTCATCTTGATATCTTACTAATTTCCAAGTTCCAATTAATTGATCTTTTAAATTAGCCATTTGAACACTTCCTTAGATAATTTGTTTATTTATAAATTATGCGTTAGAACCGCCTGATACACTGATTGTTTCACCAGTAATTGCTGAAGCACCGTCTGATGCTAAGAATATGACAGTATCTGCAATTTCTGATGGTTCTAATAAACGGTTCATTGGCATTTTACCTGTAATGTATTTTTCCATTGCTTCTTGTTCAGTAGAATTGTCTTGTTCTGCTAAGTGTGCAAGTTGATTTTCAATTAAAGCAGTACGAACTGGTCCTGGTAATACAGCGTTTGAAGTAATACCATCTGCTACAACTTCAAGTGCTACTGTTTTAGCAAATCCAATTTGAGCGAATTTAGAAGCAACGTAAGCTGATTTGAATGGGTCTGCCATTTCACCATGTGCTGATGAAATTGTAACGATACGACCTTTTTTCTGTTGTTTCATGCTTGGTAATACGTGTTTAGTCATTAAGAATGTACCTGTTTGAATAACACCGATAACTTGGTTCCATTTTTCTAATGGGAAGTCTTCTACTTTAGAAATAAATTGAATACCTGCATTGTTAACAAGTACATCTATTGGACCATATTGTTCAGTGATTTCTTTAATTGATTTTTCAATAGTTGGTTCATCTGTTACGTCTACTTGATAAGCGACACCGTTGTTTAAAGATTGTGCTGCTTTATCAGCAACTTCTTTACTCATATCAAAAATAAATACACGGTCACCTTCTTTATCAAAAGCTTGTGCGATTGCATATCCAATACCTTGTCCTGATCCTGTTACGATTACGTTTCTCATAATGTAAAACCTCCTGAATTTTATAGAATAATTGATGCTAAAATAACAACGATAAGTGCGAGTAAGTTTGCACCTGTGTTTGTAATGAATAAATATTTAAAGCCGTTTTTGTGTGTTAAGCCTGTTAAAGCGAAGAATGTTAATACAACGCCTGTGTGCGGCATAACTGTGAATATTGATGAAGACATTGTAGCTACTCTGTGAATAGCATCTGGATCGAGTCCCATATCAACATATTGTTTACCGAATGCTTGCATTACGATACCTAGTGAACCAGATGCAGATCCTGTTATCACACCAAATAATGCAGATGCGATTGATAAACTAATTAATGGATTGCCTGGTATATTTAAGATGAAAGTCTTAATACCATCAAATCCTGGTGCTAACGTGACAACAGTACCAAATGCGATAGCTGAAGCGGTTAAGAACATTGGTAAGATAGAACTTACTGCACCATCATTAATAATTGCTTTTTGTTTAGGAATATATTGATAAAATAGTATAGCTGATAAGATAATAGACACTGCTAAACCAATCAGAATAACATTGTCTACTCTTAATATACTACCCACAATATTAATTACTATTAACACGATAATTGGTAAAATACTTAAATAAAAGTTCGGTGTTTTATTTTTAGATTGATCAGAAGCGTCTTGTTCGACATTAAAGTCATCGAATGTTTCACCTTTTTTAAGACTTTTATTTAATGCATATTTCATATACCATAACCCAAATACTATTGCGACAACTGCACCGATAATACCTAATAAAGGTGCCGCTGTTAATGTTGTACCTAAATATTTAGTAGGGACAACGTTTTGTACTGACGGTGTACCAGGGAGCATCGTCATCGTGAATGTACCTAAACCTAACATGATTGGAATACCAATTAAGTTCCAAGCGATATTTAATTGCTTGAATAATGGTTTAGCTAAAGGCACAATAACAAAGACAACAACAAACAGGCTAATGCCACCATATGTTAAAATAGCAGTAATTAAGAAGATTGCTACTAATATAGAATAAGGATTGTTTGTACCAACTTTGCTAATGATTTTTTCAGCGATAGATTGTGCTGCACCACTTTGGTCCATATACTTCGCAAGTAGTGAACCTAGAATGAATACACCAAAGAAACTAATAATAAAACCGGCGAGACCAGTCATATACGATTCTTCGGTACCGACTAAAGAATTAAAGAACGGTAAGCCATTTGTTAGAATAACAATGATTGAAGCTATTGGCCCTATAACCAAAATAGAATAACCTTTCATTGATAAATAAATAATGAAGAGGATACCTATAATGATGCCAATCGTACCTATTGTTTCCATAAAATCCCCCTATAACAATTACGATTTATGTGATTACATATACTATTATTCGCCTGAAATCGCCTGAAGTAAAAGACTTGTTTAGTTATTAGCGTGATAACTAATTAGTTATAGAGGTGTATGAAAGCAAGTATCATAAGGGGTTACGCTTATAAAGATAGACATAAAGGGGACATGAACCTATGAACAAATTACATGCTAAATCATATTTAGAGGCTATTGTGAGATTTGGAAACATTTCTCATGCAGCTAAACATTTATACGTTTCACAGCCTTATTTAAGTAAATTTTTGAAAGATATAGAATCAGAAGTAGGGGTTAAACTCATTGATAGAGAAAGTAATCCTTTAACATTAACTTACGCAGGAGAACGTTATTTAGCTTATGCAGAAGAAATGGAGAACATCTCTCAAAAAATGGCTTATGAATTACAAGAAATCGCCAATTTAGAAAAAGGACGCTTAAAAATAGGGGTGAACCCATTTCTAGCATCACATACTTTATATAATATTTTGCCTGAATTTATAAAGAACTATCCAGGTATCGAAGTTGAATTAATAGAAGACAGTGCGAATCAAATAGAAGTGCTACTTGCAGAACATAAAATAGATATTTGCATAACCATATTACCTATCAATAATGAAGAAATAGACTACGAGACGTTATATACAGAAGCATTGTACTTAGCCATCCCAGACCAGAATCCATTAGCGAAATATATACAATCTTCAGAACATAAATTACCATTTGCGATTAATAAATTGAATCGAGAAAAATTTATACTACTTAAGAACAATATGACATTACGCAGAGTGACAGATACATTTTTTGAAGATCATGATTTGAAGCCACAAACAATAGTAGAAACCATTAATGTAGATAATGCACTTTACTTAGTAAACGAAGGATTAGGCATAACAGTCGTACCAGCAAGTGTAAAAATGAAATCATCACATCAAAACGTAAAGTATTTCAAATTAAATGAGTTCGTTTATAAGAACACAGTAGCAATTGCATATAATAAGCATTTTGATATCTCTAAAGCAGCAAGTGTCTTTTTAAATTTAGCAATAATGCGATTTAAAGAGAGATAGGTGTTAAGAACTAAAAGAACATAGAAAATAGACAAAATATACCAAATTATGATATTATGTAAATGAAAAAGGACAACGTGCGCGAACACGTTGCCCGATGAGCCCGTTCGAAAGACGGTGACTGAAGTTTTTAGAACAATAATAAGTAATCATTCCAGAACTCCGTCAAAAGTTGGAATGGTTACTTTTTTGTGTTTAACTTCACAATTGTAATGACTAAGCCAATTAAGACTACGATAAAAGTACCGAAATCTATCATCAGCTTAATTGCATCAACAATTGTAATCACTAAAGGCGTCTCCTTTCTAAAGATTTTGTTGATACTTTCATAAGCACCACCTCACTCTATACTGAGATTAGCCACCATCAATCCAACTTGCTCTGTTATATTATACCAAATTACCAGTATTTGTAACATAATTTTTGGTTGTTATAGACATAATATTACGGATTATTGTATAATATAACTATAAAATGGCGACGTACACTAACACGTTGGCCAGTTAGCCCGTTCGAAAGAAAGTGGCTAGTTAGTTGATTAAAAAGTAACCATTTAACTGTCCAAAGTTAGAGATGGTTACTTTTTGATTGTTGCTTATTAATATTAAACCAATGATTGATATGACAACCATTAGAATTTCATAATCAGTCATTCTACTACTTTCAAGGATCAAAAACCAACATCATAGGCATCACCCTTGAAATAGAGATTAGCCACCATCTTTCGAACTTGCTTATATTAAAATAAAGATAATTTCAATCATTCCGTAAACTTGATTAATAGTTGGGAATGGTTATTTTTTTGTAATAATTTAATGCTCATAGCACAAATTAAAGAGTATTTAATATAATTTAGTTAAAGTACAAGAAGCGGGTGATTAACAATGAGAGTGGTTCATACTATAGAAAAGTCCAGAACATTAATGTCCTAGACTTTTTCCTACGCCTCTATGATATATCTATAAATTTCGTCTTTTACAGGTGATTCCATAGATAATGTCATTGTGACGATATTTTGTTGTTTAGCGTTTGGCATGATTGTTTGTTCTGCTGAATCTTTATTGTAGTGGGCTTTTCCCAGGTAATAAAATTCTTTCCCGTCTGCCACGTCTTCTTTCTTTACAAAGATATACATGTCTATATTATTTTCTTGATGTGCTAGGATTTTTTGGACTTCCTTTGATTCTAATGTACGATTACTTCTTGTAAACCATTTGAGTTCGTCAGGGCTTAGGAATTCATCTTCGTACTTTGTATTATCACTGATATCATCTTGTTTATGATATGTAATGAAAATTGGTAAAGTATTATTTCCGAATTTATAGCCGTTAATTGTTCCAGACTCATCAGATTTCCAGTTTAGTAATTTAACGAAGTCTTTTCTTGTATATTTGTTATACAGTAGTAGGCCGTTTTGGCTACCGTGATGAACCATATTATTGTATTTAGCTAATTCGATAATGTCATCAACGTATGTTTTGAACTCTGTTTTTTCTAGTGCTGCTGAAAATGTATCAGTCAGTCTAACTTCATCATCGATTATGTTGATAATAGGGTTACCATACGTTTTGTTTATTGTAACGCTAAAGAAACGATGGTCTAAAATTTTTAAGGTTGTTTGAATGTCATCGTTTGTAACGTTTGAATCAATTTGTTGTGCGATTGGTAGTAGCTCATGTATTTTATGAGGTCTTCTCATAATAGCTTCTAAAATTGTATAATCAACGTTTTTTAAGCCTGGTGCGATTTCTCGAGACAAGAATGTTAAGTTGAGACTTTCATTTTTAGTTAATGTGTCTTCAATTTTCTTAAATCTGACGAGGAATTCATGATAGTTATTATAAGTACTATCACTAGAATATATCACGCTAGGTTCTATAGAATTCTGTCTAATGAAATCCATTAATAATGGCGTTCGACCAATTCTTTGTTCAACTTCATTAAAAGCCTGTTTAATGTGAGCTGCTGAACTCAAATTGACTTGTTTCAGTGAATCATATATTTGTTTCTTAGCTACTTCTTCAAAATTGATAGTAGAAACACCTGTTAATGCAGTATTATCCGCTATAAATCTTCTGTAATTATCTTTATTTTGTGATTGATCACCAGATAATGCGACTGGAATGAGGTAGTTTTTCTTATAGTTACCTATGAAATCAATAACCGTTAAATATTCTTTGCTTTCCGCTTTTCTTAAACCTCTACCAAGCTGCTGAATAAAGATAATACTTGATTCTGTTTCCCTTAACATGACAATCTGATTTACAGGTGCAATATCAATACCTTCGTTAAATAAGTTAACGGTAATAATGTAATTGATTTCTCCTGATTTTAGTTGTTCGATTGCTTCTTGTCGTTTATCCATATTATCTTCACCAGTTAATGCAAGCGAAGGTACGTTAAGAGCTGTTAATTTTTTAGCGAGTTCCCATGCTTCGTCTTTTCTACTTACGAAAATAAGTCCTCTAAGCGTATCACCAGAATAGCCATAGTATTGTGTCTTTTCTAGAATATGTTTAACTCTTTCATCAGAAGTTAAATCTGCTAAACTACTGTAATCATCTGTAGATTGCCCATTATGAACGTAGTCTGTGACACCGAAATAATGGAACGGGCATAGTATTTCACTTTCCAGCGCTTTTTGTAATCTAATTTCATAAGCAATGTTGTAATCGAACATTTCAAATATATTTAAATTATCGGTTCTTTCAGGTGTTGCTGTCATACCAAGTACAAAATCAGGTGTAAAGTAATTGAATACCTTTTGATATGATGAGGCAGCTGATCGGTGTGCTTCATCGTAAACGATATAATCAAAGTAATTTTCATCAAACTGCCTAAAAACATCTTCTTTAGATAATGTTTGAATCGTTGCAAATAAATATTTAGCACTAGTATTCTTTTGTTTCCCTGTTAATAAGCCAAAGTCCTCATCTTGTGCGAATGGTAGTACTTTTTTAAATTCTTGAATGGCTCTTTTTAAAATACCTTCATTATGAACGATAAAAAGAAATTGATTAGGATTGTAACTTCTCACATCTAATGCAGAGAGAATTGTTTTTCCTGTACCAGTAGCTGAAATAATCAATGCTTTATCTTTATGCTCTTTTCTGAGTTCAGCTAATGAATGTAAAGCTTCTTTTTGCATAATGTTAGGTTCGATTCTAACTGCTTCATCAATATTTCTTTGGATTTCATTTTGTTGCTCTGTAATACGATAGGCTTCTTTTAAATTACGCGCGTCATATGTCTTCTCGTAGTCTTGAATCCATTCATCAGAAAGAGGCGTACTATTATGCCATAGTTCATCAAATTGAGCTTTAACATTATAAACGAGATCCCCATTCTTTTGAGTAGAAAGTAAGATATTATGTTCGTAGTTAACTTTTAAAGCATTAGAAGTTAAATTAGAACTTCCGACAATCATGGACGAATAATATTCATGGTCAAATACATAACCTTTAGCGTGAAATCCACTAACACCAGTTAATTTTACATCTACATTTTTAAGCTTTAATAATTCTTTATACATTTTAGGCGTGTTGAACCCTAAATAATTCGAAGTAATAATTTTACCTCGAACACCTTTTTTGTCTAAATCATATAGATGCGATTTTAAACTTGCTAATCCACCTTCTGTGATAAAAGCGACTGAAATCGTGAATGTCTTACATTTATGTAGTTCATTAATAATAGTAGAAAGTACATTTTCTTCATTATTATTAACCAATAATTTCGGCATGAAATTACCTTTATGTGAAATTGTACGATCTATAAACCCTTTGTGTAGCGACTGATTAAAGTCTTCTAATAAATTGTTCATATTTATACCTCATCTACAATGATTTTGACAGCAGGTATATCGGCTGGTGCCCATTCTAAAGTTTCAAGATCTTTAACATCAAGCCATTGAATATTTTTATGTTCAGTAAGTGTAGGCATTTTCTCTTTCAATTTACATTTATATGTATGAAGGTTAACAATTCCAAAGTCATATTCATATGAAGTAGAAGTAACTTTATCACCAACTTCAAGATCACATAACATTTCTTCACTGATCTCACGTTTTAAAGCTTCTATTTCAGATTCACCTTTTTCTATTTTACCGCCAGGGAATTCCCACATAAGAGGTAAACTCATATTTTCATTTCTTTGTGCACAAAGTATCTTATCATCATTAAAGATAATTGCACCTACAACTTCGATTTGTTTTTTCAAAATATTACCTCCAAAAATTATGATATTTGTCTATATATTTTATCAAAAATTGTTCTCAAGGTTAATAAAATGTAAAATTACGATCCATAAAAATTCAACTTTAGATAATTTCCTATGATTTATTATATGAAAACTAAGAATATGATATATTCTTAATAATTAATGACATTTGTAATGTTTACTAAAGGCGGTTATGTTTTGAAGAAGCAAAGATTAAAGTTGAGTACGCTTGTGATTATTGTGGTTTGTATTGTAGTGTTATTTTCTTTATTAATTACGTGTTTATTGATCAGTAATACGATTAAGGATACGATTCATAGTACGACAAAGGAGAAGGCGGAGGTTATTGGTAAGGCGATTGCGGGTTCTGAGGTTGTGCAGAAGTCTTTGGCTGAGAATAGTGATGATCATAAGATCCAAGATTATACGTCTAAGATTCAAAAAACAACGGACGTGAGTTTTATTGTAGTGATGGATATGAATGGCATTAGAAAGTCTCACCCGAATGAGAAGTTGATTGGTAAGCATTTTAAAGGTGGCGATGAAGGAGAGGTCTTACATGGTAAGGCTAGTTCTTCTATTGCGAAAGGTACGCTTGGTTTAACGATGCGTGCTTTTACGCCTATATATGCTGATGGCAAACAAGTTGGTGCGGTATCGGTTGGTGTGCCTATGCAGACGGTATACGAGGCTTTAGCGGATGGTAATAAGAAAATTATTATTGGATCTGTGATTGGTTTAATTGTCGGTGCTATTGGTGCGTATTTATTATCGATTTATATTAAGCGTATTTTGTTAGGGCTTGAACCTTCACATATCGCGAAAATTCTAGGTGAACGGAATACGATGTTACAGTCTGTTCATGAAGGGATTGTGGCAGTTGATAAAGAAGGTAAAATTAATCTGGTCAATAAGTCTGCAATGGATATTTTTAAGAAAGCAGGTCTTAAAGGAGATCCTATAGGTATGCCAATTAATGATTATATGGCTTCGACACAATTGCCTAAGATTGTTGAGCTTGGAAAGCCTGAACTTGATAAAGAACAAGATATTAATGGCGTGAAGATATTGGTGAATAGAGTACCATTGATTGTGAATCATGACATTGTAGGTGCGATATCAACGTTTAGAGATAAGACAGAAGTGCATAAATTATCAGAGCAGTTGGTAGGCGTTCGGACGTATGCAGATACGTTAAGAGCTCAATCGCATGAATTTAGTAATAGATTGCATGTGATTTCTGGTATGTTGCAGATGGAACATTACGATGATTTAAAACAGTACATACGTGAAATTGTTGAACTCGGTAGTCAAGAAAGTGGAGATATCACATCGAAAGTTAAAGATGCTGCACTAGCTGGTTTCTTAATTGGTAAGCTTAGTCTGGCACGCGAACAACAAATCAAGCTTTCTATTGTGAATCATGCTACGATACCAGAACCGAAAGATTCACATATTACACATGAAGTGATTACTATTATCGGTAATTTAATTGATAATAGTATAGACTCATTAGTATCATCATCACTTAAAAAGAAAACAATTGACGTACACTTGAACTATAAACAAGATCAGTTAATGATAGATGTAATAGATTCAGGCATAGGGCTCAATCATGAACTAGATGAACATATATTTGAAAAAGGCTTTTCTTCTAAAGGAGAGAATAGAGGGTATGGTTTACACCTCGTTCAACAAAGTGTTGAAAAGCTTGATGGTCAAATATCAATCAATGCGCATGAAGCAGGAAATGTACAGTTCTCAGTTGTTATAAACTATCCGAAAAAGGACGAAGATAAATGTTAAATATACTTATAGTTGAAGATGACCCAATGGTTGCGCAAATCAATCGTCAATTTATAGAAAAAGTAGATCCTGAAGCGTTAGTTGATTTTGCACAGAATGTAACAGAAGCAATGGAAGTCATTCAGTCAAAGACAATCGATTTATTATTGTTAGATATATACATGCCAGAAGAAAATGGCTTAACTTTTTTGAAATATGTAAGAGAGCAAGGTTATCAAGTAGATGCGATATTGATAACAGCTGCTACAGATGCTGAAGATATTCAGACAGCCTTCAGATATGGTGCAGTAGATTATTTAATTAAACCATTTGAATTTGAACGATTTAAGCAGTCTTTACTTAAATACAAACAAGGACAGACTTTCTTTAAAGGTAATCATCAAATTAAACAAGCAGATATTGATGCAGAGTTCTTGAATAAACAAGTTGTTACAGATGATTCAGAACTGAAATTGCCAAAAGGTGTCACAAAAGAAACGTTACAAAGTATCATTGAGAAGATGAATGACTTTGAAGATCATGCATTTTCAACAGATGATATTTCTAAAGCAGTTAATATTTCAAGAGTATCTGTCAGAAAGTATTTAAAATTCTTAACCGATATTGAAGTGTTAGAAGAGTCTTTAACGTATGGTATTGGCCGACCGATATACTTCTACAAGTTAAACAAAGACAACTTAAAATATTTACAAGGATATATGTCATGATATATCTCAATAAAAAACCAAACGATTCGGTTCGTTTGGTTTTTTTAATTACAAAAAGATAATTAAAATTTCATAAGCTATAATTTTTGGTTGCGTTTTCATAAAATGAATTTATATCAATTAAGGGGGATAAAAATGAATACGAAGACCAATTTGGAAGCGGTTACCGAGAGTGAGTTACCTATCCAAAATAATATAAAAAGCTTATGGGAAAAATTAATGAAAGCTAAAATTGGTGTATTACCATTACCGTTATACATTGTCTTAGCTGCAATTATATTAACAGCATCTGTATATAATACGTTACCAGCAGATATGATTGGTGGATTTGCTGTCATTATGATTTTAGGAATATTGCTTGGCGATTTAGGGCAGAGAATTCCTATATTAAAAGAAATAGGTGGACCAGCTATATTAGCATTGCTCGTACCTTCTATTCTAGTATTTCTAAATGTGATTAATACATCTTCAATGGAAGCCGTTACGACTTTGATGAAGACATCTAATTTCTTGTATTTCTATATTTCTTGTTTAGTAGTCGGCAGTATTTTAGGCATGAATAGAAAAATGTTAATTCAAGGTTTCACACGCATGTTTGTGCCTTTAATAGTGGGTACAGTATTAGCTGTCGTAGCAGGTATGTTAGTTGGATTGTTGTTTGGATATGATTTACAACATACTTTCTTCTATATCGTTGTTCCAATTATCGGTGGCGGTATTGGTGAAGGGATACTTCCATTATCTATAGCATATTCATCTATTTTAGGTGGATCAGCAGAATCATTCGTATCACAAATGATTCCAGCAGCTGTTATTGGGAATATTTTTGCAGTTGTTAGTGCGGGACTTATGATGCGTTTAGGTGAAAAGAAAAAACATCTTTCAGGAAATGGGAAGTTAGTAAAAAATGAAGATGGTAATGAAGTTCATGAAGAGAAAGAGAAAGTCATTGATTTCTCACTAATGGGTGCAGGTTTACTTATTGCTTGTACATTCTTTATTGTTGGTACGCTTGGTCAGAAATTCATTGGTGTCCCAGGACCGGTTATTATGATTTTATTTGCAACATTAATTAAGTGTCTTAAAGTGATGCCACACAAAATGGAAGACGGTGCGCATAATTTATACAAATTTATTTCAACAAGTTTAACTTGGCCGTTAATGGTCGGTCTCGGTATGCTTTATATTCCGTTAGAAGATGTTGTGAAGATTGTAACACCAGCATACGTTATCGTATGTGCGTCAGTTGTTTTCGTCATGATGTTATCTGGATATTTCGTAGGAAAATTAATGAAGATGTATCCTGTTGATGCAGCAATCGTAACAGGTTGTCATAGTGGGTTAGGTGGTACAGGAGATGTTGCGATATTATCAGCATCTAAACGTATGGCATTAATGCCGTTTGCACAAGTGGCTACTAGAATCGGTGGTGTATCTACCGTAATCTTAGCATCACTATTATTAAAATTATTAAGCTAAATATATATAAATAAGGAGTAATTAAAAATGACTGAAAGTAATGAATACGGTGAATCTATAAATTTACATCAAGAACGCGCAGGTAAAATTGAAATCACGAGCAAAGTAGATGTGACTTCAGAAGAAGACTTAAGTGTTGTCTATACACCAGGTGTTTCTGCAGTATGTAGAGCAATTGCTGAAGATGAAACAAAAGTAAATACATTGACTGCAAGAGGTAACATGATTGCAGTTATTACAGATGGGACAGCAGTACTAGGTTTAGGTGATATCGGTCCAAAAGCGGCCATTCCTGTTATGGAAGGTAAGAGCATTCTCTTTAAAAAACTTGCGAATGTTGATGCTTTTCCAATTTCATTAGACACGAAAGATACTGAAGAAATCATCTCAATCATTAAAGCGTTACAACCTAATTTTTCAGGTATCAATTTAGAAGATATTTCAGCACCTCGTTGCTTTGAAATAGAGAAGCGTTTAATAGAAGAATTAGATATACCTGTATTTCATGACGATCAACACGGAACAGCAATCGTCGTACTTGCAGCACTTATCAATGCACTTAAAGTTGTAGATAAAGCAGAAAAAGATGCGAAAATCATTATAAATGGCGCAGGTTCAGCAGGTATTGCGATTGCGAAATTATTGCTAGAAGCGGGTTATCAAAACATTACGCTCGTTAGTCTAGAAGGCGTCTTAAATAAATCAGAAGAATGGTTGAATGATGCACAAAGAGAAATTGCTGAATATACAAATCTTGATAATATCCATGGAACTTTAGAAGATGTTATTAAAGATGCTGATGTATTTATCGGCGTATCAGGTCCAAAAGCATTATCAAAAGAACATGTTCAATCAATGAACAACGATCCAATTATCTTTGCATTAGCGAATCCAACACCAGAAATTTATCCGGAAGAAGCGTATGAAGCGGGTGCAGCAATCGTTGGAACAGGTCGTTCAGATTATCCAAATCAAATTAATAATCTGTTAGCATTCCCTGGTATATTTAGAGGTGTATTAGATGCCAAGACACAACATATTACAACAGAAATGAAAATAGCAGCAGCAAAAGCCATAGCAGCAACCATTCATAAAGACGAACTCAATGCGAATTATGTCATACCAAATTCATTAGAAAAAAGAGTCGTCGATCAAGTAGCAGCATCAGTCCAACAATGCGTAGAAAATAAAACAGAAGTGTTGGTGTAAGGTATAAACGCCACGTATAGTCCGTCTATATGTGGTGTTCTTTTTGTGTTATTATATCTTTGATAGCATGATAAAGGAGTGATATCCGTGAGTGAATCGATGAACAATGAATCTGCTAAAGTATATGAAAATGACAATGGACAATTTATCAGTGTCACTAAAGAAATACTTGAAAAAGCAGGCATGAAAATTGGTGATGAACTTATCGTGAAAGTAAAACCTAATCAAATTATAGTAGAAAAACCTAATTCATATAAGGAACGTCTGAGACAATTTGTAGCAGATGGCGGAAGATATGAAGAAGAAGAGTTTGATTGGGGCGAAGATGTCGGAGAAGAAAAATGGTAAGTTAGTAATATGAGTTTATAACAATAAAGTAAACTTAAAATATATTCACCACAAACGATATGAATTACAATACATTTATAAACTTTTTATGAAAATTACAGTTCGGAGGAAGGAATTTGAAACAGATATTTTCGGGAATGATATTAGTATTACTACTTTTAATCGTTGGTGTATTTGGTTTCATTGCGTATCAATTTATTGCTGGTGATAATCGTATTGAATTTTCTAGTAATCAACAAACAGCTGATAAAGAACCGAGTAGTGAGGAAAGTCATGACAAAGAATCCAGTGATGATTCTGAGGAACCAGAAGGCGATCCACCAAGCATCGATGTCCAAACGACTCAATTTAGCCAAGGCTTTATGAATGCTGATGTAAGAAGCGGATTTTATGGAGTAGGTATTGGATTATCGCGAGATGCCATTGAAAAGAAATTCGGGAAGTCAGATGGACGTATAGAAGCTGGACAATCTCAAGCTGAAAAATATGGTAACGTAGCCGTAAGATATAATAGTAAAGATAAAGCAGAACATATATACGTAGCACCGACAAATGTAACAGTAGAAGCATTTAAATCCGTTCACGGAACACCAACTATAGAAAATAGCGATGGGTTAGTATATGATGATAATCCAAACAATTCCTTCTCAATATTAATAACGACAAAGAATGGTAAAATAACAGCCATTGAAAATGCCAATCAAATACAAAGATAATATAATGCCAGCTATGATGATGTAGCTGGTGTTTTTATAAATTTAATTGAAAGCATTTAAACAATCGTCATACTAAGGAGGACATGTTATGGATCTAGAGGAATATGCATGGAATGAGCATGAAAGAGAGCTTAAGAAAGCGCATAAAGTTGAAATACCTTCTAAATATAAAGTGAAAATTCAAGATGATATTGAAAAACGAATAACTTTGGAGATATTATTAGAAGAACTGACACAGAAAGAACTTGTCGAGTGGGCGATTACAAATGCGAAGAGATTTATTGATGATATAGATATAGGCAATGACGAAGAAAAATATACAATTATTTCAGAA
This sequence comes from Mammaliicoccus sp. I-M35, assembly GCF_022386455.1. Taxonomy (NCBI): domain Bacteria; kingdom Bacillati; phylum Bacillota; class Bacilli; order Caryophanales; family Staphylococcaceae; genus Mammaliicoccus; species Mammaliicoccus sp. I-M35. The sequence continues at coordinate 217,420 of NZ_JAJNIL010000004.1, read as the reverse complement.
ACTGAACACAAATTAAAACTTAGAAAAGAAGGGCAAATTAGTGCTTATGAACTCAGACAAGCTGGATTTTTAGCGAATCAATTATCACAAAGATCACTAACAGAACAAAGTAAATTTGCAGCACGTGTATACGCACAAGCAATCGCAACAGGACATATGAGAGGACATGCAATTGTATCATCAGATTATGCTGTTAAAGTGATGAATGTAATATCTAACAATGATTTAAAGTTAGTGACTGAAGAAAGAAATAAACAAATCCATATAGCAAAAGATATCATGGCAAGATGAGTATTGTTTGATTTGAGGATTTAGTAAAGCCAAGAGATCGCCCAAGTCATGGCTTAAGTCCTGAATAAAGCCAAGAGATCGTCGAAGTCGTGGCTTAAGTGATGAGTAAAGCCAAGAGATCGTCAAAGTCATGGCTTAAGTGATGAGTAAAGCCAAGAGATCGCAAAAGTTGTGGCTTAAGTGATGAGTAAAGCCAAGAGATCGTCGAAGTCATGGCTTAAGTGATGAATAAAGCCAAGAGATTGCGAAAGTCATGGCTTAAGTGATGAATAAAGCCAAGAGATCGTCCAAGTCATGGCTTAAGACCTAAGTAAAGCCAAGAGATCGCAAAAGTCATGGCTTAAGACCTAAGTAAAGCCAAGAGACAACGAATCGTCATATCAAGATAGATAACAAAAAGGACTAGAAAATTTTCTAGTCCATTTTGTGTTATTAATATATCATTTTCTACTCTTAATTAATAAATACATAAAGAATGGTGAACCGATGAGTGCGGTAAAGATTCCTGCTGGGATTTCTTTTGGTAAGAAGAGTGTTCTACCGATTAAATCACTTAATAATAGTATGATGGCGCCGATTATAGCACTATAAAATATTCGGTTTCTAAATTGATGTGCACCGAGTTTAAGTGCGATGTGTGGTGCGATTAATCCAACAAATTGTATGCCACCTACATAACTCATGGATATTCCAATTAAGATACTCATTGATATTAATGCAATGACAGATATGTGTTGATAAGGATTACCTAAAGCTAGTGATAAATTTCTACCTAAGTAATGAATATCAAATGATCGTGCATAATATGTCAGAACAAACATAACGATAAGCAAGATGCTTCCTACAATCATGACTTGTTGATATTCTGCTTGATGAACAGATCCTGTAATCCAAATTTGAGCTTGAGCACTTCGTTTACTTGAAGTTAATATTAGGAACATCACAATTGCTTGGCAAAGTATATTAAAGCTTATACCAATGAGTATGAGACGATCTCGTTTGTAACTTTTTCGCATTGCTAAATAATATAATAATGCCGTAATAATAATCGCGCCAAGCATTGAAAAGATTGGCTGATAGGCAATTGGTAATAATAAAGCTTCGGTACTTGTTGTTAAAACAATAAGAAATACTAATGAACCAACATTAGCACCTTGTGATATACCAATCACATCAGGAGAAGCTAATGGATTCTTCGTAATAAATTGTAAGACACAACCTGCAATGCCAAGTGCTGCACCCGTTACAATTGCTAATAAGACTCTCGGCAGTCTTAAAGTATTAATGACTAAGTTTGTATAAGGATCACCAAGTTTAAATAAGCCACTTAGTACATTTTGAGGTGCGATAAAGCTGTCACCTAACATGAGTGTGAGTAAAGTCGTTAACATGAGCATGATAATAAGTATGATAAATTTCTTCATTCTGTTAACTCCTTACGATTAAGAATTAAATAAATGAATATTGGTGCACCAATAAGAGCTGTTGTAATACCGACTGGCAATTCTCTCGGCATTAATAAATATCTGCTTAAAATGTCGCTTAATAATAGAAGACAACCACCTAGAACACCTGATAAAGGTATGACGATAAAATGATTATGAGATTTACATAACAATTTCGCAACATGAGGTGTAATCAGTCCTATAAAGGCGATGGGACCAGCTAATGCCACGGCAGATCCACTTAATAGAACAACAGCAATCATCGTGAATACTTTAATGGATAATATTTTAGCTCCAAGTCCTTTTAATGCGTCATCACTTAGCATATAAAGATTAAGCGGCTTGGCCATGTAAATAGATATGATTAAACCAACGATAATAAATGGCCATATGTACATTAAAATATTAATATGTTTATTCGCTACCGAACCATTTAACCAATATATTAATTCTTCTATAGCTGATTCGTTATAGATCAGTAGACCTTGAGTGATAGCCATACAAAAAGCACTAATACTTGCTCCAAATAAAGTTAATTCCATCGCATTAAATGGCTTAAATGGTAATGTTGTGGCTAATATAATTAAAGTTGCAATGATGATGGTACCGATAAAAGCCATAATGGTTTGTTGAAATGCACCGTTCATCCCAAACGCAACAGTCGTAATTACAACCATTAAACTAGCACCACTATTAACTCCCATAATGCCAGGACTTGCGAAAGGGTTTCGTGTAATGGTTTGGATCATTACACCACTAATACCCATTAAAACACCGACAACCCCGCCCAATATTGCGCGAGGTAGTCTTAGTTGTGTCAGTACACGTTGCTCTTTAATTGTTTCTCCATGGATATAATGTTGCCATATATCTGAAAAGGTAAAATGTTTATAGCCAAGCATCATACTTAATATGAATAGTACGATAAACATACCTGAAAATAGGAGAAATAACCAAAGATATTTATTTTTCATTTAATTTTTCCTTTAAATCATCAATCATCATATTGGCAGATAATACACCACCTGAAGTGTTCCAAACAGCATCATCTACTTTATAAACATGACCTTTTTTAGAAGCATTTAATTCTTTAAAGGCAGGATCATTTACCCATTCTTTTTCTAATGCTGAAACTTTCTTATCATCTTCTTGGAAAGTAAAGTAGAAGATGTAATCTCCGTCCATTGCTTCAATACGTTCTTTTGTAAGACCTCTTTCCGCAAAGTCGTTCTTATCTTGACCTTTAGGACGTTTAATACCAAGTTCGTCTAAGATAACACCTGAGAATGTATCTTTATGATAAATTCTTACATCACCTGGCATAAAGCGAACCATTGATACTTCTGAGTTTGCTTTATCTCCAATTTCTTCTTTTGCTTTTTTAACATGATTATCGTAATTCTTTAAGACTTCATTTCCTTTATCTTCTTTATTTACAGCTTTCGCGTATAATTTAAAGTTGTTTTTCCAGTCACCACGTAGTTCTTTAGAGAATACAGTAGGTGCGATTTCAGAAAGTTTCTTGTATTGTGCTTCTTGTCTGAATTTATTACCGATAATTAAATCTGGTTTAAGTTTCGCAATTTTTTCTAAGTTGATTTCACTTTCTCCACCAACAGGTTCAATGTCTTTATATTTCTTCTCTAAATGCTTATACCACGGATCACCAGCATATGAATTAGCAGCACCAACAGGTTTAACGCCCATTGAAACGAGTGCTTCTGTACCTTCATTAGTTAATACAACAACGCGTTTAGGATTGTTAGGTACTTTAGTCGTTCCCATCGCATGTTTCACTTCATGCGTATCTTTGTCTGAAGATGCCTCTTGTTTATTACCACAAGCTGCGAGCATTACAACAAGTACTACTATAACTGATAAAAGCTTTCTCATTTCTTTAACCTCTTTCTCAAGTTGAATTATGATAATGATTTTCATTTTCAATTATAAAATATTACCTTTTTTTGTCAATATATTTTTGGAATATACTTTCAGTTTAAATAAAATATATTTAAATATACTCAATAACTGGCAGTTCATGAGATAAAAATTGTAAATGGCTAATGTCATATCCGTAACTTCCAGCATATTTAAAGACGACCCAGTCACCCGTTTGTATGCTTTCAATATCATAGGGGAGACCAAATACATCATTAGGTGTACATAGTTTTCCGGCTAATACGACCGTATCATTATTAATGGACTTTATTCTGTTAGATGTTGAATGCGAATGAATGACTTCAAAAGGTTGATGATGTTGCCACGCTTTTGGAAATCTAAAATGATTTGTGCCACCGTTTAATAAGACGAATGTTTGATCATGCATAGATTTAATATCGTAAACATGAGCGGCATAATAACCTATTGGACCTGTAATAAAACGACCAAGTTCAAAAGTTAAGCGTGGTAGGTGATGGATACGTGTTGCAAAATAATCAAAATCAAAACATGTTTGATCATCGTAGTCGATCCCTATACCGCCACCAACATTAATCGCATAGTCTTCCGGTAAATGTGATTGATATTGTTGCGTAAATTTAAGGGCACTTTCTATGAATGTGACATGCGCATCCTCATCTAAATTATTGCTCATAGCATGAAAGTGGAAACCTGTTAAAGTAATTTCTTCTGTGTCGTGACAGATTTGAATGGCTTCATCTAGATCGTTGTAGGGCATACCAAATTGTGTCGCGACACCAGCCATTTTTAATTTAGCTGTTGATTGAATGTTACTTAAATTAATGCGAATCATCACTTCGATTGTTTGTTGTTTGTCTTGAAGCAATGCTTGCAATGCATCTAACTCAAAGAGGCTCTCTACTTGAATAGATTTCACTTGTTCATCTAAAGCATATTCTAAATGTTGTTTCGTCTTTACAGGTCCGCCGTAAATGATTGGAATTTCTTTTGAAATAGATCGAACCTTTTCAATTTCTCCAGTAGAAGCAACTTCAAATCCAGAAACAAAAGGTGCGAGTGTTTCTAAAATTTTTATATTAGAGTTGGCTTTCACTGCATAGAAAATATCGTGTTTCGTGACAGATCTAATCCAATTGATGCGCTGTTTTAGTTCGGTTAAATCATATATATAATAATCGTGATTACTGTCTGTTAACACTTCTTTAATTCTTTCCATATTGATTCTCCTTATTTATCATAAACATGACACAGATGACCATGATGAGCAGTCCAACAACCATTGTTATATATACAATTTGTAAATTGAACTGTTCAAAGATAAAGCTTAGTAATATACCACCAAGTGGAATGAAACCTTTGTCCATCATTGAAATGGATAATACAGACCCTCTATATTTAGCTTCAACAAGCTGTTGAACAAGTATTCGATTGGTCGTTCTAAACGCTTGTGATGCCAATCCCATTATTAATAAGATAGCTGCATATAAATATGTATCATGAATAAACATTAATAATATGATGGTTAACGTAAATATCATTGCCCATCGTTTCAAACTTTTCATCGTGTTCATATTTTTAGTGCGCATAAACATGACTAAAATCATAATAGAACCAGCTGCAATCATGGCAGTAAAGAGTGAATAAATCATCGTACGGCTGCCAAATTGTTCATCTACAATGCTTGGCAAAATAATCGTATACGAAAATCCAAAAAGCATCGATAAGACACTAGACAACATGAGCATGACAATAACAGGTTGTTGTCTTAAGTAAGACCATATTTTATGACGTGTCTTCTTCTCATGATGGACCTCTGGCAAAGTTTGATTGAATAACATAACCATCAAACTCCCTATAATAGGTAGGGATAATACGATATTAGAATTCAGTTGAGCTAATAATATCCCACCTATAAATGGTCCAGTTAATCTAGCTATATTTAAAATTAAAGCATTTAAACTGATTGCTTTATGTAGCTTGTCTGGTGTTACAAAACTTTGTATAAGTGCATTTCTTTGAATTGTATCGATTGCTTGGAAAAATGAACGCACCATAATAATTGAAAGGATGAGGTAGATATTCCATTTTTGCCAAAAAGCATAGACGACACATACTGTGCATAACATATTTGCACAATGGATGATGTACATGAGTTTGGTAGAGCTGACTGTATCGATGATTTTACCGATTACAAAAGCAAAAGCTAACTGCGGCATTAACCGTGCAAAATTAATATATGCAATATAAACAGCACTGCCGGTCATTTGTAACGTTATCCAATTTAATGCGATAATATCTACCCAATCGATTGTTCGAGCTATAAACTGAGAACTGACAAAACGATGATAAGGATTAAACTTTAACTTCATCATTAATGAGAAGTGGGTTGGCTTTTTGGATATAAATATCTTGATCTTTATTAGATACGCGCATCGTTAATAACGCTTTCTCGTTTATAGTCTCTTTGTAAAAGGCTTTAATATCTGCCTCTGTATGTTCTATGTCTTGTGATAATAAATCTTCAAATACGGCTTTAAATGTACGGTTAATACGTAGCCATAACATGTTTGGATCATATGTATAATCTTCACTGAAATGATGCACAAGTGTGTTGAGGTGATTACTCATTAATGTGTTTTGTACTTTTTCATACATACCTTCAGTCGTTGCATTTGTTAAAGCGTTGCTAAGTTCTAGCCATTCAGGAACGCGAGAAGCATCAATTCGTAATCCGCCAAAGTCACGTACGTGTAGTCGTGTAGGCATACCGTTCATAAATTCAAATGACATATTTTGTAGATGTGCTTCTAAGCCGACACCGTATTTCGTCATAAGTGTTAACACGGTTTCAACGAGTAATGAAACATATTGGTCAAACCAAGCAATTGGCGTTGCTGTTGCACGAGCTGTTTCAATCATATCGACGTAAATTTTTTGGTGATGTTCATTTAACTCAAACAAACATGTCGCTGTATAAAGTGATGCATGAGCAGGTATATATTGTGTATTATTTTCTCGCAATATGAATGACAGGTTACGCTGTTTATCTACTTCGTCATGAATGTAAGTCATTCCGCCATATTCTAAAACAGGTAAGCTGATTTCATTAAGACGGTCGTCAGTCTTATAAATATATTTGAAATATTCACCGATATTTTTAGAGTTAATAATACTGTTGTTACTAATAGAACGTATTGTTGACGTCATTTGTGAATTGACGGGCAATTTGATAATCGGTGTTATCGTATCTAAAGGACAAACGGTTCTAAATGATGATGTACTCTTTACGAGTCCACCAGTATGTTGAAGCGGTATAATGTTTTGAGATTGAATCTCTTCCGCATAAACTTGTGGTATGACATGTTCGAATTGAAACGGATGAACGGGTATCAAATCATAATCTTCAGGAATTTCTCCTAAATAACCACTAAAGTTAGCCAATGTTTTTATCTCAGAAGCTTCTAAATTGTTATATAGAAAGCCTTTTTTCACGAATAACCAGTTTAATTTAAATGCTTGATTATATTCAGGTGAATATTGCATCACTTCTTTGAAAGACAATCCTAACTTTGTCTTTGCGCATGGATGAATGTTATGTCCTGTAATCACATATTGCTCACTATGTAATAATGGGTGGTCACTTTTAGATGTATAAGAACAGTGAATAAAGCTAATGGCTTGGTTGATGAGATGATTTTCAATTTCAACACGCAATTTGTGGTAATCGTGATGTTCATCGCTAAAATGATTAAGCCAATCTATTAATTCAAGTGGATCTTGAACAAAGCGAGTTGTTGTATCATCTGTAATTTGTACGCGATGGTTCGCTTTATCATATGTGATAAATATAGAATCGGTAATATATAAAGTAGTGATTGTTTTAATAGATTCTACATGATGTATAGGAGGTGTTACTTCTTCATATAAGCATGTTAATAATTTCTTAAATGTTGTATGAATGCTGTCTTGAATACATTGCTCGATATAGTGATGTTCATATTTATCTGTATGTTGATATACCTCTTTAGTCCAACTCATTTTATTTGGCCTCCATATATAACGGGTTATTGATATTTGTATATTGGTAATCGTAACCTTCAGCGAAAATTCTCATTTTTAACAATGATTTAATGTTAAAGGTTGGTTGTTTTAAAATATTGATGTCAGGTGCACTATGAACGTGATGATCGGCTATCATATTTCGAATGATTTGATAACCTTTTGTGCTGTCATAGCCATAAGTAGCCAACACTTGTATAAGCTGGAACAGATGATTGTATAAGACTGCATGAGAGAATACAGATAACAAATCTTCAAATGAGTCAGTAATCAAACCTGTTGAAGCATCGATATCTATATTTCTTTCGTATAATCTCACGCCACCAAAGTCTCTTATATAAATAGAGATAGGCATGCCGTCTTTAATAATGACAGTGCTATTTTGCATATGTGCTTCTAAACTAATACCTTCTTCAAGCAATAATCTATAAGTAGCTTCTAATAAATTATGTGTATACTCTGTTAAGAATAATTGAGTTGCAGAATCAAATGACATGTCTTGTGTTTGCATAATTGTTTCAATACATTCAATGAGTATAGGTTTTTTCGTAACAAAGCTATCAGTAATCAGACTGCCACATACTAATTGGTGAGCACCTTTCTGTTCGGGTATACGACTTCTTAACATAAAGCTACATTTATTAGCGTGAGCCTGATTGATATTTAAATAACTGCCTGCTAAATCTTTTTGAATATAGCTATTATCATAACCATTTGAACGATAAATGCCTTCCACAACATCACTGAGAATAATACCGTTACGTATAGAAGCGGGTGACACATTTCTTACTGCACTTGTCGCTTGTGCATTGACAGCAGTCTTAACGATGCAATTTAATTCTTGTGCTTCTAAAGTTCTAAAAGATAATAATGGATTACTTTCAACTGCTAAATCGAATAACGGAATCATGAACTGTTGTTCGAAACATGTTTCAAACTGTGGTAACAGAAAATGTTTCAATTGCCATTCATGAATAAACAGTAATGCATAGTTTTCAAATTTAATGCCATGTTCTTTACAATATGTATTAATTTTCTTTTTAAAAGTCTCTAATGCAGGTGATTGATAGATATTGATTTCATCTATAAAATCTTTATTGCACAATAGAGGAATGACATTCACCGTTTGTCTAAATTCTGGTGAAAACTTAATAACATCATCAATAGAGAATCCTAGTTTTGTCTTAGTCATAGGGTGAAAAGGATGTCCTTCAGTAACACTTTGTTCGAAAAAGACATCTGATAAATTTTCTTGTTCAACAAACTCAAAAATATTTTGATAACGGTGACCATATTGTTGATGATCACGTTCGAATTGAATATAGCTCAAAGTGAGATTACGAATAGAGTCTTGAATTTCGTGTACTAAGCGTTCATCATCATAAATGACATCTTGATCAATATCTTCAAAATTTGATAATTGATCAATACGTCGTGTGATTTCACGGTATGCTTTCTCGTATAAAGTAGTTATTTCTTCTTCAGAAAAATCTTGAAAATATTGACGTATTTCTTGTATCTGTTCGTTATATACGATTTCCAAAAAGATCAACTTCCTTTTCAAATAATTTATATAGTGAGAATCATTCTCAATTATAGGAGGTTTGAACGGTTTGTCAATGATAGAACATAATAATAAAAAATCACGATAAATTATATAAAATTATTATTTTAATACTTTAGTTAGTCTAAAAAGATTAGAATATGATAAAGACAATTGAATGAACTATTGATTTTTTATCATTTCTGTTACTATGAAGAAAAGTATGTGTAAAGTGAATTATCATATATGAGATTGAATATAAGGGGATTTAGCGATGAATAAAGTAAAGTCTTTAATGCAAAAAATGGGTCATGTACAAAATAGAATTGTCTGGCTAAATAAACCTAAAATGGAAAAAGCTTTATCTGGATATACGTCCTCAGAAGTTCATTGTATAGAAGCTATCCATAATATAGAAAATCCAAATGTTAAAAAAATATCAGATGACTTATTTATGACACGAGGCGCAATAAGTAAATTAACGAAAAAACTCATTAAGAAAAATGCGATTACGGTATATCAAAAAGATGACAATAAAAAAGAAATATACTTTGAGTTAACAGCAGAAGGAAACCGAATATATAACAGTCATTTAGCATTGCATGATCAATTTTTAGAAAGAGACAAACCATTCTTTGATGATATAACAGAAGAAGAATTTGAAACATTGAATCGATTTTTTGATAAATATAGTGACTACTTAGATCAAGTCATTGAGAAAGAAAAAGCTTGAATAGAATGTAGATAAAAGCTGAGACATCCATGTCTCAGCTTTTTTGGATTTAAGGGATAGTGGCATTTCTAAGGAACATTATTCGGGATTCTGTCTCTAACGGGGATTCTAAGGGACACAATTCGTAATTCTGTCTCTAACGAGGGTTCTAACGGACACAATTCGGAATTCTGTCACTAACAAAATTTCTGCTTATATTATTTTTGTTGACTAGGAAACAAAAAGCTCTTATAATGTTTCTGTGGAAACAAAATATAAAGGAGTTAATTTATGTATTCTCAACAATTAGAACGCATTCCTAAAAGCATAATGATAGCGGCATGGGCCATTGCTTTAGGTGCTATTATGCCCATGCTCGATTCAACAATGATCAATATTGCGATTAATGATTTAACGAAATACTTTGATACATCCCTTAATTTTATTCAATGGGGTGTTACGGGATATATTCTTGCTATGGCAGTTGCTGTGCCGTTTTCTGGTTGGTTAATGGACCACTTTGATGGTAAACGTGTATATATAAGTGCTGTTGTTACATTTGGTATTGTTTCAGTATTAACAGGATTAAGTCCAAATATCTTTTGGTTTATTCTATTTAGACTCGTTCAAGGATTTAGTGCAGGAATCATTTCAACGCTTATGGCTACACTGCTTGTTAAGACAACAGGTCAAGATAAAATTGGTAGAGTTATGGCTATTGTAAGTATTCCTATGATACTTGGTCCTATATTAGGTCCAGTAGTTGGTGGGTTTATTATTCATTATGTCTCATGGCAATGGATATTTTATTTGAACATCATTGTCATGATCATTATCACACCAGTTATGATTAAACGATTACCGTCATATGAACCTTTTAATAAAGGTAAGAGACTAGATTGGTTTGGCATAATTAATTTATCTTTAATCAGTATTACGTTAATTTACGGCATTACACATGCTACTGAAACAGCTTCGTTTACAAATATTGAAACTGTGCTCGTGCTATCGGCGAGTATTATACTTATCATGATTTATTTGATATACAATCGAGTTCAGGATTATCAAACCGTATTACCAACTAATTTATTTAAAAATCGTAACTATGCAGCTTCAAGTAGCGGCTTATTTCTAGCCAATTTAGCGATTATGGGACCGATGATTATTTTCCCGCTGTTCTTTCAGAATTTTAAAGGATTTAATACGATTGAAGCGGCTATTGCATTAATGCCTCAAGGAATTGGTATGTTATTAGCGAGACCTTTGATTGGTAAATTAACAGATCATTATGGTGCTAAAAAAGTGATATTGGTAAGTTTAATATTAACGATTGTTGCTTCAATACCATTTGTATTTGTAGACGGCAACACATCAATCATCATATTAAGTATGCTGCTTTTATTACGAGGAATAAGTGTTGGTGGGATACTTCTACCATTTACAACAAATACTTATGCAGATTTAAAAGACGAACAATTACCACAAGCAGGTATTACGATTAATATTGTAGAAAATATTGGATCTAGCTTCGGTTCCGCATTGATCGCTACAGTCGTCGCAACAATATCTATACACAATCATATAATGGCATTTCACATTGGGTTTCTAGTCCCAGCAATTGTATTTATATTATTGCTTATATGTTGGGCGATGATTCCTTCTAAAAGTGTGAAAGCATAAAAAGAGATGTTTCATATGAAACATCTCTTAGGGGATACCTTATTATTTATCAGTTTTACGTTTTCTGAAGAATAATAAACTACCTAATACTGCGAATAATGTACCGAATAATGTTGTAGTTATCGCTTCTTTTTCACCTGTATTTGGTAATTGTTTCTTATCATGCTTAGCATTTGATTGAGTTTTGTTCTGAGCATGAGATGTAGATACTTGAGTAGCAGTTACTTTCTTTTCAGTATTATTTATTTGAGTAGCTTTTACTGCTTGTTTAGTGTCATCTACTTTAGGTTGCTCAGCCGGTTTAGTAGGTTCATCTACTTTAGGTTGAACAGCTGGCTTAGCTGTGTCATCCGCATTAGATTGATCAGCCGATTTAGTAGGCTCGTCTACTTTAGGTTGTTCCGCCGGTTTAGTAGTGTCGTCTACTTTAGGTTGCTCAGCCGGTTTAGTAGTGTCGTCTACTTTAGGTTGTTCCGCCGGTTTAGTAGGCTCGTCCACTTTAGGTTGCTCAGCTGGCTTAGTAGGTTCATCCGCTTTAGGTTGTTCCGCCGGTTTAGTAGGCTCGTCTACTTTAGGTTGTTCCGCCGGTTTAGTAGGCTCGTCTACTTTAGGTTGTTCAGCTGGCTTAGTAGGTTCATCCGCTTTAGGTTGTTCTGCCGGTTTAGTAGGCTCGTCTACTTTAGGTTGCTCAGCAGGTTGAGTTGGATCTTCTACTTTACCGTCTTTATTAATAATAGACTGTATCCAGTTATAAATTTCATGTGTTATAGGAGTCATTAAAGTTCCATATTCATTGCCTGTTGTATCATAACTAAATACACCAATAACATCGTCAGTACCTTCAAGAATAATAGGACTTCCAGATTGTCCAGAATATCCGTACATCGATAATTCAACTGTTCCTTTAGGTTGTTTTTGAATGATAGTACCATCAACCCAATATTGGTCTATTGATTCTTCATTTAAATCAACTGGATAACCTTGTGATTCTATCTTTTTACCAAGCATTTCTTTATTAAATGGTTTAATGTTATAAGGGTTTATTTCACTTATAGATTCTGGCATATCATTATGTGGTTCTACTTCAATAATTCCGATATCATAACGTTGCAATGGAGATTCAATGTATTGTGGCATAACATGCATTGCTTTAATTTTGTAGCGACCAAACTTTTCAAATTCACCATGTCTACCTGGTGAAACATACCCACCAGTTAAATATCCTCTTGGGTAATTATTACTATAAATAACATGACCTGCTGTTAGGATATAATTTTCTCCAATAACTAATCCAGTACCATTAGCATGTTTTAAGTTTTCGATTTGACCTTTATAATTACCATTTTCCACATAAATATAAGCAGTTCTGTTACGGACCTCATAGTTTTCTAATTTTCTACGAGTATCAATTAAAGCACCATCCTCATCAAAGTGAGGGTCTTTTGAAGTATCATATCGGAAATTAGGATCTGTGAAATATGCATCTTCTTTTTCTTCTTCGGCAGTAAGTGCTGTCGGAGTAGGTTGTGCTGTTGCATTATTTTCTGTTGAAGTAGGTGCAGGTTGAGTTGTACCTTCTTTAGTACTTGATGTTGTATTACTTGTAGTATTTTCAGTTACATTATGCTCAGAAGGTGATGCTGTTGGCTCACTATTAGCTTCGTTAGCAGCATTACTATCTGTTTCTTTGTTTGCTTCAACTGAATTTGTCGCTTCATTTGTATTTGTTGAATTGTCTTTATTCTCTATATTATTTGATTCATTTGAAGTATGTGTTTCTTCATGAGCTACAGCTGCGTTTGACTCAGTTGATGCATTGTTCTCGCTGGCATGAGTGACAGTTGGATGAGATAAGAAAAACACACCTGCTATAATAACAGGTAATTTTACTAATCCCGTTCTAAAGTTGATAAAGTTTTTATTCATGTAAAACTTCCTTTCTTGGATGATACCCATAATATACAAAAATTTCCATGCTAACGCAATACGAAATGATTATTATTCTCAATTATTTTAGAAAAATTTTACAAATTTGTGAATGAAGGTAGGAGAGGTGTGAAAGAAAGGTATGACTAGCAACATAGAACCCACGAATATTGCAAGACGAGGATGACTAGCAACATAGAAGGCCCGAATATTGCAAGACGCGTATGACTAGCAACATAGGAGCTGCGAATATTGCAAGACCCGACTGACTAGCAACATAGAAGCGGGGAATATTGCAAGACGGACATGACTAGCAACATAGAAGCCGTGAATATTGCAAGACGGACATAACTAGCAACATAGAAGCCGCGAATATTGCAAGACGGACATGACTAGCAACATAGGAGCCGTGAATATTGCAAGACGCGTATGACTAGCAACATAGGAGGCCCGAATATTGCAAGACACGACTGACTAGCAACATAGAAGCCGTGAATATTGCAAGACGAGGATATCTAGCAACATTCGGGGGCATTTTTACACTCTAATTCAATATCCTATTCCAACGCGTGATTGGATATATTCGTCAGACGATATTTGATTGTAAACGAAGTCTGCTGTGTCTGGGACAGATATTTTTACAGCGTTCTCTGGTAAGTAGTTTCGTTCGACTCTGTATTGTCCGATTCTTTCGCCATCTGGTAAATAGGTTGGGCATACGATTGTCCAATCTAACTCTGAATCTTTAAGCAGTGTATAAACTTTATGATGTTCTTCTGCTGCACGTGTTGTTCGTCTTTTAGATTCATTAGATTGATAGCGCAGTAAATTCTCATCAGTTCGACTTTGTAATATACCAGCAGTACCTATTGTGATGATACGCTTTATGCCTTGTTGTGACATTGTATCGATAATGAATGGCATAGCTTCTGATAATGTAGTGGAGCCATCTGTACTTAATGCACTTACAATAATGTCATTACCTTCAGCTGCTTTTTGAATATCATTTGGATTTAATACATTTCCTTCGATTAGTCTCACAGATTGATGATCGACGCTTAATTTATTTTTATCACGAACGAGTACGGTTACGTCATGACCGTCCGATAGCGCATGTGTTAATACTTCTTGTCCAACTCTGCCTGTAGCACCTAAAATTAATATTTTCATTTGTATTGCTCCTTTTAAAAAAGTTCTTATTTTAATGATAGACAATTTCGGGTATATATACTAGACATCAAACTTTTGAAAAGGTGGTTCTGTATGAAATTAAGTAAAATAGTGAAATACGCTGGTATCATTTCAGCACCGTTAGTTGGTGGTAGACTAATCGGTAAATATGCTGTTCAAAATGCACGTAAAGATTACTCTAAAAATAAAAAACCACCATTTTCACCACCGGGTTATATATTCCCAATTGTATGGCCGATATTATATTTAAGCATGGGTATCGCACATTCGATTATAACGAAAGAACGCGCAGCTAAATCAACACAGACAGCTTATTATAGTCAATTAGGTTTAAATTACTTATGGTCAATACTGTATTTCAAATATAAATTAAGAGGCACAGCGCTGATTGAAAGTTATGTATTATTGAGCGCAGTCATATTAACAACTGTTCAATTTTATAAAGTGAATAAGACAGCAGGATTATTATTAATTCCATATGTTTGTTGGTCTGCTTATGCCTCATATTTAACAACAGGTAATTGGGCACTTAATAAAGATAACCCGAGATATACGGAGAAATAGGGAATACACCTAGTAGGAAAAATACAATTAAGCATATATTTTAAGCGGGATTACTCAATAGAGTACCCGCTTAAAATATGTCTGTATAAAAAATAAAATCATAACGATTGCCTTGATTGTCTGAGCAGTCGTTATGACGGTATATAGCGAATTATTCTGAAGATTGAGCTTCCAACTTTTCTAGGATGCCTTTAATAATTTCTTTCTCATCTGATAAATTAAACTCTTCAGATGAGATTTTTTGGCTAATAGACTGTGAAACATATAACAAATCATCACTAATATCTTCATAATAGCCTTTCCCGTTGTTGTTAACCATGGTTCTACCTCTTTCTCTAGTATAGCTATATATGTAATACCCAGAAAATATAAAATAATAACAAAAAAAGTAATTTAATTATTGGAAATACAAAATAATAATTAATTTGTTTACTTTCTGAAACAAATTATACACAAAAAGAATGGTTTTGAAAATCAATTAAAGTTAATGTGTTTTTTGATTTTGCGGAACTTTTTATAAATGATTAATCTATAAAAAAAACACACCATATCTTAATTGATATGGCGCGTTATTATAAGTTTTTATGAATTATCAGCATTGGACTGATTCATTAATATTTTAATATGTTGATCAAATTCTTTAATGATATTCTCAGGTGTAACGTTATTTTGTACAAATGATTTTCTATAAAGCCATCCGTATACAAACATATTAATAAATAGAATGAAATCTTCACGATTTATATTGAATTCACTATTTTTATGGATATCTACTAATTTACTGTTAAATACGACTGCAAGTTCTTTATTATGCTCTAAAATCATCTCTGTAAAGTTGGATGGTGCAAATGATAATTGAATGTAGAATTTCACTAAGTACTCTGAATCATATATATATTCTTGAAAAAACTTTATAAGTTCTTCATGAGCATTATGAGGTTGTGTATCAATACTTTTGATTAATTTCATACCTTTATTCATACATCTTTCAATACATTGTTCATACAATTCATCTTTACTTTTGAAATAGTTATATAAACTTGCTTTTTTAATACCTAATTCATTGGCAATATTATTTAGTGATGTTCCATAATAGCCCATTTCAGAAAAGGTTCTCATACTTATTTGAATGAGTTTCTCAGATGTATTATTCACTTCATTTGCCTCCTTTACTTCCTATGAATAACTATACAGGAAAATACACTAAAAATCACTCGTAAAAACGTTTACATTTCACACAATAAATTACGCATTGCCTTTTTCTCTGAAAATGATATACTATTTTTACAAACTACCGTTCGTTAGGGAGAGGGATTATGGAACTTTTATTGTTATTTTTTATCGTTTATCCAATTGCTATGTCGATTTTTTGGATAATCGGGACTTTGATTTACTATGTTTTTATTGAAAGAAAGTTGAAAGCTAAGCATATTAATTATCAACCACAAGAAGGGATTTCATTTATTATCGCTTGTTACAACGAAGCGAGTACCATTGCAGAAACGATTAAGAATTTAAATGACCTCTCATTTCCGATCAAAGAGATTATTGCTGTTAATGATGGGAGCTCGGATAATACAAAGGCAGAATTATTAAGACTTAAACAAGCGTACAAAATTAAGTTTATTAATTTAGAGGAAAATAGGGGTAAAGCAAATGCGTTAAATATTGCAGCTCAATATGCTCAATACCCATATTTGATGTGTGTGGATGCAGATACGATTATCGACGATGATGCACCGTATTATATGGTGGAAAGTTTGGTTGATGATCCAACAATCGGAGCAGTAACAGGGAACCCACGTATTAGAAATAAATCTACTTTACTAGGGAAAATTCAAACAATCGAATATGCAAGTATGATAGGCAGTATAAAGAGAGCACAAACGATTAACGGATTTGTTAATACGATATCTGGTGTGTTTACGTTATTTAATAAAAAAGCACTAGAGAAGAATCAATATTGGGATACGGACATGATTACTGAAGATATTGCAGTGTCATGGAAGTTTCATTTATCAGGATACAAAATAAAATATGAACCGAGAGCTTTATGTTGGATGCTTGTGCCTGAAACATTTAAGGGGTTATGGAAACAAAGGGTAAGATGGTCCCAAGGTGGACATGAAGTGATTTTAAGAGATTTTAAGAACATGTTTAAAGTAAGAAACGTTTCATTATGGTTGTTATTTATTGAACAAATTCTTTCTGTAATATGGGTCTATGGCATAGTTGTTATCTTATGTTACACACTACTTCGATTAAACTTCTTGGATTACTACTTCTATAATTATCAATTAAATATCTTCTTAATATCAGCATTCTTACTGACGTTTATTAACATTATTCAATTTACTATTTCTTTATTAATTGATAGTAGATATGAAAGAAAAAATAATTTATTTCTTATATTTTTAAGTTGGTATCCAACTTTTTATTGGTTAATCAATGCGATTGTCGTCGTAGTTGCATTTCCAAAAGCACTTAAAAGAAAAAAAGGAGCGTTTGCTACATGGACAAGTCCAGACAGAGGGAACATAAAAGAGTAGAATCAAATTTAAATATTTTTAGAGAGTCAATCGTATTTATAGCATCATCAATATTATGGCTATATTGCATAACAGTATTATTTGTAATGGTAGGTTCGTTATTACCGATAGACAATCATTTTATACAAATTGTAAGAGTAATATTGAATCTTGAGAAAGGTGACATTGTCTCGATTTTTAATTATTTTGTGATTGGGTCAATCATCATTGCAGTATATTTGATGATTACGTTTCTATTCAACGTTAGAAGAAAGAGAGCTGTACCACATGAGAATTATTAAGATGAGTCTTAAGTGGTCGATGATGATAGCTTTGATATTATTCATGTTCATTTCTAGTGATCAATCAGTACTTGCTAAGAAACAAAAAACACTTGGTGGCGAGAAAAATGGATGTCTCGCATTAAACTATCACCGCGTACGAGAAGACACATGGATAGATAAATTATTATCAGCATTCTCAAATAGTAAAGAATTGAAAATTTATAGTGTCACTGACACGCAATTCGAATCTCATATTAAATGGTTAAAAGAAAAGAATGCTCAATTTTTATCTTTAGATGAATTCATTCATTACAAAGAAAAAGGTAAGTTCCCTAAAAATTGCGTGTGGTTAAATTTTGATGATATGGATCAAAGTATTTATGAAAATGCCTTTCCAATTATGAAAAAATACGATGTCCAAGGAACTGGGTTTGTAATAACAGATCATGTAGGTGACCCTGATTTTCATAATATTCGTATGTCTCCTAAAAAAGAATTACTCGAAATGAAGAATAGTGGTCTATGGGATTTTGCTTCGCATACACATGATATGCATACTATGAAAAAAGAAAAATCAAAATTTGTAGCATATGCTGAAAAGGGGAACATTAAACAGGATATCGATAATAGTACGAACTATATTAAAGATGAACTAGATGGAAATGAACAAGCGATCGCATATCCGTACGGTCAAGCAAACGATAAATTAATTAAACAACTTGATCACGATACATCAATCAAGTATGGATTTACATTGGAAGAAAAAGCAGTTGTTCCAGATAGTGATAATTTTTACATTCCAAGAGTTATGGTAAGTGATGACGCTTTTAACAAGCTTGTTAAGAAATGGGAAGGATTTAATCATGAGTAAAGGAAGATATATTGAATTTATATATTTAAGAACATTTTTATGTTTATTAATTGTACTAACACATGTTTTTACCGAGTTTACAAATACAAATGAACCTGATAATTTACAGTTACAAGTCTTATATTGGATCAGAATGATCTTAATTATCGGGACACCTTCATTTATTATATTGTCTCAACTATTAACGACGCTAAATTATAATGAAAAATTAAAAACAGGCTATTTAAGAACAAGATTAAAATATATATTATTACCTTACTTAATTATGGGTGCTTTCTATAGTTATTCTGAATCACTTAAATTAAATGATTCATTCTTAACGCAATACACAGAAAATGTTATTCAAGGTAATTGGTATGGATACTTTATTGTAATCATTATTCAGTTCTTCTTGTTAAATTGGTTTATCTATCGAATAAACGCAAAAATACTTTTTTCAAAATGGAGCCTTATCATTTCGTTTATGATCAATACAGTCTATTTATATAGCTATCAAAATGTTGAACCTGTCAGAGAATTTATAAGTCACTATTATCCATTTAGTCCTGAAACATTTATAATTGGTTGGTTATTTTATTACTTTTTAGGTTCTTACGTAGGTCATAATTATCAAGCTATTAAAGCTTTCGTATCGAAATACATCGCTTTAATTGTATTTTTAGCTATCGCTGCATACATAGCTTTTGTATTTGTAGGAGAACATGATTATTGGATGGTTAGTAGTATGGACTATCGTATTTTATTATATATTACTTTTGCATTTTTAATTTTAATTAACTTTAGCACACAGTTTGATGAATTTATGTTTAGTTCTGTTGAATTGATTAGTAGATATTCATTTTTTGTTTATTTACTACATCCTATTATATTGGAATATATGTTCCAATATACAAGTATATTTGAAGAACAAACATTCATCTTTATTCCAATATCTTTACTGTTTATTGTGGGATGTTGCCTCGGGATTGGAATTTTATTAAGAGAATTTCAAATTTTTAAATTTGTAATGGGCAGACAACCTTATAATAAATAAATATTTAAATAAAAAAGCAAGTTATCTCATAAACGAGGTAACTTGCTTTTATCTGTATTATGCTGTTTTGTATGATGATTTCTTAAATTGATATACGATGAAGCCGATGATAAATCCGACAACGGCTGGTAATACCCAACCCATTCCAATCGTGAAGAACGGTAAGAATTTTTCGCCAAAAGTGATGACTGCATGTGCAAAACTTGTATTTGCGATGAATTCAGGACTTGCTTTAATGCCATCAACAAATGAAGCAATCATTGTAAAGTATGTCGTAAATTGATAAACAATTTTTGAATGATTAAAGAATGAACTGAATAATGTTAGCAAAATAATTGTAATCGCTAATGGATATAAAAACATTAATACTGGAGTAGAGTATTCAATAATTTTTGTTAAACCAACATTAGCAAATATACATGAAATAATACTTACAACTGTTGCAAACATTAAATAATTTTGCTTTGGAAATAGCTCAGTGAATGTTTCTGAAAAGGCTGTGATTAAGCCTATAGCAGTCTTTAAACAAGCTACGATAATGATTAGAGATAGTAATATGATGCCGTAATCACCTAAATAATATCGTGCGATTTGAGCTAAAGCTATGCCACCATTTTCACTCGCTTTGAAATGACCTAAACTCATCGTACCCATAAATGCTAATAAACTATAAATAATACCCATTAAAATAATGCTAATCGTACCAGATTTAAACGTTTCTTTCGCAATATGATTTGGGTTTGTAATACCTAACTTTTTAATAGTGGATACGATGATAATACCGAATGCAAGTGCAGCTAAAGCATCTAACGTATTATAACCATCAATGAACCCTTTTAATAACGCGCTATTTTCATAATCAGGATTAATATTAGCATTTGATACTTGTCCAATTGGATTAATAAACGCTAATAAAATCAATAAGCCTAAAAGGACTAAAAATACAGGATTTAAAAATTTACCGATATATTCTAGAATTTTTGAAGGTTTTTTTGAGAAAAACCAAGCAACTAAGAAGAATAAAATACTAAATATCGATAAATATAATGTGACAGATGAATCTGAAATAAACGGTGTAAATGCAATTTCAAACGATGTCGTCGCAAGTCTAGGTAACGCATAGAACGGTCCAATTACAAGATAAAGTAATATTGTGAAGATATAAGCGTATTTGCGATTCACACGTGTCGTTACTTCAAAAATACCATTCGTCTTAGATATACCAATTGCGATAATACCTAAGAACGGTAAACCAATCGCAGTAATTAAGAAACCAATATTGGCCGTTAAAACATTCGATCCCGCCAATTGACCTAAATGAATAGGGAAGATTAAATTACCCGCTCCAAAAAATAAGCCAAAAAGTAAGGATCCAATATATATATTTTCTTTAAAAGTCAGTTTGTTTTTCATGATGATAAATATCTCCTATTTTTTTAATCAACTTCACTATCTTAATGCGTATTGTAAGAAGATGTCAAATGGGTATTCGGGATAAACAAAGAAAGAGCCTAGAACAACGATGAATGTTGTTCTAGGCTCTTTTATGATTTTATTGTGGCGCTAACGATCAAGACTCAAAAACAAGATCGTTAGCGGACTGAATCATAGGTGAAATATAGTGATTTTACACTAAATGAGATGTCTAACGATCAAGACTCGAAAACAAGATCGTTAGAAATTCTAACGTTCAAGAAAGTGAAACAAGATCGTTAGCGCGCCGAAATGCAGGTAGAATAGTGTGAATTTGCACTAAATGAGCTATCTAACGATCAAGACTCAAAAACAAGATCGTTAGCGGACTGAATCATAGGTGAAATATAGTGATTTTACACTAAATGAGCTATCTAACGATCAAGAATGCGAAACTAGATCGTTAGCGCGCCGAATTCCACCGAAATCCACCGAATCTCACCAATTATCTAGTTATTTCTCATCTCATACAGTAATCCTTGTGCTGCTTCTAAGTTTGGTTTATCCATATTTTTAAGTGCTTCTGTTATAAGTTGGATTTCATTACCTTTTGCACCGATTTTAATTGCTAATGATTTATAGTGTAGGTTCATATGACCTTGCTGTATACCTTCTGATACGAGTGCACGACATGCTGAAAAGTTCTGTGCGAGTCCGACTGCTGCTACAATATGTGCTAATTCTTGTGCTGTTTTAACGCCTAGCAAGTCTAACGTAACTTTAGATATTGGTAAGAGGTCTATGCTTCCGCCAATAATGCCAAGTGTTAATGGTAATTCTATAGCACCTATTAAGAATTGGTTATCTCTATCATATTTCCAAGTTGTTAAACTTCTATATTGTCCGTCTTTACTTGCATAAGCATGTGCACCTGCTTCAACACTTCTTGTATCATTACCTGAAGCTAATACAACTGAGCTAATACCATTCATAACACCTTTATTATGTGTGACTGCTCTATATGGGTCGATGTGCGCTAATACAGATGCTCTTTCCATACGGTGTGCGACTTCTGCACCACTTACATCACCTTTATCCAAATCTGAAACGGCAATTTTACCTTCAATGCGAATAACAGATGTTGTTGAATAGTTTGAAAGGATACTCATTAGTATGTTTGTATCACTTAATTGCGTTTCTAAATAGTGCGCAATACCTTCAAGAATCGTATTGATAATATTAGCACCCATTGCATCTCGTGTATCGATATGAACTTTTAAAGAAAGCATGCCTTCTTCAGGGAATTCATCTGTTTCGATTTTACGGTAACCGCCACCTCTTTTAAGAATAGAAGGGTAAACTTGATCGGCTACTTGGTGGATATCTGATTCTAAATTTAGTATATCTTTAGATAGTTGAGCAGTATCTGTAACATTATCAAATACGATTTGACCTAATTTAATATTGTCACTTTGAATGACTTTAAGACCACCAGATTTGTTGAAAAGTTTAGAACCGAAACTTGCTGCTGCGACTACTGAAGGCTCTTCAACCATCATAGGTACAGCGTATGCTTTATCTTCTACTATAATTTCAGGTAAGACACCTACTGGTAGGGTACCTTGACCAATGACATTTTCGATTAAATTCTCTAAAAGTTCTTTATCTATTTCTGAATTATTGAGTAATATTTGCTCAGATTCTTCTTTAATCCAACCATGATCTTTTAATTGTTGAATTTTCTCATGTCGTGATAAGTGTCTGAAATCTTTCGTTAAAGGTTTCATTAAAGTCCTACTCCTTTTTCTATCATTAGTGCTATGCCTAAGCCACCACCGATACAAGCAGTCGCGATACCTGTTTGCTTATCTTCTTGTTTTAAGGCATGTGCTAACGTTGTAACTAATCTTGAGCCAGTTGAGCCTAGTGGGTGACCTAAAGCAATCGCGCCACCATAAATGTTAAATTTCTCATCTGGAATGTTCAGATTCTTTTTAACAGGAATACTTTGTGCTGAGAATGCTTCTGTCATCTCAACTAAGTCGATATCTTGAATTGTCTTTCCAGTCTTGTTTAATAGTGACTCTACAGCATAGAAAGGTGCGTAACCCATGTATAATGGATCACAGCCGATTTCAGCGTGTTGTCCGACAGTTGCTAAGATTGTGTAGCCGTGTTCTTTCGCATATGATTCACTCATTAAAATTAAAGCAGAACCACCGTCACTTAAAGCTGAAGCGTTACCCGCAGTCACTGTACCATCTTCTTTGAAAATAGTTTTTAATGTTGCAAGGTCTTCCATTGTACTTTCTGGTCTAATTAATTCATCTGAAGTCATTATTTCACCATTAACATCTTCTAATGAAACGATTTCTTCGTTGAATTTACCAGCTTTAGTTGCTTTATCAGATTTTAAGTGTGAATTTAAAGCAAACGCATCTTGTTCTTCACGCGAAACTTCATATTTAGTTGCAATTGCTTCTGCAGTTAAGCCCATCGCCATATTATGAAAGACGTCTGTTAAACCATCATGCATGAAACTTTTAACAGGTGCGTCGCCTTTTTTAAGAATAAGGTCTGGTGTATTCGTCATACTTTCAACGCCACCAACAGCAACAACATTTGCTTCGCCAAGTTGAATAAGTTGTTTCCCTAAAATGATAGATTTAAGACCTGATCCACAAACTTCGTTTACTGTCATACCAGGTGTTTCGTATGGTAAACCAGCATTTACAGCAATTTGTCTAGCAGCATTTTGTCCCGTACCTGCTTGAACAACGTTACCGAAAATAACATTCTCGATATCTTTAGGATCTAGTTGAATTTTATTAATTGCAGATTTTAAAGCAGCAGTCCCTAATTCTACTGCAGAGTAGTTACTCAACCTTCCTCTGAATTTTCCTACAGGTGTTCTTTGAGCACTTACGATTACAACTTTATTCATATTTAATGTTCTCCTTAAAAATTTATTTATTAATAATTGTCAATATTTAATGTAGTTTGATATCATTCAATATATAAAATAACATATTGAGAGGAAATTATTATGGCAATAGGTATTGATAAATTAGATTTTTACATCCCAAGTTTTTATGTAAGTATGGAAGATTTGGCAAATGCTCGTGGAGTAGATCCAAATAAATTTAAAATTGGTATCGGACAAAATAAAATGGCCGTTAATCCAGTGAGCCAAGATATTATATCAATGGGTATTAACGCAGCTCAAGATATTTTATCTGAACAAGATAAAAAAGATATCGACATGGTGATCGTAGCGACTGAATCAGGCGTTGATCACTCTAAAGCAGCATCAATAGAGATTCATAACCAATTAAATATTCAACCATTTGCACGTTGTATTGAAATGAAAGAAGCTTGTTACTCAGCTACAGCAGCTATCCAACTTGCTAAAGATTTCTTATCAAACAACCCAAACAAGAAAGTACTTGTAATCGCATCTGATATCGCACGTTACGGATTAAATTCAGGTGGCGAACCTACACAAGGTGCAGGAGCAGTCGCTTTATTATTAAGTCATAATCCTAGAATTTTAGAATTAAATGACGATAGCGTTGCATATACAAATAACGTATATGATTTCTGGAGACCAACATCTGAAAAATATCCTGTCGTAGATGGTGCATTATCTAAAGATGCATACATTGAATCATTCAACACAGTTTGGAATGAATACGCTAAACGTACAGGTCATGAAGTAAATGATTTTGAATCATTCTGTTTCCACGTTCCATTTACAAAAATGGGCGAAAAAGCCTTCAAGACTATTTTAAACGAAAACGTAGAAGATTCAATTAAAAACAGATTAATGGATGCTTATCAAGATTCTGTATTATGGAATAGAGACGTAGGAAATATTTATACAGGTTCATTGTATTTAAGTTTAATCTCTTTATTACAAAACCATACATTCCAAGCAGGACAAAAAGTATGTCTATTTAGTTATGGTTCAGGCGCAGTAGGTGAAATATTTAGTGGTTCAATCGTAGAAGGTTATGATAAAGCACTAGATAAAGAAAAACACTTAGACATGCTTGCATCAAGAGAACAATTATCTGTAGAAGAATACGAAACATTCTTTAATAGATTTGATAACCAAGAATTCGACTTCGATCGCGAACTTAGACAAGACCCATATTCAAAAGTATACTTACACAGTATCGCAGATCACATTAGAACATATAAAACAGAAGAATAATGAATGAAGCCTAGGACATCTCTCAAGACGTCCTAGGCTTTTCAAATTTTTAGGTATATTTTTTGAGTATGAGTTGTATTGCTGAAAAGATGTGAGTTAAAGGTGTAATAAACTCACGAGATCGCCAAACATGTGAGTTAAAAGTGGAGTAAACTCACGAGATCGCAGAACATGTGAGTTAAAGAGGTAATAAACTCACAAGATTGTGAAAGATGTGAGTTAAAGGTGTAATAAACTCACGAGATCGCCAAACATGTGAGTTAAAGAGGTAATAAACTCACAAGATCGTGAAAGATGTGAGTTAAAGAAGTAATAAACTCACGAGATCGCAAAAGATGTGAGTTAAAGAGGTAGTAAACTCACGAGATCGCAAAAGATGTGAGTTAAAGAGGTAATAAACTCACAAGATCGTAAAAGATGTGAGTTAAAGGTGTAATAAACTCACGAGATCGCAAAAGATGTGAGTTAAAGGTGCAGTAAACTCACAAGATAGCGAAAATTGAACTTTATAAGTAACAAAGCCTAGGATAAGACGTCCTAGGCTTTTGCTTTTTGTATTAAACTTTTTCTATATATTGATCTTCGTATTCGACATCTTTACCGACTGGTTCCCACTTAATATAAGTTGTAATGATAAGTCCAACTATAGGTACTAATGCTAATAGCAGCATTGTCTTATTCAATCCTAAATTAGCTAATATAATTGGGAAAATAAATGTACCAAACATACTACCAAATCTACTTACGGATTCTACAAAGCCTGTTCCTTTACCTCGTAGGATTGTAGGGTATGATAGGGCGGCAATTGCTTTCCCTTGAGTTCCTGGTCCACCTGAATGTCCAAATAGGAAGAATGCGACCATTAACGCGATTAACCATGTATAGGTTTGTCCATAAAATAAACCTATAATAATCATGGCTGTACCGACAATACTAAACCCAGCAATTGTTAACTTACGTGCGCCGTATTTTGTTGTGAGTAATGCACCAGTTAAACCACCAATGATACCCGCGATATTAATGAGTGCAGTACCTGATAGAGATTCGATTTTATTTTCTCCGATAATATAAATTGCGATTAAAGGAATATACAGCCCGATTGCGTAGTACTGCATACCTTGTAATGTTGCAATGGAAGTCGCTAATATTGTTCTTTTTCGATAGCGTTTATTAAATAACGTACGTAAAGGATTTTTAACTTCTGTTTTACTAAATGATTCATTTTCACCTTTATTGGGCTCGATATTCACATTGATGTTGTAGTTCTTCTCGAGTTCTTTACTCGCTTCTGTTAAGGTTTTATTTTTCATTGACCATGATGGACTTTCGCTTAAATAAAATAATCTTAATACGAGTATAATCGTTGCGAACAATGCACCGAGAGCTACAGAATAACGCCATAACCAAGCGCCAGTTCCAAGAGAATATAATAAAATAACGATAAGAGCCGAAGATACAACGGCGATATACCAAACAACTTGCCAATAGTTGACGTTACGGCCCTTATCTTTTTTATTACTGATTTCTGCTATAAATGTAAAAGCAACTGGGCTATCCATGCCAATCGCAAAGCCCATTAATAATCTGAAACATAATAAAATAGCTGGTGCAGGTGATAACGCGGCACCAATCGCCCCGATGATTAAAGAGATAAGTGAGACAGATAGAATCAATTTACGACCTAATTTATCGGCGTAAAATCCACCAATCGCAGCACCAAATAATGCACCGAATGGCATTGCTGTCATAATAAATGATAAGTAAGTTGGAGAAAGTTTGAATTCTTGCGTAAGTTGATCAGTCGCTGTACCTAATATTGTTAAATCATAAGCATCTAAAAATATTGTACCTAATACGATAATCAATAATAGTGACGTACGCTTTGTCGTCTTCCGTTCGTTCACATAATCGATAATATCCTGTTTCGTATGTATTGTAATTGTTTCACTAGCCATAACCATACCCTCCTAAAAATAAGTTACACATTTTGTTGGCAATAAACAGACCATTAATGTGATAATACAGTTATGCTGATTCTACGGATGTTTGTTGTAAATATATACCCTAAGAATCAAAAAATTAACAAATTAAAAATAAAAAACGCAAGGAGAGGTAATATGTTAACAATATATGGACATAGAGGATTACCTAGTAAAGCTCCAGAAAATACAATAGCATCTTTTAAAGCGGCTTCAGAAATAGAAGGTGTAAATTGGCTAGAATTAGATGTAGGTATTACAAAAGATGAACAATTAATCATCATACATGATGACTATTTAGACCGTACAACAAGTATGTCCGGGGAAATAACAGCATTAAACTATGAAGAATTAAAAGAAGCATCAGCAGGATCATGGTATGGTGAGAAATTTAAGGATGAACACTTACCAACATTCGATGATGTTATAGAAATAGCGAATGAATATAATATGAACTTAAACGTAGAATTAAAAGGCGTCACTGGACCGAATGGACTGGCCCTATCTAAAAGTATGGTAAAACAAGTTAAAGAAAAACTAGCAAACTTAAATCAAAATCAAGAAGTACTCATATCAAGTTTTAACGTTGTACTCGTTAAACTAGCAGAAGAAATCATGCCAGAATATAAAAGAGCCGTCATCTTCCATACGACAGGATTCAAAGAAGACTGGAGAACATTGTTAGACTATTGCAATGCGAAAATAGTGAATACAGAAGATGCCAAACTCACAAAAGCAAAAGTAAGAATGGTCAAAGAAGCGGGTTATGAATTAAACGTTTGGACCGTAAACAAACCAGCACGCGCAAACCAATTAGCAAACTGGGGCGTTGATGGCATATTTACAGACAGCGCAGATAAAATGGTGCATTTGTCTGAGTAGGAGAGACTATAAAAATATAATCTTTTATACACTAGGTTGTTCAAATAGAATAACCTAGTGTTTTTTGTTTGTAATATGTAAAAAAACATATTGATAATTTATTCCAAATGATAAAATAATTTCAAGAGTAGTAAATGAAAAACAATAAACGGGAGAAAAAGTATGAAAAAATTTTTTGTTTTAGTTTGCTTATTATTGATTGTTTCTGGCTGTGGGAAATTAAACAATCATCAAGAAACGATAACTGTTTATTCTCCGTATCCTAGAGAATTAATACGTTCTTTATTAAATGACTTTGAACAAACTGAAAATGTTAAAGTTGAACTTAAGCAGGGTTCAACACAAGTATTATTAAGGGAAATACATCAATCAGATGAAGATGAACTAGGGGATATTGTGGTTGGTGGTGTTTTGTCAGAAATGATTGAACATCCAGATGATTTTGAAGTATACGAATCGAAAAATCAGAAGTATATGAAATATGCAAAACAAAAAGTACCGTATGTATCAGATTTCATATTAATGCCAACTACGATTGTTGTGAACGAAGACTTAATAGGAAATATTAAAGTTAGAGGTTATAAAGACTTACATGCAGATGAATTGAAAGGTAAAGTGGTCTATTCTAATCCTCTAGAAACAACGACGGGATATCAGCATATGAAAGCTATTGAAAGTATCAATCATGATGTTGATGACGTAAAAGAT
Organism: Mammaliicoccus sp. I-M35; assembly: GCF_022386455.1. Lineage (NCBI taxonomy): Bacteria > Bacillati > Bacillota > Bacilli > Caryophanales > Staphylococcaceae > Mammaliicoccus > Mammaliicoccus sp. I-M35. The sequence goes on along the minus strand of NZ_JAJNIL010000004.1, from coordinate 188,175 downwards.
TTTATGGCTTCTGCAAATAAAGTTGATAAATCTTCTAAAGTTATTCAAGAAGTTGCGAAAGGTAAATATTATGCTGGTTTAAGTTATGAATCGGATGCTAAAGCTTATATTAATAAAGGTTATCCTTTGAAAATGATTTATCCAAGTGAAGGTACAATGTTGAATCATGACGGCATCGCACTTGTAAAAAAAGAAAATATTAATCCGAAAAGTAAAAAACTGATTAATTATTTACAAAGTAAAAAAGTTCAACAAAAAATAGCAGATGAGTATAAAATTCAGTCTGGTAGAAAAGATGTTTTTAATCAAAATAAGCAAGTTGCAGCAAAGTTCAGTGAAATACCTGTAATTAAGGATGACGATATTAGTCATCTAACTAGAAAGCAATTTTTGGAGTTGATTCAATGATACCAACTAAACCTTATCAACGTATGATTAGAAAATCTTTATTTATCACTACTATACTACCGGCATTTTTAATTATATTAATAGGATTTGCAACATTTTTAGGCGTATACAGAATACTTGAAATAAATAGTTTGAAGCATAATATAGTTGAAAGTAAAGATATTGTCACGTCATTAAATCAGAAAGTTACAAAAGCCATTAAGAATGATAAACACAAATTTGAATCTTTAAATCCTAAGAATGATCAAGATAAAACAGAAATACGTCGGCTCATTAATGACTCGATTCACATAAAAGATGCTTCTATGATTTATATATTAGAAAATCATGATATAAAAATGACGAATAATTATGAAGATAAAAATTTATCGAATTTACTTCGCATAAAGAGTCAAAATATAAAGTTTAACAATGGTTATTATAAACTTTCGATATACATAGAAGAACAACCTTATTTGAATCAATTGCATTATAAAAATAATCAACATTTATTATTAGTAGATAGTTATGACAATGTCTTGTATTCAAATTATGAAAAGATCCCGTCAAACTATAAAGTTACATTACCTAAATTTGGCTATGTTTATAAAAGTGAATATATACCTGAGTTAAATGCACACATTGTTTTATTAAAAGATATACATGAAATATTGAATGACGGTATTAAATTATTATCAATTATGTTGTTAACATTCGTCATTTTAACTATATTTGGTTACATTTCTTCTAGTAAAATTTCTCAAGTTCAAACGCGAGATATAGAATCAATTATTAAGCGAATTAAATACGCAAAAGAAAGAAAACTAGGTACATATGAACCTTTATCCCGTACAAGTGAACTAGAAGAAATTAATAAGTATGTTTATGATTTGTTTGAATCCAATGAAGCATTAATTCATTCAATTGAAGATACAGAAAAATCATTGAGAGAAATTCAACTTAAAGAAATAGAAAGACAATTTCACCCGCATTTTTTATTCAATACAATGCAAACGATACAATATCTTGTAAGTACTTCTCCGAACAAGGCGGAAGAAATTTTGCAACAATTATCAGAAATGCTGAGATATTCATTAAGAGTTAAGTCTGATAATGTACTTGTTAAAGATGAACTCCTATATATAAAGAAATATATCTCTATTCAAAATGTAAGATTTGACGACAATATAAAATTATTAATCGATGTACCTTCTGATATTAAAGAAATGAAAATCGATAAAATGTGTATATTTCCATTTATAGAAAATGCGATCAAACATAATGAACGTGAACATGATTTAACAATTAATATTCGAATAAGAGAAAACGCGCATCATCTTCTTATTATTGTTAAAGATGATGGAGATGGCATGTCAAAAGAACAACTAAGATTAACGCGAGAAAATTTAAATCTTTCTGTTTATGAAACAACACATTTAGGATTAAACCATTTAAATCATAAATTAATATTGAAGTATGGTTTAAGATCAAAAATAAAAATTTATTCAATTGAAAATAAAGGCACAATGATTGCTCTAAGAATTCCTAAAGGTAGGTGAGTATTATGCATACAGTTATTATTTGTGATGATGAGAGAATTATAAGAGAAGGTTTGAAGTCTTCTATACAATGGTCTGATTATAATTTCAATGAAGTATTGTTAGCAAAAGACGGAGAAGAGGCACTGGAATTAATTCATCTTAATCATCCACTACTTGTGATTATTGATATTAGAATGCCTAAGATGAATGGCATACAATTACTAGAGAACATTAAAGACATTTCTTGTGAGAAAATTATTTTATCTAGTTATGACGATTACGAATATATGAAAGCAGGCATTCAGCATAAAGTAACAGATTATTTGCTAAAACCTATTAATCAACAAGAATTAAAACAAATACTCAATAAGATTTATGAAAAGTATGATGATCAAGAAGAAAAAGTAGATATAGAAGTGTTCAAACCTTTAAAAGAGATTGATTATGATGACTATTATGTAAATAAAATCATTCAATATATCCGTAAACACTATCACGATAAACAATCAGTGAAAGAAATGCTTAGTCAATTTGACGCAAGTGAAAGCTATCTTATGAGGATTTTTAAACAAGAAGTAGGTATTACAATATTAGATTACTTAAATAGATATAGAGTATTTAAATCACTTCATCTACTAGAACACCATTATAAACATTATGAAGTAGCTGACATGGTAGGATTTTCAGAATATAAAGTGTTTAGTTATAAATTCAAAAAATATTTAGAAGTATCACCAAGTGATTATATGAAAAAATAAAAAGGAATGGGTTAAAATCCATTCCTTTTTTATATTAAATATTTAATGAGCGTATTTTCTTTTCTTCATAATATGCAACGATACATAATAAAATGATACCAATGAATAAAGCGAAGTAGAAGACGATAAAGACATCTGTCCAACCGCTAAGTGTGTATCCAAATACATTTAATCCTTTTGATTTAGGGTCTGCAATAGCAGCTAGTCCTACTTTGGCCATTGAATCACCGAATAAATAAGCGAATGATCCTGTCATACCGTTAGCAACACTGATTGCTCGTTTTGGTACAAATCCTGTTAATGAAACACCAATCAATAGTTGAGGTCCAAAGATTAATGCACCTAATGCAAATAAAGCGATATTAACCATAGCAACACTTGTAGCATTTGTATAAAGTATAACTACAAATGTAATGATAAACATACAACCAACTGCTACGACAGCACGACGTCCTTTTAGTAAATCGGAAACATATCCCCATAATAAACTCGCAACAAGTGCACCTATCTCAAAGTAGAATATGGTATTGATAGCATCAGATTGACCGAATCCTAAATGCTCAGATACGTATAAAGGTGCCCAGTTATCTATACCTATACGTACTATATAAACAAATACGTTTGAAATACATAAAATCCAAATAACAGGATTTTTTAATATGTAAGTTTTGAAAATTTCCCATTTTGACATATGAACTGAATCAATATTTTCTTGCTCAATTGGTTCTTCCCATATTTCTTCAGCACGATTCCAACCTAATTCTTCAGGATCGTCTTTACCAATGAATAAACCAGCAATACCTATAATTAAAGCAATGACTGAAGGGAAGATGAACATACCAACAACACTACCATTAAAGAATGTATGTGCACCCCATAAAGCAAGTCCACCGGCTATTGCACCACCGATATTATGTGAAGTATTCCAAAATCCAAGGTAACGTCCTCTTTTCGAACGTGGTGCCCATCTTGAGATTGTTGAATAACTAGCTGGACCACCAACTGATTGGAACACACCGTTTAATCCCCATAATACAATGAATAGTCCTAAAATAGAACCAAAGTAACTAAGCGTAAAGCCCATTATTAAAACAGCAAGTGCTGCTAAAACAAGTAAGAATGAAATAACTTTCTTAGTGTTCTTACCATCTATAAAATAGCCAAGTAATGATTTACCAAGCCCATATGTAATACTAAACGCTAACCCGATATATCCTAATTCTAAAGTAGTCAGACCGACTTCTTCTTTTAGTAATGGCTGAGCAGCTTTAAAGTTATTTCTAATTAAATACATTGCCATATATGTAAAGAATACTACAAAGAAAGCTTTCATAAAGTGTCGAAGCCATAACTTTCTTTGAGTTGAAAGTGGAATTCCTTTGTTAGGAATTTTGTTAATTTCAAAAAATTGCATGTAATCACCCCGTGTAGTTTTGTATATAAAAATCTTAGCAATTTGTGTAAGCGCTTTATATACGAAGAAATGTCATTTTATCCAAAAAAGTGAAGTGATTTTCCAAAACAAAAACAGAGGTAAGTCTTCCGTATTAGTGACGGTAGTCTTACCTCTGTTTTTTAATATTACATCATTGCTACTTTTAATAAATCTAGCACGCCGCTTGATGAGCCTGGGAATGCAAAGATGAGTTGATTAAGGTCTTTGGCTGTTAGTTTTTGGTTAACGATAAATGTGAGTAGGTTGATTAAGTTTGCTGCGTCGTCTGCGTAGATTTCTGCGCCTACGAGTTGTTTGTCTGCGTTTAATATAATTGTCATTTCTGCTTCTATTTCATTTTTATATTCAAATACCATTTGTTTACCGAACGGTATGTCTTTTATTGTATATGCTTCGTTATCTTCTGCTTCTTTAACAGTAACACCGATTTGTGAAAGTCTTGGTAATGAGTATAGTACTGATGGTATTGCTGGATATTGAATAGGGTTTGGATTGATGCCCAATATGTGAGACGCGATGTAGTTAGATTCAAATGTTGCTGTTGGTGTTAATTTAGGAATTGTTTTATCTAATACATCTCCGCTTGCATATATGTTGTGTATGTTTGTTCTTAAATGATCATCAACTCGAATACCTTTTTCACTATATTCAATGCCTAATTCGTCTAATCCTATATTTTGTACATTTGGTTTACGACCTGTTGCGTCTAGTACATATTCAGTGTCAATGCTAAGTCCAGATTCTGTTGTAACGTTGTAACTGTTGCCAGCTTGTTGGACTGATTGAACATTTTCATTGAAATGGAATTGTACGCCTTCTGCTTCTAATTTATGAATTAATTTAGCGATATGTTTTTCATTAAAGCCTTCTAATGGTTTGTCTGTATGGTGGATGACGTGAACCTCAGCGCCAGATTTAATTGCGATTGAAGCGAATTCGATGCTAATGATACCGGCACCAATAAATGTGATGTTATTTGGCATTTTATCTAAAGATAAAAAGTCACGACTATCATGTGTTAATGCACTACCTTCTATATCTAATTTATTACTATGTTGACCTGTGGCAATAACGATGTTCTCTGCTTGAATAGGTGTGCCTTCAACATCAATTGTATGAGCATCTACTAATTTACCGGCACCCATGATTACTTCAATACCTTGTTGTTCAAACATAGATTTAAGCGTATTAGAAAGGGGATTAATGACAGCTTTCTTATATTGCATCAAGTTCTCCCAGTTTACATGTAATTGATCAGATTCAATAATTTGAGGATAGTGACTAGCTTCTTCTAGAACTTCATAAGGTCCTTCAAGTAAGATTTTGGCATTACAGCCATAATTCGTACATGTACCAGCTATCGTGTCTTTTTCTATAATTGCTACAGATTTGCCAGCATGTTTTAACGTTAACGCAGCATGCCATGCAGCATGGCCACTACCTATAAATACAACATCAAATTTTTTCATAGTTTATCATCCTTTATATATTATTTATTTAATTGCTTTCTTAAAGTTGTTTCTAATTGATCCATAATGTCTTTCGTTTGTTTGTATAATTCTAAATCCATTTCTTCTGATATACATTTAGAGATGGCATCATAAATAGGTTGTTTTTGTTCTTTTCCTTTTTGAGTTAATGAAACAATTAATTGTCTTTTGTCTTGGTCTGATTTTTGTCGAGTAACCCATCCTGATTGTTCTAATCTTTTAAGTAGTGGGGTAAGCGTGTTGCTTGAAAGGTCCAATTTATGACCAATTGAATGTAATGTTTGAGGATTTTCCTCCCATAATGAAAGTAAGACTAAATATTGTGAGTAAGTTAAACCAAATGACTTAAGCTCTTTTTCATAAAATTGGGCAAATAATCGACTTACATTATATGCTGAGAAACAAACTTGATTGGCTAGTTTCATATTGTAATCCATAAAATACTCCTTTCTATCGTGTGCGATTGATTATATATTAAATTATCGTGCGCGATTAATCAAATGTGGTGCTCACAAATTGAAAAAGGTACTAGAATTGATAACTTGTAATTAATACAAAGTAAAGATTGTCCTTTTACAGAAATTGTAATAATATAAATTTAAAGATGAACATGTAGTCGTGGAGGGATGGTTGTGAGTGAAAATCATGACAAAGATATTAACGAGGAAATAGAGAAAGAATTGCTAGAATATCTAGAGAATAAAGACGAAATTGAAGCAGCAAAGCCTAAAAAGAAAAAATATATGAGCATGGTATTTCTATGCAGTTTAATCATTGCGTTGCTATATATTTCTAGAATTGTTATGAATATTTTTTAAAGACATAAAAACAGAGCAGCATCCAATCGCGGATGCTGCTCTGTTTGTTTATTTATCAATACGATACGTTTTCTTACCGTTATCATATAAATCGTCATACACTTTTCCAGATATTTTGGCATTGTAACTTGCCATGCCTTTATCTTGTACATCTTTCACATTAATAGCCATCATCATATTTGGATTATTTTTATCATATGAAATGAACCAACCTATTTGTTGTCCTGTCTCACCTTGTTTCATCTTGAGTTCAGCTGTACCTGATTTACCAACTAAGTTGGCATATGATCTATAAATATCTTCTCTATGTGTTTTGTTAACGACTTGTTGCATACCGTCTGTTAACAACTTAATATTTTCCTGGGAAATGATGTTCTTCTTCCAGACTTTATTTTTCGTATCTTTCAGTACATGTGGTGCATTCACATTACCTTTGTTCTCTAATGCGCTGTATATTGAAAGAATTTGAACAGGATTGATTAATATTTCACCTTGGCCATAACCTGAGTCAGCTAACAATATTTCATTATCTAAGTTCTTATTTGAAATTTGTGCATTGTAGAATGGATAATCACTCGGGATATCTTCACCAACACCAAGGCGTTTCATTCCTTCTTCGAATTTTTTGCTGCCTAATTCAAGTGCAACTCTCGCAAAGAAGATATTATCTGATGATTCAATAGCTTGTTTTAAGTCAATATCGCCATTCACGACCTCATATCTTGTAACGTTGTAGTCACCCCAAGATTTATCTTTTTGCCAACCTTTTCCATTAATTTTATAACTTGTTTTGCCGTCTAATGTCTTATTTTTTAAGCCAATCATGGCTGTTAATATTTTTTGAGTCGAACCCGGTGATGTCGTAATTTGGAACTTATTAAGGAGTGGCTCTTTATCATCTTCAGTTAATTTCTTATAATCTTCATCGTTCATTCCATTCATAAATGGATAAACATCATAAGATGGCGTGCTGACAAGTGCTAAGAGTTCACCAGTTTGTGGATGAATAGCAGTCCCCGAACCGTAGTCATCTTTCATGTTGTTATAAATACTTTTTTGGACTCTAGCATCAATGGTTAATTTAATATCTTTACCGTCTTTTTTCTTTTTCTCGATTAATGTATCTATCACTTTATTTTGATCATCAATAATTGTGACACGGTATCCGTCTTTATTTTGAAGTTCTTTATCGTATAGTTTTTCGATACCTTTTTTACCAACGATGGCATCCTTTTTATAACCTTTAAATGCTTTTTGCTTCAATTCTTCTGAATTAATAGGGCCAACGTATCCAAGTAAGTGCGTTGTTGCTTCTTCAAACGGATACTCTCGACTTTCTGTTTCCTGTGATGTGAGATGATACTTTTCAACAAAATTCTTTAAATCTTGATTCATATCTTGAACAGTCTTGAGAGGGACGAATGTATCATCTTTAACCCAATCCTGTTCTGTTTGTTGTTTAATATACGATTCTGAAAGGTCTAACTTTTCAGCGATTGCTTTGTAATCACTTGTGGAAACATTATTAGGAACAATACCAACTTCATGTGCTGTTCCTGTAGTGGCTAACTCTACATTGTTTCGGTCTAAAATCTTACCACGTTCTGATTTCAATGGTTCAATATTGATGGATTGATTTTTCTTCATGCCTGGAATAATGACACTTTGATTCCAATCCAATTTCCAATCTTTATCTTCTTTAATAAAGTTTAATTTAACGTCACGATTAATTTCGCCGTAATTCGTTTGCAGTTCATACTTTGCTGTGACTTGCTTTTTGTTTTTCGAAACCTTTTTGATATCACGATCTTTAATGTTGATATCTTTGACGCCGAGACTGTCATAAATCTTAATAGGGCGGTCTGTCATTTCTACTTCACCATTATCGTTTTTAGATTGGTAAGTACTATTTTTAAAGACTTGCTTAACGTTTTTATCTTCAATGGCATCTATTGTTTCGTTTATTTTCTTATCTTTAGATGCATAAAAGAATACGCCTGAACCAACAGCGATGATTACAATCACGATGGCGATGATTAATTTTTTCATAAGAATCCTCCCAGAATTAGGACTAAGAATGAGTGTTTCAGTTATTCAAGTTGTGAATACAAATATAACATAAATAATCAATTTACCCTTATTATGAAAGTTTATTAATGGAGTAATATACACTTTAATTAAGAGTTATTTTATTGATAAAGAGAAATAATACACTCGAAAGATGGTTGCTTATATATACTTTTAAATTTGATGAGCGTATAAATATATATATGCTTTTGATGTCATCAATCGTTAACGTTTTATTCAATTTATTAAATATGATTAGGAGATTAGATATGATATTTTCTCAAGCTAAAAGATTACTAATAGGTAAACCAAAGAAAAACAAAGAGTTACAAAATGAAAAGATTAGTAATACAAAAGCGTTAGCCATACTTTCATCAGATGCATTGTCCTCTGTAGCATACGGACCAGAGCAGATTTTAATTGTGCTCTCAGTGTTAGGTGCTATAGCAGCTTGGTATACACTACCGATTACGGCATTTATTTTGATACTGTTAATCACATTAGTGCTGTCATATAGACAAGTTATTTACGCTTATCCTCATGGTGGTGGTGCTTATACCGTTTCAAAACATAACTTAGGAGAAAAATGGTCGCTACTAGCAGGTGGGTCGTTACTTGTAGACTATATATTAACAGTCGCTGTTAGTATTTCATCAGGTACTGATGCATTTGTAGCCGCATTTCCATCTTTATATGAAAAACGAATTTTAATAGCATGTATTTTAGTCGTATTGATTTTAATTTTGAACTTAAGAGGTTTAACAGAATCTGCAACGGTGTTGTCGTATCCCGTATATTTATTTATATTTGGTTTGATTATGCTGATTGTTGTTGGTGTATGGAAAGTAGCAACTGGCCAAGCTGAACCACAAACAATATCCGTTGTCGGTAGCTCAGTACCGGGTGTAACGTTCTTTCTATTACTAAAAGCATTTTCATCTGGTGCATCATCTTTAACAGGTGTTGAAGCGATATCGAACTCAGTTAAAAGTTTCAAAGATCCCGCACCCAAAAATGCTGTTAAGACTTTAATCGCAATGGGAAGTATTTTAGGGTTTATGCTTGTAGGTATGGTCTATTTAACTTATTTCTATGGCATTATGCCACAAAGAGAAACGACTGTATTATCTCAACTTGCGAAACAAGTCTTTGGAGAAAATGTGATATTCTACTTTATTCAAGGTGCAACAGTACTCATTCTGATATTAGCGGCTAATACTGGATTTACAGCATTTCCACTACTCGCAGCAAATATGGATAAAGATAAGTACATGCCACATATGTTTACAGTTCGTGGTGATAGATTAGGTTATTCGAACTCTATTATTATATTAGGTGTTTTAGCAATATTTTTAATAATAGGCTTTAACGGCAAAACTGAAAACTTTGTTCCACTATATGCAGTGGGGTGTTCATTCCGTTTACGTTAGCACAACTCGGTATGATGATAAAATGGATCAAAGAAAAACCGAAACATTGGAAAAAGAAATTAGCAATCAATACATTAGGTACTGTTATAACATTTACAATATTTATGATTTTACTCATAACAAAAATGCCACACGTGTGGCCAATCTTAATCTTTTTACCGATCGTCGTATTGATGTTTGTTCGAATTCATAAACACTATATAAATATCGCGAAAGAATTACACGTTTCAGAATCACACAAAAGCACTACAACAAAAAGTAAGAACTTAGCCATTATTCCAATAAGCGGTATCACAAATGCAGTAGATAAATCTATCGCATATGCAAAATTAACATCTGACGACATCATCGTTGTACACGTAGCAGTAGGTGAAACAAATGAGAAGAAATTACAAGCGAAATGGAAGTCATTGTACCCAGATATACGACTTGTCGTATTGCATTCAGAGTACAGAGACGTCATTAAACCTATCACGCGTTTTATAGATAAAATTAATCATAAAGCAACAGCAGAAGATTATTTAATAACTGTTATCATACCGCAATTTATTACAAATAGAAGATGGCATAATTTATTACACAATCAAACAAGCTTTATGTTAAAAGTGCATTTATTCTATAGAAAGAATATCGTCATATCAACGATACCATACAAATTAAAACATTAAACTGAAAATCGTTTGTATTTTACAACTATATATTTAAAAAAAGCAGAGGAAACAATCAAAAGATTGAATATTTCCTCTGCCTTTTTAATGCAATAAAACTGAAATTAACCGAAAGTTTGAATGCAAGTCTTGATTAAATCAATAATGCTTGTAATAACACCAGCGATATCCATTTGCAAAACCTCTTTCCTTTTAAGATACATTAAGTATAAATAAACTTAACCCATTTATGTTAAAAACTCCCTATAAAGCCAAAAATCATACATAACTGCCAATGAGTTAAAAAACAACATACAAATATGCACAAAAATCCATCATTTAGGGAATGTGAAGAGTTTTAAACAGTTTGGAAAAAAAGAAGATTAAAGAGAAAAAGAGTTGAGAAAACATATGAATTGGACATTCTAATATTTGAATGAGCATTTACAAGTGATTTGACATTTTCTAATTTGTGTTAAAATAATTGGTATAAATGACAATATAAATAATAACAATTCAAAATAACTTATGGGGTATGCAAATATGGAAAATATTTTAAACATTAATGATAATGAAAAAAGAGTGCTAAGAGAAATATATAATCATCATAATATTTCACGTACTCAAATATCCAAAAACCTTGAAATTAATAAGGCAACTATTTCTAGTATTTTGAATAAATTAAAAATAAAATCTTTAGTTCGTGAAGTTGGAGAAGGGGATAGTACAAAAAGTGGGGGAAGAAAGCCTATTCTTCTTAAAGTAAACCATCTTTATGGCTATTTTGTTTCTTTAGATCTAACTTATAGTTCAGTTGATATTATGTATAATTATTTTGATGGAAATATAATAAAACATCAATCATATGAGTTACCAGATGATAAAGCTAGTAGTATATTAAAAGTTTTGAAAGAAAATATTGATATCAGTAATAAATATGAAACTTTAAATGGTTTATTAGGAGTATCAGTCTCTATTCATGGTGTTGTAGATAACGAACAAAATATTACTTATTTACCATTTCATGATACAGAAGATATATGTCTCTCTGAAGAAATCAAAAAATTTGCAAATGCTCCAGTTGTAATCGAGAATGAAGCAAATTTATCAGCATTATATGAACATAATTTTAATCGTAATAATGCCCACAAAAATCTTATTTCTTTAAGTATACATAAAGGGATAGGTGCTGGCCTTATCATTAATGACCAATTATATAGAGGGGAAAATGGAGAAGCAGGAGAAATAGGCAAAACACTCATGTCGAAAATGGTTGATAATATAGAAACTTTTCACAAAGTTGAGGATATATTTTCACAAGAAGCCCTTTTACAGAATATTAGCATGCAGATGAACGAGCGTATAACTTTGAAAGTGCTAATAAAGTATTATAATGACAAGAATCCAATTGTAATTGAAGAAATGAAACAATTTATTAGTAAAATTGCAGTTCTCATACATAATTTAAATATTCAATTTAACCCCAGTGCGATTTATATAAATTGTCCATTATTTAATGAAATGCCTACAATTTTGGAAGAAATTAAGAATGAGTTTAAACGATATGATCGTAATGATGTTCAAATTCAGTTAACATCAAATGTGCAATTCGCTACTTTATTAGGTGGTACTTTATCAATAATGCAAAAAATATTAAAAATTGATGACTTATACTTAAATATCAGATTATAAATAATATATCCACATAAACCGTACTAGATAAGCTTCTAGTGCGTTTTTTTTATGATATTTATATAGTAAGCGTTTACATATTACGATAAGTGTGCTATATTATCTCTAAAGTTAGTTTGTTTATTAAACTAACCAACTAAAATCTAGGAGGATTTCCATGACATACTTTAACGTTGACAATATAAAATACGAAGGTTCTAAATCAAATAATATTTATAGTTTCAAATACTATAATCCAGATGAAAAATTAGGTAATAAGACTATGGCAGAGCATTTAAGATTTAGTGTTGCATACTGGCATACTTTTACTGCTGACCTATCGGATCCATTTGGTGTTGGTGCAGCTGAACGTGATTGGGATAATCTGGATGAGATGGGGAAAGCTAAAGCTCGAGTTGAAGCAATTTTTGAGTTTATGGAAAAATTAAATATTGAATATTTCTGTTTCCATGATGTAGATATTGCGCCAGAAGGTAAGAATTTAAAAGAATCTAATGAAAATTTAGATATAATTGTAGATTTAATTCAAGAAAAAATGAAAAGTACGGGTAAAAAATTATTATGGAATACGACTAATAACTTTACACATGAACGTTTTGTACATGGTGCAGCTACTACTTCTAATGCTGAAGTATATGCATACGCGGCAGCCAAAGTGAAAAAATCATTAGAAATTGCTAAAAAGCTTGGTGCAGAAAACTTTGTATTCTGGGGCGGCCGTGAAGGTTATGAAAGTTTACTAAATACTGATATGAAATTAGAGTTAGACAATTTAGCTAATTTCTTTAAAATGGCGAAGGACTATGCTAATGAAATAGGCTACGAAGGACAATTTCTAATAGAACCTAAACCAAAAGAACCAACTTCTCATCAATATGATACTGATGTTGCTACAGGACATGCCTTTTTACAAAAATATGGTTTAGATAAAATATTTAAATTTAATATTGAAGCAAATCATGCAACATTAGCTGGCCATACATTTCAACATGAATTAAGATATGCGCGTGATAATCAATTATTAGGTTCAGTTGATGCAAACCAAGGGCATCCGTTATTAGGATGGGATACGGATGAATTTCCAACTGACGTTTACGATACGACTTTAGCGATGTATGAAATATTGAAAAATGGTGGATTAAACCCTGGTGGATTAAACTTTGACGCTAAACCAAGAAGAACATCATTTAAACAAGAAGATTTAATCCTTACGCATATTGCGGGTATGGATACATTTGCATTAGGTCTTAGAGTTGCTCACAAAATGATTGAAGATAATTTCTTTGAAAATATTATAAATGATAAGTATCAATCATTTAATGAGGGAATCGGTAAACAAATAGTTGAAGGTAAAACTTCATTTAAAGAATTAGAAGAATATGCTTTAAACATTGATAAAATCGAAAATGAATCAGATCATCTAGAAGTGATTAAGACTCAAATTAATCAATATATTTTAAATATTAACAATGGAGATTGATAATTATGGAATATGTAATTGGCATCGATATCGGTACGAGTGGATTGAAGTCAGTTCTTGTCAATAAAGAAGGATTAGTTGCTGATTCATATAGTGTTAACTATGAAACAAATCATCCTAAGTCAGGTTATAGCGAGATGGACCCTAATATTTGGTATGAAGCGACAATTGAAAGTTTAAAATATTTATTAAATAAGTATGGAGAACAATCGATTTCAGGTATCAGTTTTTCAGGTCAGATGCACGGTTTAGTAGTAGTTGATGAAAAAGGAGAAAGTATAAGACCAGCAATTCTATGGAATGATACGCGTACTTCACAAGAAGTAGAAAACATTAAAAATGCTGTAGGATTAAAGCAATTACTTAATTACACTCAAAATACAGTACTTGAAGGATTCACACTACCAAAGTTAATCTGGTTGAAAAATCATGAACCTGAAAACTACAATAAAATTTTTAAATTTATGTTACCAAAAGACTATGTTGTCTATAAATTGACTGGAAATATATATACTGAACCATCAGATGCTTCTGGGACTATATTGTATAACATAAAATCGGAAGAATGGTCTGAAGAATTACTCAACACTTTACGAATCAATCCAAATATTTGTCCAAAAGTGATTGGATCACATGAAAAAAGTGGTGTATTAGTCGATAAACTGAAAGATCAGTTGAATATTAGTGTGGATATTAATGTCTATCAAGGTGGAGCTGATAATGCTTGTGGTGCGCTTGGTTCAGGTATTACAGATGAATCAAAACAGCTTGTAAGTATTGGAACTTCAGGTGTGGCCTTATCTATAGAGAATGATACGAATTATCAAAATGATGGTAGCATGCATTATTTTGCTCATTGTGTTCCTAATCAAAAATATGTAATGGGTGTCACCCTATCAGCTGGATACAGTTTGTCATGGCTTAAAAATTTAATAAATAAGTCGGATGATTTTAGTGTATTTCTAGAAGATTTTTCTCAGTCTAAAATTGGTGCAAATGGATTATTATATACACCATATTTATTGGGAGAACGTACGCCATATAATGATGCAGTCGTAAGAGGTAGCTTTATAGGATTAGACGCTAATACAACTCAATTAGATATGAAGCGGTCTGTTATTGAAGGAATAACTTATTCTATTAATGAAAGTATAGAGATTATGAAAAATAATAACATCGCTATTCAAGAAATTGTATCAATTGGTGGTGGTGCTAAAAATAAAGAATGGTTACAAATTCAAGCAGATGTCTTCGGCGTAACGATTGTTACACGTACTGAAGAGCAAGGACCAGCTTATGGTGCCGCTATGTTAGCAGCTATGGGAGAAAAATGGTTTAAATCATTTAAAGATCTAAATGATGCTTGGATTGAGTATAAAGAAAAAATAGTACCAATTACTGAACATATAAATTCTTATCAAACGTTATTTAACATTTATAAAAATGTATACACTGCCACTCAGCCAATAACAAAAGATTTAACTCAATTTAAATAACATATCAGGGAGATGGGGTAATGAGTAGTTATGATAATAAGAAGTTTATCTTTAAGATTGCTTTAATAGCAACGCTTGGTGGATTATTATTTGGTTATGACACAGCAGTAATTTCTGGTGCAGAACAATCATTACAAAAATACATTACAGCAGATTATGGGAGTTTCATTCATGGTATAACAGTTTCTAGTGCCTTAATCGGCTGTATTATAGGAGGATTACTTTCTTCTAATGTTTCGAAAAACTTTGGAAGAAAGAAATCTTTACAAATAGCTGCAATTTTATTTATAGTTTCTGCAATTTTATCTGGTTATCCGGAGTTTCTATTCTTTAATCGTGGTGAGGCTTCTCTTGGATTACTTGTTATGTTTAATTTATATCGTATTATAGGTGGAATAGGTGTTGGATTAGCATCAGCAATATCACCAATGTATATTAGTGAAATATCACCTTCATCAATTCGAGGTAGGCTAGTATCTTGGAATCAGTTTGCAATTATATTCGGTATGTTAGTTGTATATTTTGTAAATTACGGTATTACATTTGGTAGAACACAAAATTGGATTGATATTATTGGTTGGAGATATATGTTTATTACCGAAGCAATTCCAGCTATAGTATTTTTCATTTTATTATTTTTAGTACCAGAAACACCAAGGTATTTAATTTTAGCTAATAAAGATAAAGAAGCATTTTCAGTTTTAAGCAAAATATATACATCCAAACAGCATGCTAAAAATGTACTGAATGATATATTAGCTACAAAAAGTAAAAATAATGAATTGAAAGCACCATTATTTAGTTTCGGTAAAACTGTTATTTTTACAGGGATTTTACTCTCTATTTTCCAACAGTTTATTGGAATTAATGTAGCACTATACTATGCACCTAGAATATTTGAAAATTTAGGTGTTGGTAGTGATGCATCAATGATGCAAACAGTTGTTATGGGATTAGTTAATGTAATATTTACTTTAGTAGCAATAAAATATGTCGATAAATTTGGTCGTAAACCGTTACTTATTATAGGTTCAATAGGAATGGCAATTGGTATGATTGGCATGAGTGTCTTAACAGCCAGTGGTATATTTGGTATTATCACATTGCTATTTATGGTTATTTATACAGCTTCATTTATGATGAGTTGGGGTCCAATTATTTGGGTGTTATTATCTGAAATATTCCCTAATAGAATTAGAAGTGGAGCAATGGCAATAGCGGTAGCAGTGCAATGGTTAGCGAACTTTACGATTACTTCTACATATCCATTCTTAATGGATATTAGTGGCACAATGACATATGGATTTTATGCAGCA
This sequence comes from Mammaliicoccus sp. I-M35, assembly GCF_022386455.1. Classification (NCBI taxonomy): domain Bacteria; kingdom Bacillati; phylum Bacillota; class Bacilli; order Caryophanales; family Staphylococcaceae; genus Mammaliicoccus; species Mammaliicoccus sp. I-M35. The sequence goes on along the minus strand of NZ_JAJNIL010000004.1, from coordinate 171,597 downwards.
ATGAGTATATTATCTGGTATATTTGTTTGGAAATTCATTCCTGAAACTAAAGGTAAGACATTAGAAGAACTAGAATCTATTTGGCAAAAGGATAGAAAAACAAAAGCAGATAATAGCGAGTCTAAAGTTTTTACAGAATCTCTACAAGAAAGAAATTAAACATGTAGATTATAAAAACCACTAAAGTTCTGATTGAAAAATCATTTACTTTAGTGGTTTTTGAGATTTAAAATATAACGATTATATTAAAAGTATCAGTGAAATATCTCTGAATACATTTCAATTTACATTGTATTTGTTACAATAGTAAAGAACATGTATATAACTTATTTAAAATTATTTAGCGAATATATTATAAATTAACAAGGGAGTGATTCTTTTGAAGAAGCAGCTGTTCTCTGGTCTTGTACTTATGTCGGTTGTGATATTGAGTGGTTGTACGATTAGTATTGGTGGAGATTCAAATGATGACAAGTCATCTGAAAATGCTCAAAAGGGTGAATCACAAGATAATCAGTCTAATGATTCATCAAACAATGAGGATAATAGTAATGAAAGTGGAATTAAAGATGAATCGAATATCACTGAACAACAGAGTATTGCGATGGCTATGTTAGATCCTAGTGTTGAAGATGATATTGTAACAGGTGATGAATTATTATCTGGAAAATATACGCAAACTTTTGGAGCTGGTGAGAAGAAAGAACGTAATATTGATACGTTAGAACTTGCTGAAAGTCCGGAACTAAATAAGATGAAAAACAAACCAAATGGTATGAAGTTCTATAGTTTGAATGCTACTAAAGGTAGCTATGCGACAATAGTCGGTGTAAATAAGGATGAAGTTGTATATATTAAAACACAAAGTGCTGTTCAAGATTTTAATGATGTCATAGATAATGGAACAGTAGATCGTTTGAACATTGCTGATTTATATAAGAAATATAAAGATAATCGCAAAGTTTCTAATGTAGCAAGTAAGATTGAGTATGTAGATCCATTACCTTCTAGTTATGATGATTCAGATGAGGATAACAATTCTAACGAGAATGTAAATAGTGATGAATACTACGCGAAGGTATGGTTAACGGCTTTACCGAGTTATCGAAATATGGATGAAAGTGAAATGAATGCAGAGCTTGAATTTAATAATCTTGAGGGTGAGTATTTAAATCCGTATAACAAAGCAAATACGGTGAAATATCCTAAAGGTGTGTATCGTTTGGCAGGTTATCCTACTGCTGCTGGACATGTTGTATATAAGAATAATGGAGATGGTACGATTTCTATTTATAATGTGCCTTCACATTTTCATGATGAAAGATGGACAGAAGATGATGATTACTCTCAAAAAGAGTCTGAAAAGATTTTAAGCAATCCGAAAGTTGTTAAGCTTTATGATGCGTCTGACGAACAAATAGAAAGAACTGTGAAAATGTTTGATGGATCATCTTCTATGGATGATGATGTTTCAGATGAGGATAGTAATTCTGAAAAAGTAACACGAGAGAATGTTATTGATAAAGTAGAATCGTATGAAGGTGAAACGTTAGATACAGATAAATATACGTTTAAAGAGCCTGAGAAGACAGATGAAGGTAAATGGGGCTTCTCATTTGAAGATAAAGATGGCAATTTAGCAGGTTCGTATATTATAGATGATGACGGCAAAGTGACTGAGTATGATGAAGATGGAGAAGAAGTCGGATCAGGATATTAATATATTGAAAGACCTTTGAGCGTAACGTTCAAAGGTCTTTTTATTATACTAATAAATATTTTTTAAAGCTTTATGTAATGTGTAACTTCTGTTTAATTGTCCTTTATTGCAACTTATTGTACACTGTATGTAAGCGATTACTAAACGCAAGTATTTTAATATAGTAAATATGAGGAGAATATATATGAAGGATAAAGTGATCATTGTAACGGGTGGTAGCAGTGGTATGGGTAAAGCGATGGCAACGAGATTTGCTGCAGATGGTGCAAAAGTTGTCATAACTGGACGCTCACTTGAAAGACTTGAAGAAGCGAAAAAGGATATAGAACAAGAAGAAGGACAAGTATTATGTATTGATATGGACGTACGTGATCCAGAACGTGTTCAGTATACAGTAGATGAAACGATTAAAACATTTGGTAAAATAGACGGATTAGTCAATAATGCAGCAGGAAATTTCATTTGTGCAGCTGAAGATTTATCTTATAACGGTTGGAATTCAGTTATTGATATTGTATTAAATGGGACTTTTTATTGTTCGCAAGCAGTAGGTAAAGAATGGATTAAGAGTGGTCATAAAGGTCGTATATTGAATATTGTAGCAACATATTCATGGACAGCTGGTGCAGGAGTTATACATTCAGCAAGTGCCAAAGCAGGTGTGCTTGCTATGACGAGAACATTAGCAGTTGAATGGGGAAGTAAATACGGTATTACAGTTAATGCCATTGCACCTGGACCGATTGATAATACAGGTGGTGCTAAGAAGTTAACGTTATCTGAAGATGCCAGACAACAAACGTTAGATAGTGTTCCTGTAGGTAGAATGGGCCAACCTGAAGAAATTGCAGGATTAGCAAGATTTTTATTCTCAGATGAAGCGGCTTATATCAATGGCGATTGTATCACAATGGATGGCGGTCAGTGGTTAAATCGAAATCCATTTTAATATTAAATAACCTTTCACCTCGAATGTATTATAGGTGAAAGGTTATTTTTTTATTAAACGATACTTAACATACGTTCTAATGATTGTTTCGCAAAATGCGATGTTTCTTTATCTACTTTAATAATGTTTGATTGATCTCCGGCAATGATTTTATCTAAGCACCATGCGAGATGAGGTAAGTCAATTCTATTCATTGTTAAGCATGAACACATAAGTGGATTAAGTGATTCAATTGTAATATCTGTATATGTTTCTTTTAAACGTTGCACGAGGTTCATCTCAGTACCAATCACCCAGTGAGAACCTTTTGGCGCATTTTTTATTTTGTCGATAATATATTTAGTTGAACCTGCATAGTCTGCCATTTGGACAATATCAAATTGACACTCTGGATGTACAATAACATTCACGTCTGGATCTTTTTGTCGCGCTTGATCTATATGAATGGGGTAGAACTTTTCATGAACAGAGCAATGTCCCTTCCATAAGATGATTCTAATATCTTCATCACGACCGTCGAAGTCCAGTTTCTTTTGTATAGGATCCCAGACAGCCATTTCTTCAAGTTTAATGCCTAATTTATAAGCGGTATTACGACCTAAATGTTGATCAGGCAAAAATAATATACGTTTATCTTGATCTAAAGCCCATTGAATCACACTGTCAGCATTACCACTTGTCACACATGAGCCACCATTTTCTCCGACGAATTTTTTGATTGCAGCAGTCGAGTTCACATAAGTAAGCGGTAGAATATTATCACCTAAACGATTCGTTAATATATCATAGCCATGAAGCGCTTGTTCAATATTCGCCATATCTGCCATAGAGCAACCTGCAGATAAATCAGGTAAGTAAATATCTTGATTATCGTCAGTCAAGATGTCAGCAGTTTCAGCCATAAAATGCACACCATTAAAGACGAAATATTGAGCCTTTGTATTCTCTTTACAAATACGTGCAAGTTCAAGCGAGTCACCCATAATATCAGCAAATTGAGCAACTTCATTTTTTTGATAGTGATGCGTTGGCATAAATAAACGTTCACCTAATGAAGCTTTAATGGATTTAATTTTGTCTTCAAGTTCTTGATGAGACATTTTTATGTACTTTTCAGGAATAGATTGGGCATTCTCAATTGTAAGATTAATCATTTATATAACCACCTTTGCAGAGATATCTAATGCATGTTGCTCATAAAATAACGAACCTATAGAAATATAATCGACACCCGTTTCAGCGTAATCGACAACATTTTTAATGTTGATGTTACCGGATGCTTCAGTTTGTATATGTTCAGGCACTTTTGTGATATGTGCTTTGATCCAATCTGGTTTGCAATTATCAAACATGATGATATTCACATTGGATAAAATGGCTTCATCTAAAGTATGTTCATCTTCAATTTCTATTTCGATTTTATCCATAGGTCCGATATGTTGCTTAGCTTTAGAAACAAGTTCACGAATCGATAGACTGAAACTGATATGGTTGTCCTTTAACATTAATCCGTCATTAAGCGTCCGACGGTGATTATAGCCACCACCAATAAATACTGAATGTTTCTCAAACATACCTAATCCTGGCGTTGTCTTTCTCGTATCTACAATTTTGACATTTGTATGCTGAACTTTTTGGACGATTTCATGTGTAGCTGTAGCGATACCGGACATTCTTTGAATTAAATTTAAAGTGATGCGTTCCATCGTCAAGAGGATCGAAATGCTACCTTCAATAACAGCGAGCTTCTGACCCTTCTCTATGAATGTACCGTCTTGAACGAACAAAGTGGTGGTTATAGCATCATCAAGCAGTTTAAAACTTTCTTGAATGATCATTTCACCACAAAATATGCCTTCTGATTTACTTAAAAGTGTTAATGTACCTTGTTGAGTGGCGTCGAATAAGCTTGAAGACAAATCACCATAATGGTTATCTTCAAGGTAAAATTGTTTGAGTTTTTCTTGGACGTATAACTTGTTTAGCATGAATTGAATCCTCCATTAGTATTTCGATATCAGTATGTTGTAGTGTTGGTTCAGTATTCGGATAATCTAATCTATAGTGGACACCACGTGATTCCGAACGACTTAAAGCTGATAAACAGATCATTTCTAAAGTCTTTACTTCTATATATTTCTGCCAATCTGATTGAGTCCATTCAGCTAAAGTCACCGCATTGCTAAGACAATCTTGTATGTTATTTAAGTAAGCTGTGATGTCTGGACCATTACGCTCTATACCTAACACTTTAAAAGTTTGTTGACGAAGACCTTGTATGTCTTCATCACTTATTTTAGGAATATGCAGTTGCTCAGATTCACTAATATGAATATCTCTTATTTCAGATTGATGAATAGTTTCCCCGCAAAGATGTCCCATAACAAGTGCTTCAAGTAAGGAATTACTTGCTAGACGATTTGCACCATGAAAATTTGTGTTACTCGCTTCTCCTATAACGTAAAAGTGGTTCAAGTTCGTTCGACCATAAATATCAGTTTTTACGCCACCCATTGTATAGTGTGCACCTGGTGTAATAGGAATGAGATGATGAGCATATTCATCTGGAAAATGTTCAATGACGCTTTGATAAATCGTTGGAAATCTATTAGAAAATGCTTCAACTTGTTCAATATTGATAAAGCATTGATGACCAAGTTGTTGTTGCTGAAAGATGGCTCTACTTGTCACATCTCTCGGAGCGAGACTTCCTAAAGGGTGTTTGTCTTCCATAAAATGCTCCCCGAGACTATTGACTAAAATACCACCATTACCTCGTACTGCTTCAGAAACTAGACCGAATGTTTGACCGGGTGTACCAAGTAAAGTTGGATGAAATTGAATCATTTCCATATGTCTTAAAGGAATGCCGTGATGATGTGAGATAACATGCCCTGAACTTATTGAACTGGACGCACTGGAATGAGTAGGGAATAAATTGCTGTAACCACCTGTAGCCAAAATGACATCATGGGCTATGATATCAAGTTGTTGTCCATGTTTATCAAGTGCACGTACACCACAAACAGCATGTTCTGTATCTTTCAACAAGTCGATTACTTCAGTTTCTTCATAAATCTTTATATTCTTGGATGATAATTGATTCATCAAATGGTGCGTTAAATATTTACCCGTTTGATCACCACCAATATGTAATATGCGTGGTCGAGTGTGCGCACCTTCCATCGCAAAATCTAAAACATGTTGATTGGTAATCGTATCAAAATTCAATCCATTTAGAATGAGTTGCTCAATGTAACGATGACTATGTTGGATGATGGATTGTATAACATCAATATCTCCAATTTCATTGCCAGCTTTATACGTATCTACAATATGCGCATGGCCATTGTCATGTTCGTATTGAGAACAACAAATCCCACCTTGAGCTAGTGAACTGTTATGTTGATTTAGTTTATCTTTCGTAATGCAATAAATTTCAGTTTGCTCATTAAATGACTGTATAGCTGCTAATGCAGCGATGCCAGAACCGACTACAATTACTTTTCTCAAAGTTTACACCTTACTTTACATATATGTTATCATTTTATATACAATATATTGACACAAGAGAGCGTAAATAACAAGAGGGGGATTATAATTGATTTATTTAGATAATGCATCAACTACAATGATTGATAGCCAAGTGATGGATGTCTATCAAGATATACAACGCGAAGCATATTACAATAGTGAAAGTTTACATATAGGTGGTGTACATACTAGACAGTTGTTGGAGGAGTGTAAACAATTTATAAAGGATTACTTTTCAACAGATAAAGAAGTGATTTATACAAGAAGCGGTTCTCATGCAAATGAAATTGCGATACATAGTTTTTTGAAAGAGAAGGAGGGCGGTAAAGTACTCGTTTCACCTTATGAACACCCCTCTATACATGCCGCTTTAGAAGCTTATCAAGATGAATTTGATATCATTATGTTGCCTTTAGACAACAATGGAGAAATAGATTTAGAACAGACGGCTGCCATAATGACAGATGATGTTATGCTCATCATTGCACAACATGTTAATTCTGAGACTGGATATATACTACCTGTTGAAGAAATAGGTCAAATAGCGCTGGATTACAATGTTCCAATGCATGTTGATGGCGTACAAGCAGTTCATAAATTAAATGATATTAATGTAAAATTATTCAGTTCATACGCTTTTTCAGGACATAAGTTTCACGGTACAAAAGGATCAGGTGTGTTAATGATGAATCATGAGTATGTAAAGCCTTTAAATCAACATTATTTTCATGAAATGTATACACAAAATGGTACAATAGATTCAACAAGTATTATCGCGATGACAAAAGCATTATCAATGTCACCAAGTATTGACGAGATGCATACTTTACAACAATACTTCATTGAACAATTAAATGACTTATCATTTACACCTATTGTTTACAAAGCGCAAGCACCACATATTATTGCAGTATTAACACCGATATATGAAGGACAATATATTATGCAATATTTGTCGAATAGAAATATATGTGTTTCAACAGGCACTGCATGTGGTCATGGCGCATTGTTAAGTAGTGGTTTACAAGTTAAAATAGATTCAATACCTGAGAAAACGTATGACCAATATATACGTTTATCTATTGGAAAATTTACGACTAGAAATGACATAGATACTTGTTTGCACCATTTAAAAACAGCTATAAGAGGAGATCAGTGAAATGAATAACCCTTTTAAAAGAAGAGAACAAATTTTACAATTACTCGAATCTTCAGATGAACCGATTAGCGGTAAACAACTGAGTCAACAATTCGATATTTCGAGACAGATTATTGTGAAAGATATTTCTATATTGAAATCACAAAATTATAATATTGATTCAACAAGTCGTGGTTATGTTGTTAATAATGTACAATGCGGTAAAAGATATAAACGTGTCATTGTTTGCCAACATGATAATGACCGAATGGAAGAAGAGTTAAAGTTAATATTGGATAACGGGGCAATGATTGATGATGTTGCGATTGATCATCCAGTGTATGGCAGTATTAAAGCGGATCTAATGATTGAAACGTACGAAGATTTATCTAAATTTATAAGCGAAATGGAAAAGTTTGAAGGACAAATGTTAGCACATTTAACAGATAACCTTCATTTACATACAATTTCTGCACACACTGAAAAGATTTTAGACAATGCTGTAAGGGACTTGAAAGAACATCATTTTATTATAGAATAACTAACAATATACCTCCGTATAATTTTTCATAAAGTAAAATTATACGGAGGTAAATTATTTAGATATATTAAAAAGAAAAATTAGATTTTTTTGAATTCTTACTACTATTTTATGGGAATATGTATATAATGTATATAGATTAGATAAATAAGGGGGATTTTTAAAAGTGAATTTATTTATGAAAAAGTTATCAGTTGCTTCATTAAGTGCTCTGATTGCACTACCTGCATTTGCTACTCAAGCATCTGCAAATAGTGTCGCACCAAATGAAGACAGGTTACTCGAAACATTAGAAAAAGAAGGCGTCATTGAATCAACCGAAACACCTGAACAGAAAAATGAAAAAATCAGAGAGTATATGGATGGCAAAGGTGAACAATATCACCAAAAATACATACCGAATAAAGGACTTTTTGATAAGAAGTACAACAAGGGGAATAATGGTAAGCGTCAAGGACAGATGAATAAGAATCAAAAAGAAATGTATAAAAAGAAAAACAACGGTAAACGTGTTGATAATGTTGAAGAAGAAAAATATAAAGGTAAAGTACGACAAGATAAAGTGTTAGTACTAGCGATGGAATTTCCAGACTATCCACACAATTCAATTAAAAAAGATGAAACGGATATGTACTATGATGATTATACAGTTTCGCATTTTCAAGATATGGTATTTGGAGAAAATGGTTATAAAGGTCCAAATGGCGAGAATTTAATGAGTATGAAACAGTATTACAAAAACCAATCTGGTGGTAGTTATGATATAGATGGAAAAGTGCACGGTTGGTATAAAGCTAAACATCCTGCAAGTTATTATGGTGGAAATGTGCCAGACGAAAGTGGCAGTGATGGTAAACCGAAAGAATTGATTAAAGAAGCGCTAGAACAAGCAGCGAAAGATCCAGATATTAATTTAAGCGATTATGATCAATGGGATCGTGATGATATTGATGGTGACGGCGTTTATGATGAGAAAGATGGTATTATCGATCACATTATGATTGTACATGCAGGACCTGGTGAAGAATCAGGTGGCGGTAAATTAGGAACAGATGCTATTTGGTCACATAGATGGTCACTTGATATTGATGATAAAGGTGAACCTTATACAATTCCAGGCACTGATTCTGGGCTTGATCAATTTGATGGGAAATTAGCAGCAATTGATTACACAGTTCAACCTGAAGATGGAGCAGCAGGTGTGTTCTCTCATGAATTCGGACATGATTTAGGATTACCAGATGAATATGATACTGAGTATTCAGGTAAAGGTGAACCTGTTTCATTCTGGTCTATTATGTCATCAGGTAGTTGGGCAGGTACTGTTCCAGGTACTGAACCGACTGGATTTGATCCATACATGAAAGAAATGCTTCAACAATTACATGGTGGTAATTGGCAAACAGGTAATGAAATCAACGCATCTGAATTTAAAGGTGAAACGTCAGAACTTATAGATGAAGCATCTACTAAAGGAACAAACAATGATGCAATTAAAGTTAAGCTCCCTGACAAATCTACTTTAATTCAAAAACCATTTCAAGGTAAGAAAGCATATTGGAGTGGCGCAGATGATGATTCACAATATTCAATGGAAACAGCATTAGATTTAAGTTCTGCTAAATCAAGTAAGCTGAAATTTAAGACTTGGTATGATATAGAACAAGGATTTGACTATGGTTACGTTCAAGTATCTACAGACGATGGTCAAAATTGGGAAAACGTAGCAGGTAATATTACGAACAATGATGATCCATCAGAGAGTGGTCAGAACCAAGGAAATGGTATTGATGGTCAGTCTGAAGGATATGTAAATGCTAAATTTGATTTATCAAAATACGATGGCAAAAAAGTAAAATTAAGATTCTTATATGTAACAGATAAATTTGAAACAAACCCAGGTTGGTTTGTCGATAAAGTTAGAGTAACTTCAGAAGATGGACAAAAAATCTTCAGTGATAATGCAGAAAATAAAGCGAAATTTGATTTACAAGGCTTTGAACAAAGTGATGGCAATAGATATGATGAGAACTACTATTTATTACAATGGAGAAACTTTACAGGACCAGATAAAGGATTACAACACATTAAACGCGGTGGCGGAACAATGTCTTACAACAAAGGTTTAACAGTTTGGTACGTTGATAAGAGTTTCTCAGATAACAACGTAAGTTCACACCAAGGACAAGGTTTCATAAGCGTTGTAGATGCTGACCAAAATGCATTGAATTGGAAGAAAAAAGGAGTAGCTGATGATCCAGCAACAACACAATTCCAAATTAGAGACGCAGCATTTAGTTTAGATCACCAACCTAAATTAAAATTGAAAAACGAAGACGGCTATAAATTACATGATAATAAAACGAAGAAAAATCCTGTATTCGATGATAGTCAAGATTACTCAAACCAAGGACAAAAAGATGCGGGTGTATTATTACCGAATAATGGCTTGAAATTTGAAGTATCAGCAAAAAGTAAAGACAACTCAGTAGGTAAAGTGAAAATTACAAAATAAATATGAATCTTATAACAGGAACGCCAAGGGGTGTTCCTGTTTTTTTGAAAATTAATCAATTACTTAACCACTCAACCTGTTTAATTTTCATTCATAGTAAATATAACCTATAATAAAGGTGAATTTAATCTAATGAAAAGGGTGATTATTGTGGATGTAAGATTTCCGATTGGAGAATTAGAATTACCTGAAAAAGTAACAATGAATGATATTAATCAGTGGTTAGATGAGATTGGTAACTACGCAAATCGATTAAGAAAAGTTGTTGATGGATTAAACGATGAAGCATTAAAGAAAAAGTATAGAGAAGGTAGTTGGACAGTTAGACAGCTTGTCCACCATATAGCCGATTCTCAATTGAATATGTATCAACGTTTGAAGATTGCTTTAACCGATGATAGAAAGCCGACAATAGTTGGATTTGATCAAGAAAAATGGATTGAATTACCAGATAATGAATTACCTATCGAATGTTCTCTTAGAATGTTAGAAGGTATAAACGAACGGATTGTTGCAGTAGGACGAAGTTTGTCTGAAGAACAGCTGAAACGCGCATTCATTCATGAAGATAATGGTGAAACAACAGTAGCTTTTAAAATTGCGAAATTATCATGGCATGAAGAACATCATTTAGCACATATTAAATTAGCTTTAAATAATTAATCACATTACCGCCCAAATAATATTTGGGCGGTTTTTTATATAAAATACAATAGTGTTTAGATTTTTTTATCAAACATATTAAAGTGGAATAATCTTATTATAAGTTACATTTAATTCCATAATTGGTGTATTATTGTAAGTAGATATACAATTATGGGGGAATTTGTTGTGGAATTTGTAAATTTGGAAGTTGAGGAATTTGATTTATTTGTGAAGGGGCATTTTTCGCATTATACGCAATCGGCTGAACAATATAATTATCGAAATCTTACAAATGCCGACTGTCATTTAGTTGGGGTAAAAGACAGTCAGCAAAATATCATTGCTGCATGTTTATTAACAGAAGCACAGTCTTTAAAGTTCTTTAAATATTTCTATAGTCATAGAGGTCCGGTAATGGATTACAACAATATAGAGCTTGTTAATTTTTTCTTTGAGAATTTAACTAAATATTTAAGAAAAAGAAATTGTTTATTTGTACTTGTAGATCCATATGTTATTGAGAATATTAGAAATCATAGTGGAGAAATTTTGAAGTCGAATAATAATCGGGCTTTGATTCATAATTTGGATAAACTCGGTTACAAGCATGAAGGATATAGCATAGGTTATTCAGATAAACGACAAATTAGGTGGATTTCGGTATTAGATCTTAAAAATAAATCTCTAGATGACGTCTTAAATGATATGGAATATAAGACAAGACGAAATATTAAGAAGACTGAAGAGATGGGTGTGAAAGTACGAGAGTTACCAGTTTCAGAAGTGAGTTTATTTTACAGTTTATTTCAAATGGCAGAAGAAAAACACGGCTTTTCTTTTAGAGATGAAGCGTATTTCAAAAAAATGCTAGAAATGTACAAAGGTAAATCATGTATAAAGCTTGCTTATATAGACTTGAATGATTATATTAGTAATTTGATTTTTGAGAAAGAAAAATTAAATATAGAAAGAACAAGTATCGAAGAAGCTTTAAAAGAAAGTCCAAATTCTAAAAAGAATAAGACGAGAAAGCAAGAAAATGAGAAAAAGCTAAATAGTATTGAAGGAAAAATAAAAGAAAGCGAAATTTTAAGAGGTATAGAAGGTGACATACTTAATTTAGCAGCAGCACTCTATATTTATAATGACCATGAAGTGTACTATTTATCTAGCGGATCTAATCCTAAATTTAATAGATTTATGGGAGCATACAAACTTCAATGGGAAATGATTAAATTTGCTAAAGAACACCATATAGACCGTTATAACTTTTATGGTATTACGGGTGATTTTACAGAAAACGCAGAAGATGCGGGTGTTATTAAATTCAAAAGTGGATTTAATGGGCATGTAGAAGAATTAATTGGTGATTTTATTAAGCCTATCCGACCAGTATTTTATAAATTATATAAACTTTTGAATAGATCGTAAAATCTAGCAAAGAAGCCGTCCAAAAATTGGACGGTTTTTTTGTATATTAGAATAAGGTTATTAATATTCTGAAAATTTTTAAAATAGTCTATTGCGAATATTTATAAAAACGCTTACAATTATAAAATACAATAGAGGGGGTACTACAACATGAATTTGGCAATACTTGGATTTATAATGGTTATCATTTTTATGATTCTCATTATGAGCAAAAAGATGTCAGCTTTAGCAGCATTAATTATAGTGCCAACAGTTTTCGGACTGATTGGGGGATTCTATTCTAAATTAGGCGAATATATGGTGGATGGACTATTAACAGTAGCACCAACGGGTATTATGCTCGTATTCGCAATTTTATACTTTGGGGTTATGATTGACGCAGGATTATTTAATCCTGTTATTGAAGCAATTATGAAAGCTGTTAAAGGTGATCCAGTTAAGATTACAATTGGAACAGTTGCTTTAGCATCACTAGTTGCGTTAGATGGAGATGGCACGACAACGTTTATTATTACCGTTACGGCTATGCTGCCTTTATATAAGAAAATGGGCATGAATTTATACATATTATCAACGTTAGCATTGCTATCTATTGGTGTTATGAATATGACGCCATGGGGTGGTCCAACTGCAAGAGCGATTTCTTCTCTACAGTTAACGACTGAAGAAGTATTTACACCGATTATTCCAGTAATGATAGCTGGTATATTATTCGCTGTATTTGCAGCTTACGTATTAGGTGTTAAAGAAAGAAGAAGAGTCGGTATTAAAAATCATTTAAGTTTAACACTTGATGAAATGCATAATTCTAATGGTACAGATGAAGATGAAAAAGCATTATTAAGACCAAAAATTGTTATTGTTAATGCACTTTTAACTATATTATTACTAATCGCATTGATTACAGGTTTCTTACCAATTCCAGTATTATTCATGATTGGTTTTGCGACTGCATTACTAATCAATTATCCAAGCCTTGAAGTGCAATCTGAATTAATTAAACGTCATGCAGGGAATGTATTAGCAGTTGTAGGTTTAGTGTTTGCTTCTGGAATTTTCACAGGGGTTATGAATGGTACAGAAATGGTAGATGAGATGGCAAAAGCATTAGTAAATGTTATTCCTGAATCAATGGGTAATCATTTCGCACTTATTACCGCAATATTAAGTATGCCATTCACATACTTTATGGCTAATGATCCATTTTATTATGGTATTTTGCCAATCTTAGCAGAATCTGCCCAACAATTCGGTGTCGCAAAAGCTGAAATGGCAAGAGCTTCAATACTCGGACAACCATTACACGTATTAAGTCCACTATACGCTGCCGGTTATTTATTAGTAGGTATGTTAGGCATAGATTATGGTACAAACCAAAAAGTTGTTATGAAATGGGCAATAGGTTCCTCAGTATTTATGATATTTGTTGCTGGGATAATAGGCGTTATTTCGTTTTAATAGAATGATCTAAGATTGAACAAACTCAGAAATCTAATTTATGGATTTCTGAGTTTGTTTATGGAATAAAGTATAAATATTCATACATTTAATATAAAAATTTTGCTATGATATATAAATAAAGAAATAATAAAATCTTAATATATAATTGTTTAAAACGAGGGATGGTTTATATGTTATACGGTAAAGATTTTGTTAATACACATAGCAAAGAATTTTCAAAAATTCTTGAAACAGAAATTAAAAATTTGCTGAAACCGGATGAGATATTATTATCTTTAACATTCTCAAGTAATAAGCATTCGTATTATGTAACATTGCTCAATACAGAATCACATCAATGGATTACATTTCGTATTAGTGATCATAAAAGAAAAGGGACACTTAAGTCACTTTATAGCGTTTATTATGATCGCTATAGAGATGTGGAAAGTATGATGAATAGCATCAAACAATATTTAAAAAGTGCGGCTTGGACTTATTTTAGTTATCATCATTATTTTGTACTAAAATCAGTTAGATCTATACCACATCATAGAAGTAAAATATTAGTCAAAATTCCTAAAGGAGATTATAAGCACTTTAAACATAAAGTAACATTTGAACAAGAAATTAATGAAGGAAAAATTTTTATCGAAGTAAAAGATATAGATAAATATACACAGAAAATTTTAAGGTCACTTTATGTACAAAATTTACTTGCAAGTGAATTATATGAGCATACGAGAAAGTCAGTTGTATATGTACGAAATTCCGGGATAAAGTTATTAGAGAGATTTGATTCATTATATTATCAGAAGTATGAAGATGATTTTTCAGAAACATTATATGAAAATTTTAAAGTACCTGAGAAACTTAACATTCAAAGTGATAAAGACAATGAAATACTACTGCAAATGGAGAATATTAAAGCATTTAGTCAGTATTACGTATATGGACTACTGGATAATGAACAAAATGCGCTTTTATACATAGGATATCACCAAGGAAATTTGACTGCACAGGATATTGATAAGATTCCTATCATCAATAGTCACAAACAATCAAAGGCATATATAGAAAATTCATCGTATATCACACCAGTCGTATTTATGACGGATATAACAGAAAGAGAAGCACAAATCACTGTAAAGACAATGCTCAATCAATATACAGTATTTAGTCCAGTCAATTATGGAGGGGTTGTATCCTATAATCAAATGTATAATTATACAAATGGATTTCAAGTGGACAACGATGAAATTAATGCAAAAATATATGGAGATTTCAATACAATCCAACATCATACAGATATTCAATATATTGATATTAATGAACTAGGGCACTATAACATACTCATTGTAAAGTTGCGCATAGATAGTAAAGAAAATAACATACCAGCATCATTAACGTATTCAACAACTTCAAAAACTATAAAAAAAGAAATCGTTACACGATTAGAAATCAGTGAAAAAGTAGCTAAAAAAGTCAATTATATTATCGGCATACATCCTTGTGATGGCAGAGTCGTTGCGGTATATAAAGTAAATAAAAATAAAAAAAGATATATGAAATTTAAAAACGATTCAGGCAAGTATAAATATATGTTTAACTTCTTTGCCATTACAGAGAAAGTTTCAACCATTAATAATATTAAACTGGTCAAAACGACAAATACTGTACTCACGAATTATCAATTTGTAGATCAAAACGGTAAAATGAAGCGGAGTAAACGAAAAGTAGTTTTTGTAAAAGGGAAATAATAAGAGAACAATACGGACTGGAATAGAAAGGCTAGACAAAATTTTAATTTTGGATAGCCTTTTTTTATCTACATTATTCTGAAAATTCTTTATATTAAGTATCGATTGTGTTATATTGTTATAAATTACACTAATACTGTAAAAGGAAGGTTATTTTTATGGAAGAAATCGGGAGTATGATTAAACATTTTAGATTAAAAAACAATCAAACCTTGAAGCAATTAAGTAGTGTTACTGGCTTGTCTACAAGTTTTTTATCACAGGTTGAAAGGGGAGAATCTTCAATTGCAATTACTTCATTAAGTAAGATAGCTGAGGCTTTGAATGTTGATATTACTTCATTTTTTAAACCTAGAACGGAAAGGGATTTTCATATTATCCCTAGTAAACAAGATTCGTTTAAGATAAATCGGTCACACCAAGACTTTATTCGTATTTCTAGTGATTTTGAAAATCGAAAACTAGAGAATTTTATGATCAAAATTTATCCGAATGATCATAGTGAAGTTTCTCGACATGAAGGTGAAGAAATGTATTACATAATTGAAGGTGAATTAACCTTTTATGTGGATGATTTAAAATATGTTGTTAACCAAGGTGAAATAATGCATTTTCCTTCCAATTTGAATCATTATTATATTAATGAATCTCAAACTCCGACAGTAATATTAAGTGTAGTTACACCTAAAATATTCTAAGAATGAAAGGGGCATGATTATGAGAGTTGCTACAGATATTGGAGGTACATTTACAGATTTAGTAGCGTTAGACAGTGATGGGAATATAGTAGTTGGCAAATCAGATACAACACCTAAAAATTTTGAAGAGGGCATTTTCAATGTACTGAATCAGGCAAATATTAGCTTGAAAGACATTGATATGTTTATTCACGGGACAACTATTGTAATTAATGCATTAACCGAGAAAAATGGCGTAAAAACAGGTTTGATTACAACTAAAGGATTTAGAGATGTACTTGAGATAGCACGCGGAAATCGTCCTGACTTATTTAATGTTAGGTATAAGAAACCGGCGCCAATTGTTGAGAGACATTTACGTCGTGAGGTTTCAGAGCGACTTAATTATAAAGGTGAAGTTATTAATGGTGTGAATTTTGATGAGATAGATGAAATAATGAATTATTTTATAGAAGAAAATGTAAAAGCTGTAGCTATTTCACTTTTACATAGTTATTTGAATAACGACCATGAGAAAAAAATAGCTGCTTATATTAATGAGAATTATCCGGATTTTTTAACTACGTATTCTACAGAATTGAATAATGAATGGAGAGAGTATGAACGTACTTCAACAGCTGTTCTGAATGCATATGTGAAACCTATAGCTAATGCGTATTTAACAAATCTAGAAAATAATATTATTGAAAATAGCTCTAGTAGTCAAAATTATGTTATGCAATCAAATGGCGGTACAAGTACGTTTGAGCATGCCAAAATAGCTCCAATAAATATGGTTGAATCTGGACCTGTTTCAGGTATTTTTGGAGCAGCTGTTCTAGGTGAAATGATAGGTGAAGATAACTTGATCGTACTGGATATTGGTGGGACAACAGCTAAATGTTCTTTAATTGAAAATAATCATGTAAAAGTAAGTACAGATTATCATTTAGAGAAAACAAATAATTATGCTGGCTATCCTATGAAAGTACCAGTAGTAGATATCGTTGAAATTGGAAATGGTGGAGGATCGATTGCTTGGTTTGATGATGGCGGTTCAATTAAAGTTGGTCCAAAATCTGCTGGAGCTGAACCTGGTCCAATTGCTTATGGTAAAGGTGGAACAGAACCTACTACGACAGATGCTAATTTACTATTAGGAAGATTAAATATTTCTAATTTTGATACAAATATTAAAATTAATGAATTACAGGAACAATTTAATAAATATATATCTAAACACTTAGAGGTTAATTTAGATGATGCAGCTATGGGAATAGTGAAAATTGCTAATTCTAATATGTTGAACGCGTTGAAATTAATTTCTGTTCGTAAAGGTTATGATCCTCGTGATTTTACAATGGTTGCTATTGGAGGAGGCGGACCAATGCATTCACAAGATTTAGCGCGTGAATTAGGAGTTAAAAAAGTGATTGTTCCTGCTACTTCTAGCGTTTTTGCTTCTTGGGGAATGCTTATGTCTGATCTAAGACATGATTATGCGCAAACATACTTAACCAATACAAAAGAGATAAATTATTCAGAGATAAATCATAAATATGATGAATTAATTCATGAAGCTAAGACTACCTTAAAAAATGAAAATATTGATAATAGTAAAATGATTGTAACTAAATCTATAGATTTAAGATATGAAGGTCAAGACCATCCTGTTGAAATTACTGTCCCTTTTGACGAAATAGATGAAAATAATTTAACAGAAATTATTCAAGCTTTCCATAAAAAACACGAACAACTTTACACGTATTCATTGGAAGAAAATGGAACGGAAATTGTTAATTTGAAAGTTAGTGTGATTGGAAAAATAGATAAACCAACAATGAAAAAAATATCAGTTTCAGAAGGTAATCCGATTAAAGAAGAACGTGATGTTTATTTTGAAGCTGAAGGTTGGAAAAAGGTTAAGGTATACGATAGAGCGTTTATTAAAGTAAATGAAAAAATCGATGGACCAGCAATCATTGAAGAGAAATCAACTACTATTCCTTTGAATGCAAAAGATATTGCAACTAAGGATGCATATGGAAATTTAATTATTCATATTGGAGGAGATAATTATGAGTTATAAAACAGATCCATTCACATATGAAGTGATAAAAGATTCGTTAATATCTACAGGAGAAGAAATGTTCATAGCTTTAGCAAGAACTTCAATGAGTCCAATAATATATGAAGTATTAGATTATGCTTGTGGTTTAACAAATAAAAAAGGTGAACTTGTTACTTTAGGAAATGGTGTGACTGGATTTATAGGTATGCTTTCTTTCATGGTAAAAGAGACATTGAAAGTATATGGTGATGATATCAATGAAGGAGATGTCTTCTTAATTAATGACCCATATGAAGGTGGAGGTTCTCATTTGTGTGATGTTGGACTAGTATTGCCTATATTTCAAAATGGTGAACTTGTAGCATTTGTTGCTAATAAAGCACACTGGACTGAGGTTGGTGGCAAGGATACTGGATCGATGTCAACAAATTCTACAGATGTATATCAAGAAGGATTACAATTTCCATGTATAAAATTATTTGATAAAGGAATTGAAAACAAAGCGCTAGTAAAACTTATCGAATCTAATGTGAGATTCCCTGAATTATCGATTGGTGATATGAGAGCTCAAATTGCTTCATTAAAGACTGGTGAAAAGCGTATTCAAGGTTTATGTAACAAGTACACTACTGAATCTATCCTTGAAAGTATGGAACGTTTTCTTGACCAAGGTGAAAAATTAACTATAAATGAAATATCAAAGTTACCTCAAGGTACATACGAAATAGAAGAATGGATAGATGACGATGGAATTTCAGAAAATCCAATACCAATAAAATTGAAATTAACAATTACTGAAAATGAATTTATTTGTGATTTTAGAGGATCTTCTAAACAGGTACAAGGACCAATTAATAGTTCTTATACAGGGTTGGTATCAGCGGTTAGAACTATTTTCTTAGCTATAACAAATCCTTCTCAAGAAGTTAATGATGGTGCTTTTAGACCGTTGAAGATAATTACGGATGAAGGATCTATAATTTCTGCTCAAAGACCTGCACCAGTATCGATGTATTGGGAATCAATGTTATATGGAACAGAAACTATATGGAAAGTTCTGGCACCAGTAATTCCTGATAGACTAACAGCAGGTCATATTCTCTCAGTTTGTGTCGTTATTATGGGAGGTAAACATCCGGATAAAGATGGTAATTTCTTGATAGTTGAACCATCAGTAGGGGGATGGGGAGCCTCAAATAGCTTTGATGGAGATACTGGACAATTTTGTATTTCAGATGGTGAAACATTTAATGTCCCAATCGAAATTGCTGAAAATACTTATGGTGTTCAAGTTGAAGAATATAGTATGCGTACAGATGGAACTGGAGCAGGTGAATTTAGAGGTGGACCAGGTGTAATAAGAACATATAAGGCCCTAACTGATGGGCAATTCTTTACAGGTAGTTTTGGACATCACAAACAAAACACTTGGGGAGTAGACGGTGGTAAAGAAGGTTCTAATAATGAATTTTTAATTGAAAAAGCGAATGGAGAAATAGACGGTCCATTTGGTAAGTATAATCAATATCCACTTAATAAAGGTGACAAAGTTATATTAAGAACTGCTACGGGAGGCGGTTTTGGTAAACCTGAAAACAGACCTAAAAACTTAATTGAAAATGATATTAAAAATGAATATATAACTCTAGAACAAGCTAAGGAACATTATCATTATAATCCATAAAGGGAGATGCCTATGAGTGAAAATAATAGCTTTTCAAAATCAGATAATCCACTTGAAAGTGTACCTGAATCACAAAGACAACATTGGACTACACCTGCAGTAATATTTGGGGGACTAGAATTTACGATTCCGGTCCTGATGGTTGGTGCATCTTTGGCAGGATCATTCAAATTGATTCATATTGTGTGGATCACATTATTGGCAATGGTAGTATTTCAATGGATAGGAAATACAATTAATGGTTATATCGGTGCAAAAACTGGTAGACCATCATCTGTTATAGCGAAAAATAGTTTTGGAGATGTGCAAGCAAGGTTAATTGCAGGTGGTACAATATTTATTGTTTCATTAGGTTGGTGGGCATTACAAACTGCCGTGGCGGGTAATGCAATATCAGCTATGTTAGGAATAGACTATCAAAAAGATTGGATAATTTGGGCAATTATTACGATTGTAGCAGGTTTGCTTTTTGCAGCACCTTCAATAATAGGTTATCAATCTATGAAATGGACAGATTATATTGCAGTACCAGCAGGTTTGCTATTGGTAATAGGCGGAATATATTATGCGTTAAATAATACTGGTTTAGATAAGTTGCTAAATTGGCAACCTGAACCAAAAATGACAATTTTCGCAGCGATAAGTTTAATTATTGGAGTTAATGTTTCTCAATGGGTAATTGGAGCAGACTATACAAGATATGCTAAACCCACTTGGAAAGATAATATTCTAATTCCATTGGGGATTGTAGCTGTAGGAGCACCGCTTTTTATTGTAGGTGCTGTTATGTCAGTTGGAGTTGGTGAACCAGATATAGTACAAGTTATGATGGGTCTAGGATTCCCAGTATGGGGATTTTTAATTCTTTGGTTTGCTACATGGACAAGTCAATTGGTGAACAATTACAGTATGGGATTAGCATTTTCAAACTTATTGAATGTAAATTCTCATAGAGGTAGACAAATATTAACGCTTATTGGAACACTTATTGCAATAGCAGTTGCACTTGCAGGTATACTGGACTATTTCACAGATTTCTTGAATTTCACAGCAATTGTATATCCAGCTATAGCAGGTATCATGTTCCTTGATTTCTTTATTGTAAGGAATCAAGAATGGGAAAGTGTAAAAGGTTGGAACATACTTGCGACCATCGCAATGATTATAGGTATGCTAGTCGGTTACTATACACAATATGTACATGAAATGGGTTTACCAGCAATTCAATCTTTAGTAGTAACAATGATTTCATACTATATACTGATGAGAATTAAAGCAATGATTAAACCAGATGCATTTACACCTGAGAAATGGAAATAAAAATAACAATAAAACAATGCATTATCAATAGTAAAAAAAGACGCTCGTATGAGTGTCTTTTTTATAATATTTCAACTGAGTTTTTATCTAAAATGCTTTTCCAATCTTCTCCAAAATCTTGATCAGTCACAATATAGTCAATATCTGATAATTGTCCAAATGTAATAAGACCTGTTTTGTTGAACTTAGATGAATCTAGTGCAAGTATTACTTTAACCGCTCTATTAATCATTATTTCCTTTATGTGTGCTTCATATTCATTAGAATCAGTTATCATGCCTTCTTTACTTAATGCTTTGCAGCTAATTATTGCGTAATCTGGATTAAATTTATTGATAGACTCTATAGTTTGAGGTCCAACGAGTGCGGAAGAATATTTAAGGAGTTTTCCGCCTGTTGAATTTATTTCTAGTGAAGATTGATTCAATTCATACAATGCATTTACTGCATTGGTAATAATATGTACTTTTTTATCAGCAATAGCGAATCTTTTTAGAGTTTCAATAACTGTTGAACTAGAATCAGCAAAAATGCTAGTATCATTTTTAATAAATTGGTTAATTTTTTTTGCGATAATTATTTTACTTTCTTTATTACGAGTATCTCTAACTGAGTATGGAAGATCTTCTGATTTCAGAAGTTTTGCACCTCCATAATTTCTTTCTACAATACCTTCTTTTTCTAATTTTTCTAAATCTCTTCTAATTGTTTCTTCTGATACTTTAAATTCTTCAGCTAAATTACTAACTTGAACGATGTTATTAACATATAGTTCATTAAGTAATTTTTTTCTACGTTCAAAAGGTTTCATATTGATTGCTCCTAACCTTATTTTGCTATTAATTATATCATAAAAGTCAAAAAATACACATAAGTACCTTTATATAACACAACATTCAACATAAAATGTGAGGTATTTGTTGATTTATGTGAAGTTAAGATTTATAATGTTTACCAAAGAGGTGAAATGATGAAAAATTACATCGCTATAGATATTGGTGCATCTAGTGGTAGAGCAGTCCTTTCATATATTGAAAATAAAAAAATTCATACAAAAGAAATTAATAGATTTGCAAATGGTTTTGTGAAAAAAAACCAAAAGAATGTGTGGGATGTTGACTATTTATTTGAAGAAGTTCTTATATCTTTGAATAAAGCTAAAAAGTTAGGCGTGGATTCATGTTATTTAAGTATAGATACTTGGGGAGTTGACTATGTTCTATTGAATAAAGAAGGTGTACGTATTCAGGAAGCGATATCTTATAGAGATTCCAGAACAAACGAAACTATGCCTAAAATTTTCAATGCCATCTCTAAGGAGGTTATTTATGAAAAAACTGGTATACAATTTCTTAAATTTAATACTTTATATCAGCTCTATGAAGAATCTACTGAATTAAAGGAACAAACATCAACTATTCTACTTATACCAGACTACTTGAATTATTTGTTAACAGGTGTTGCAAAAAGTGAAATAACTAATTTAAGTACAACACAATTATTGAAAGTTTATGGGAAATCATTAGATAAGGAATTAACAGATTTGATAAATATTCAAATTGATGCTTTTCCAGATGTTGTAGAACCGGGGACTTATTTAGGAGAATTAAAAGCAAACTTAATTAAAAATTATGACTTGCCAAATACCTATGTATACACAACTGTTTCTCATGATACTGCTTCAGCTGTATTAGGATCAGTAGGTGAATGTAATAAAAGCTGGGCTTTTATTTCTAGTGGAACTTGGTCTTTAATAGGAAAAGAATTAAATAATCCAATCATCAATAACCAATCTTTAGAACATGGTTACTCCAATGAAAGAGGTTATGGTGATACATACAGATTTTTAAAAAATATAATCGGAATGTGGATTATACAAAGTGTTAGAAAGGATTGGAAAGAAAACTATACTTTCCCTGAAATGGTTGAAGAAGCAAAAAAGAATGCTGATTTCAAAGTGTTTATTGACTTCAATGATGACCGTTTTATAAACCCGCAAAGTATGGTACAAGAGATTCAAAACTATTGTATGGAAACGAATCAACCTGTACCTAAAACGATTGGAGAAATATCTCAAACCGTATATTTAAATTTAGCAATAATATACGCTATTTCCATTGAAGCTTTAAATGAAATTACTAATTCAAATATAGAAGTCATAAATATAGTAGGTGGAGGTTCAAATAATGGCTATTTAAACGAATTAACCGCACGTTATACAAATTGTGATGTAATAGTTGGTCCCGATGAAGCAACTATATTTGGTAATTTGGTAGCAACTATGATTGCAACAAATCAATTTAAAAATATTGAAGAAGCTAGAAAAATAATTGTTAAATCCAACCTGATTACGCGGTTTAATAAATCGAAATATACTGAAGAAATACAAAAAGATATAGATAAATTCAAGGAGGTCACACAATATGCATACAGAACATAAAGAAGTATATGAAATAGCTAAAAAACAATATGAATTATTAGGTATAAATGTAGAAAAGGCACTTGAAAAACTTGGGAATATTAAAATATCTATACATTGTTGGCAAGGTGATGATGTAGAGGGATTTTTATTTAATCAAGATTTAACAGGGGGTATATCTGTTACTGGTGATTACCCAGGTAAAGCAAGTAACGGTGAAGAACTGCGAAATGATTTGGAAGAAGCATTAAAGCATATTCCAGGTAATCACAAAATAAATTTACATGCTATTTATGCTGAAACGAACGAAAAAATAGATTTAAATCAAATAGAACCACGTCATTTCGAAAATTGGGTTAAATGGGCAAAGAAAAATAATCTAGGATTAGATTTTAATCCAACTTGTTTTAGTCATGAAAAATCAGATGATGGTTTTACTTTATCTCATAAAAATAAAGAAATAAGAGATTTCTGGATAGAGCACTGTAAACGTTCTAGGAAGATTGGAGAATATTTTGGAAAAGAATTGGGACAACCATCTGTCACAAATGTTTGGATTCCAGATGGATTCAAAGATACTCCGGTTGATCGATTAGCTCCTAGGAAACGTCTGATGGAAAGCTTAGATGAGATATTTAAAGAGGAAATTGATGAGAAATTTAATATTGATACATTAGAAAGTAAATTATTTGGTATTGGTTCAGAAAGTTATGTTGTAGGTTCTCATGAGTTTTATATGGGATATGGATTATCCAGAAACAAGAGGATTTTATTAGACGCTGGTCATTATCATCCAACAGAGGTAGTATCAAACAAATTATCAGCATTATCATTATTTACAAATGGACTTAGTTTACATGTATCAAGACCAGTGAGATGGGATAGCGATCATGTAGTGACATTAGATGATGAATTAAATGAAATTGCTAAAGAACTGGTATATAACGATTTAATCAAAAACACAACAATTGGATTGGACTTTTTTGATGCATCTATAAATAGAGTAGCTGCTTGGGTTATCGGCACCAGAAATATGCAAAAAGCCTTATTAAAAGCAATGTTAGATCCTATAAATCAATTAAAAGAAGCAGAAGATAATGGAGACTATACAAAAAGATTAGCAATCCAAGAAGAAATGAAAATATGTTTATTTGGACCTATTTGGAATGAATTTTGTATTAGAAATAACACAGAACCTGGTTTGGATTGGTATGAGCCTATTAAAGATTATGAAAAGACTATTCTTAAAGAAAGAGGGATTTAATTGAAAAAATTCATAGATTCTCCAGAAGTAAAAGAATTTTGTGAAATAACCCATTTGATGTATCAAAAGGGCTGGGATGAACGTAATGGAGGAAATGTCTCGTGGATTATTGATAATGAAAAAATAGAACCCTATTTTAGTCAAAAACCAACTGATACTAGACAGATTTCATTACCATTTAATGTTGAAGAACTTGCCAATAAATATTTATTAGTAACAGGGACAGGAAAATATTTTAAAAATATTATAAAAAATCCACAAGATGCAATCGGATTAATTCAAATATCTCAAGATGGTAAAAGTTATGAAATAATATGGGGATTTGTAAATGGAGCAGTTGCAACAAGTGAACTACCAACTCATCTGATGAATCACATCCAAAGATTAAAAGTTGATGAAAATCATAGAGTAATTATGCATTGTCATGCAACGCATACTATTGCCATGACTTTTTCTCACGAACTTGAAGAAAAAGCATTTACAAAAACATTATGGAAAATGTGTACTGAATGTCTAGTTGTATTTCCCGATGGTATAGGTATTATACCTTGGGTTGTCCCTGGAACTGAAGAAATCGGTCAATTAACAGCTGAAAAAATGAAAGAATATCATAGTGTTATATGGCCATTTCATGGAATATTTGGTGCAGGAAATACGCTTGACGATACTTTTGGATTGATTGAAACAATTGAAAAATCAGCAGAAGTATATACGTATGTACAGTCGCAGGGTGGTATTAAACAAGATATTTCAGACGATAATCTATACAAATTGGCAAAAGGATTTAAGGTAGTACCCAAGTCTGGTTATTTAGAAGTAGGTGAGTAAAGTGAAACAAATTGCAACGCTTATGTATGTTAAAGAAGGTTACTACAAAGAATATAAAGAAAGACATGATAATATATGGCCAGAAATGAAAAAAATGCTAAGAAATTATGGGGTTAGTAATTATCATATTTATTTGAATGAAGAAAATGGAGAATTATTTGCAATTTTAGACATAAGTAATCAGGTATTATATGACGAAATTGCAAACCAAGAAATATGTAGGAAATGGTGGGACTATATGGCTGATATCATGTATGTGAATCAAGACAATAGTCCTATAACAAAATCATTAAAAGAAGTATTTTTCCAGCAATAAAAAAATAAGGGGATGGGAAAATGAACTTAAAACCAAAAAAAACGAATGGCTGGGTTGCAACAATAGCAATAGCAATGGCGAACTATATTGAAGCGGGTTCTATTATTGCTGCTGCTAGTAGTTTGTCACTTTGGCAAGCTTATTTAAATATAGATAATGTGCAAATTGGATTATTGAGTGCTTTAAGTGCAAATGCTTTAGGTGCAGCAATTGGTGCGCTTATTGGTGGTCCAATTACAGATAAATTGGGAAGGAAATTTATTTTTAAGTATGACCTTCTATTATATATGTTAGGTATGCTAGTTATTATTTTATCTTTTAATTTCTCAATGCTTTTAATTGGTACGATAGTAGTTGGTATAGCAGTTGGTATAGGTGTGCCTGTTGCATGGACATATATTGCTGAAGAAGCACCTGAAAAAGAACGTGCTAAGAGAGTTGGAACAGCACAACTTGCTTGGTCTATTGGACCAACTATTACATTTTTATTGGCAGTTTTAGTAGCACCAATGGGGTTATTAGGATCTCGCTTAATATTTTTACATTTATTAGTTATTGCAGGTATAACTTGGTGGATTAGACAAGGTATGGATGAATCAGAAATATGGGAAGCAGAGAAAAAGAAAGAAAAAGAAGAAAATTTACAAAATATCAAAAAATCTTCAGTATTAAAAGAATTATTTACGAATCCAGTAAATTTAAAAGCAATGTTATTACTAATCGGTATTTATCTTTTCTGGAATTTAACATCTGGTGCAATGGGCTATTTTATGCCATTTATTTACGAAAGTGTAGGAGGATTATCTAGTGCACAGGCCAATATTTTACAAGCAATTTTATGGTTCTTAACAGTAGTAACTACATACTTTGGATTTATGAAGCTTGGAGATAAAATTAATCAGAGATTACTATTTGGTGTTGGTGCAGCAATGGGAATAATTGCATGGATTATTTTGACATTTGCTCCTATGAATTGGATTTCATTAATATTATTTGTAGTATTATGGGGTTCTGCAGCAGGAATTGGTGCTCAAGCATTTTACGCACTATGGACAAGTGAGTTATTCCCAACTAGATATAGAGCTGGAGCCCAAGGATTGATGTATTTTATAGTACGTACAGGTATTTCAATCTATTCCTTTGTACTACCAACTATACTAGCATCTTTAGGATTTAAAGTTACAGGAATTATTATGATTAGTTTCTTAGTTATTCACGCAGTAATCGGGATTGTTTTAACACCTAAAACACAAGGTAAAACTTTAAGACAAATAGAATTAGAAAGATATGGAGAAAGTCCTTCTAAGCATGTAACTGAACTAAATGAAAGACAACAATATAAAGAAGTGAGGGGTTAAAAGATATGTATCAAATTAAAGATTATATAAATGGCGAATTTATTGAAAGAAAAGATTTAGATATAGTTAATGTATTAAATCCTGCAACTGAAGAAGTTATTGCTCAAACTTATAATGGATCTAAAGTATATACACAACAAGCAATCAAGTTTGCAAAGGAAGCTCAAAAATCATGGTGTGAAACCCCTGCGATTGAAAGAGCTCAATATTTGAAACAAATTGCTCAAGGTATAAGAAATAGAGCAGAGGAACTTACTGAAATTATTATTAAAGAAGGGGGTAAAACTAGAGATTTAGCTAGTACTGAAGTATACTTTACAGCTGATTATTTAGAATATATGGCTGAATGGGCAAGACGCTATGAAGGAGAAATTATCCAAAGTGATAGAAAAAATGAACATATTTTATTGTATAAAAAACCATTAGGTGTAACATCAGGGATATTACCATGGAACTTCCCATTCTTTTTAATTGCTAGAAAGATGGCTCCAGCTTTGGTGACAGGTAATACTATTGTTATTATACCTTCAGAAGAAACACCTATCAATGCACTTGTCTTTACTGAAATTTTAGATAGTGTTAATTTACCGAAAGGTGTATTTAATTTAGTAAATGGATCTGGAGAAGTGGTAGGAGATGAACTTGCAAGAAATGAAAATATTGAACTTGTTTCTATAACTGGAAGTGAGAATGCAGGTAAAAAAGTTATGGAAGCAGCAAGTAAAAATGTTACAAAAGTTAATTTAGAATTAGGCGGTAAAGCACCAGCGATTGTATTAGAAGATGCAGATTTAGATAAAGCTGTTCAGTATATTATTGACTCGCGCATAATTAACACAGGGCAAGTATGTAATTGTGCCGAGAGAGTTTACGTGCAGAATTCTATAAAAGATCAATTTTTAGAAAAATTAGTTCGAAAAATGAAAATTATTAGCTTCGGAAATACATTGAATGAAAACTATGATATGGGACCATTAATAAATAAAAAAGCACAAGAAAATGTTCATATGCATGTAACTCAAGCAATAAAAAATGGTGGTAAGTTAGAATGTGGAGGGGAAATACCAGATGGAAAAGGTTATTTCTATCCAGCCACAGTTATCTCTAATTGTAATAATGATATGGAAATTATCCAAGAAGAAGTTTTTGGACCGGTATTACCAATAGTAAGTTTTGAAACATTTGATGAAGTTATAAATTTAGCAAATGACAGTAAATATGGCTTAACATCTTCTATTTATTCAAAGGATATGAAGAAAATTTTTAAAGCTATAGATAAATTAGAATTTGGCGAGACATATATAAATAGAGAAAACTTTGAAGCAATGCAAGGGTTTCATGCAGGAGTTAAGCATTCAGGTATTGGTGGCGCGGATGGTAAGCATGGTTTAGAAGAATATCTACGTACACATATTGTATATATGAATATAGAATAAAAAAACGCTCGAATGAGCGTTTTTTATTTTATACTAATGCTTTAAAGTTTTCTAAGCGGTTTGCTTTTTCTTCTTCGCTAATGTTGTGTGCTTTTACGTAACGGTTTCTTTCGTGTGATGCACATTCGTGTGAGCATGCACCAAGATATTTGTGTTCGTTCTCTTCTGTAACTAAGAATTGACGGTTACATTCTGGGTTACTACAGTTAATGTATCTTTCACATGGTGTGCCGTCGAACCATTCTTTACCGACTACTGTTTTTTCAACTTGGTTTACGTCTACGCTAATTCTTTCATCGAATACGTACATTTTACCGTCCCAGAATTCACCTTTAGTTTCTGGATCTTTACCGTAAGTTGCGATTCCGCCTTCTAATTGGCTAACATCTTCGAAACCTTCTTTTAATAAGAAGCCTGAGAATTTTTCGCAACGGATACCACCTGTGCAATAAGTGACAATTTTCTTATCCATAAATTGTTCTTTATTCTCTTTAATCCAGTCTGGTAAATCTCTGAATCTTGTAATATCTGGACGAATTGCACCGCGGAAGTGTCCTAAATCATATTCGTAATCATTTCTTGCATCAATGACGATTGTATCTTCTTCTAATAAAGCTTCTCTAAATTCTTTTGGTGATAAGTAGTTACCAGTTAATTCTCTAGGATCTACATCTTCTTCTAAGTCTAATGCTACGATTTCTGGTCTTGGACGCACGTGCATTTTTTTGAAAGTATGTCCTTCTGCTTCGTCGATTTTGAATGTAATGCCTTCAAATCTTTCGTCTGCTTTCATTTGTTCCATGTATTTATCTGTGTCAGCTTTCGTACCTGAAAGTGTACCGTTAATACCTTCAGTTGCTACTAAAATACGTCCTTTAAGTTCAAGGTCTTTACAAAATTCTAAATGCTCTGCTGCAAAAGTTTCGGGGTCAGTAATTGTTGTATATTTATAAAACAATAGTACTCTATAATCCATTTTCTTATCTCCTCTAATTCTCTTTTTTTATTTATATGATATGTCAATTTGAATGTATCTAGTTGAAATGGAACAATTTTGATATGAATGCACATTTTTATCCTCATTATATTGTATCAAAAAAGTTGCATTTTTCAATTGTTTGATTTTGTAAAATAATATGAAATCGTTTTTATCTATCGTTTAATGTGAGTTCGAGGTGGAAATGGAGTTATGTTGACTGTTATTTTTTGAGAAAGTTAAATTTGTAATTCGCCTTCTTTAATTTCTTTCGCGTAATTACCGAAATGGTTGTCTAATTTATCTAAAGTTGAAATGAAACTTGTAAATTCATCATCAGGTATTATTTTTAGTAAGTGATCTAAATTGTTAATACATATGTTGTTTAATTCTTTAATTTTTTCACGACCAACTTCTGTTATAAATACATGAATCTTTCTATTGTCTTCCTTGTCCATTTTCTTTTCTACGAAGCCTTCTTTAATTTGACCATTTAACAAACGACTTAAATTCCCTTTATCCATGTCTTGAGACTCAGCAAGTCCAGCTAATGTCATACCTTCATTTTCACTAATAAAATACAATAAGTTCAGGTAATTTAATGAGTAACCATTGTTATTAGCAACATGTCCACATAGAAATTTAAAATTAGTATTTAATCGTAAAAGCTTAGTTTTAAAATCTTGTAATAACTCTTGTCTCTCTATATTTTCCATATTGTATTCCTCCATTAAATTAATTTATGCATTAAGATTTTATCAAACTTTGATTAAATAAAAAAGTAAAATTTCGCAAATTGTATGGTAATGTTTAGTTGTTATGTACAATTAATTGTTTTTGAGTATTAATGTTATTCAAAAACAAAAAGAAGTTGAAAGGGAATTTAATCATTCCCTAATTCAACTTCTGATATTATTATTTCCAGCCTTTATGATTTCTGTACTTATGAAAAGCTGAAACATCGATATTTTGTTTTTCTGCCGTTTTAATAACTTGTCCTACATTTTTAAAGCCTAATAATTTAAAATAATCAATAAGTTGCTGTTTAGTTAATGTGTCAGTATCTTTATTAAGTAGAACAGCTAAATCTTGATCAGTGTGGAAAGGTAATCGCGTATCATCATGAAGCGTTAATCCATTTTGAGAATGTGTTTTAGCATCAGCATGATGAGAATCAGTAACACTAACCGCACCAAAACCTAGAATAACAGCAGATAAAGTAACAGGAATTAATTTTTTGAATTTCATATATAACCATCTCCAATCATTTGATAAGTTGATTATAATATATAAATTTCAAAAAAATAGGCAGTTAAAAGTTATTTAATGATAGTTAAGAATGAGTTAAGAATTAGGGCAGAATAAATCCTTCTCCATTAATTTTGTTAAGTCACCATCGTTATTTATTTCTACGCCGGTATCTACAAAGCCTAATTTAATATAGAGCTCATATGCAATTTGATTTGGAATATCTACTAAGAGTGCAATGTGTTTTATATGTGGCATATGTTCTAATAAGTAATGATTGAGTTGTTGCAAGCTTTGTTTTGCATAGCCTTGTCTTAAATAGCGTTTATCTGTTGATAATGATCTTACAAAAATTGTGGATTCATCTGGTGTTGAAAAGTAATTTATAAACTCACTATGTTCATGTAAGACGAAGAATACAGCCAGTTTGTCATCTTCTGATAATCCCAATATGCAATGTCTATTTTTATTTTGTGCTGCCAGTTCAATATTTTCTTTCGGTGTTTTTGTAAACTGAAGTTGTGAATGATCCATTTGATATGACTGCACTTTATCATAATAATTGTCGTTATATGCAATTAATTTCATAGTAGACCTCCAATTTGATTTCTAAATTAAAATAACTCTTTTATGTCTGTTAAATTATTGTTTGTATTTTATCATAATTTAAATAACCTTTTTCAAAAGAAAACAAAGTTTAAATTGACATTTTTTTACAATTTGTAATAATAAATTTAAAATTCTAGTGGGGGATAAGATATGTCGGAGTTGAAAGGGATACCAGAATCTATGCTAATACCGATTGCTGTTAAGGCAAAAGAGACTTTAAGTGATATGCCAATTATTAATGATCCTTTATCTGTTAAAATAATAAAAGAAATAGACAATCCTGTGCTTGATACATATGTGGATTGGCTAACGCAGCTTGGTATTAGTATTAGGACAGAAATTTTAGATGAAATTGTGATTAATTTTATTAAAGATTCTAATCATCCATTTATTATCAATATTGGATGCGGGCTAGATACGCGTCTCAGTCGCTTGAAATTGAACAAGATACCATGGATTGATATTGATGTACCTGAAAGTATAAATCTTAGAAGACGATTTTTTAATGAAACATATTTTTATAAAATGATTAATAAGTCTATGTTTGATTATACTTGGATTGATGATGTTAAACGTAATGTACATTTTAAAGAAGATAGTGATATTTTAATAATATTTGAAGGTGTGTTAATGTATTTTGAGAAAGTAGAAGTTGAAGCTTTGTATAAAGAGATTGCTCAGTCATTTGATAAGCATCATTTAGTAATTGCTTCTGAATTTTGTTCAAAGTTTATGACTAAACATACTAATAATCATCCATCTGTCTCTAAACTTTCTAGTAAACCATTATTTAAGTTTGGTTATAATAATGTCGCAGAGTTAAAAGATATTTTGCCAGGAAGTTGGAAAGTGGTTAAAGAGTATAATTACTTTGATAGATACTCACATAGATGGCGCTATTTGAAATGGTTTAAGTATATAGTCTATCTTAAAAATCGATTTAATAATAAAATTGTAATAATCAAAAACACTTAATATAAAAGTGTAGTGGGAGTTGGCAATGGAAACGATATATTTAGCAGGTGGTTGTTTATGGGGCGTACAAGCTTTTGTAAAGACGTTACCCGGTGTAGTTGAGACAGAAGCGGGTAGAGTGAATGGAAGTAGCTGTACACTTGAAGGTGATTACGATGGTTATGCAGAATGTGTAAAGACTGTATTTGATCCTGCAATCGTTAGTGTAGAAGATTTGATGGCATACTTGTTTGAAATTATAGACCCATATAGTGTGAACAAACAAGGTGAAGACGTTGGGTTGAAATATCGAACAGGAGTCTATAGTGAAGAAGAGCATCATTTAGAAACTGCACGTCAATTTATAGCAAATAGAAGCGATGCAGACCGAATTGCAGTTGAGGTTAAAGCATTAGAGAATTATGTACGAAGCGCAGAAGAACACCAAGACCGTTTAGCAAAATGTCCAGACGATTATTGCCACATTTCCCAAGAAATGATGAATAAATATAAATAAAGAGGTATGTGAGATGGGGGCAGAGAAGTTGTATTTATCAAGACAGGTGAAACAAGATAAATAAAAGCGTTGTATTTATCAAGACAGGTGAAACAAGATAAATATGAGCGTTGTATTTATCAAGACTGGCCAAACAAGATAAATATGAGCGTTGTATTTATCAAGACTGGCGAAACAAGATAAATAGAGGCGTTGTATTTATCAAGACAGACCAAACAAGATAAATAGGGGCGTTGTATTTATCAAGATTGACCAAACAAGATAAATAGAGGCGCTGTATTTATCAAGACAGACCAAACAAGATAAATATGAGCGTTGTATTTATCAAGACAGGCCAAACAAGATAAATAGAGGCGTTGTATTTATCAAGACAGACCAAACTAGATAAATAGGGGCGTTGTATTTATCAAGACAGGCCAAACAAGATAAATAGAGGCGTTGTATTTATCAAGACAGACCAAACAAGATAAATAGAGGCGTTGTATTTATCAAGACAGGCGAAACAAGATAAATAGGGGCGTTGTATTTATCAAGACAGGCGAAACAAGATAAATAGAGGCGTTGTATTTATCAAGACTGATCAAACAAGATAAATAGAGACGTTGTATTTATCAAGACTGATCAAACTAGATAAATAGGGCCGCCGAATATTGCAAGACGTCCATGACTAGCAACATAGAGGCATCGAATATTGCAAGACGACCATGACTAGCAACATAGGGCCGCCGAATATTGCAAGACAGCCCTAACTAGCAACATAGAGGCGTCGAATATTGCAAGACGGCCGTGACTAGCAACATTCCCCACGGTTCCCCATATATCATTCCGAAAAAAAGCTAGGACTTGTTCAAAGTCCTAGCTTTTCTCATTTTATTGTCCGTGATAAATACTAAAGTTCAGTGGCTTAATGCCATTGCTTGACCATTCATTGTATATTTTTTGTTTATTTCTATCATTTTCTACAATTGTGATACCGCAGTCGCCACCGCCAGCTCCTGATGTTTTACTTGCGCCACCGTATGATTCTCCGATATCGCATAATTTTTTAAGATGTGGTGTTTCGATATCAATTGTAGCGAATGAATCTAAATATTGTATAACGGTACGATTCTTTCTAATTGTATCTTGAACACCTTGTATATTGTTTGTCTTAAATGCTTTAATAAGTTGTTCGACATATTTCTGTGATTGATCTAAAAATTGTGTATATATTGTTGGGTCTGCTTTTAAGCGTTTGACTTCACTTACTAAATGATGTGAAGAAGCGGGTGAGCCTGTCCAACCGATTAATACTTCCATATGCTCTGGTGCTTGAAGTGGTTCGATGTGTAAGCCTGGCCAGTTTTTATAAAGGACGTCCATTACAGATGTTTCTTCTATTTGTTGTTTGACCCAAACGTGATCAAAAGTACTATAGACTAACCAACCTGTATAAACACTTACTGCGATATCACCGCAAGAACTTAAACTTTGTAATTTCATATTAGCGATAACAGCTAACTTATAAATAAATAAATTTGATAATTGTAAGTTATAGAATTCGTTTAGAGCTTTGATAACAGATACTAATACTGCTGCACTAGAACCTAAACCATATTTATGACCGGATGCATCATCAAGGTTACTATCAATTGTTAAGTTGTAATGTCTTAATGTGACATTGGAACTTTTAGCAAATTGTTCAAAGACTTCTATAGCTTGTGTAATATATTTAAGCTGATCTGCAGCATCATTATCAGAAATGATGATTTTGTCTTGTTCTCTTGTAAATGTAATCGGCTCATGATGTAAAGTCTTAGAATGGATAAATCCTGATGATGAATTCGTATCTTCAATTGTTGCTGTCACAAATCGATCAACTGCAATTAAGACAGATTTATATCCAGGCTCTGTTACTGCATATTCTCCAGCAATATACAGCTTTCCTGGCGCTTTGACTTGAATCATTATATCTCTTCCTTACTCAATAATTTCAATTCCTGTGTTTGTAATATCACTCGCAATAACTTGTTCTTTATTAAAAGATTTAAGTAAAGCGTCTATTATAAATTGCTGGTTTTTCTTTTCGACTAATATTTTAACATTTGGACCTGCATCCATTGTAAAATAGCACGGATATCCAGCTTTTCTACATTGATGTACAATATCCATAACTTCATAACTTTCTGGTACTAAGTATGTGAAAGGTGGCTGTGCACCTAAATTAGTAGCGTGCATGCGTAAGCCATTTTCTTCGATGACTTCACCTAAATGTTTGAAGTCTTTATTACGTATAGCTTCTTTAACTGATGCAATATCTTCATCAACATGATCTAACCAATATTGGTAGAAGCGAGATGTGTCTCTCGTATGGGACATACCTGAACGACTAGATACTTTTTTAGATTGGTTATTGATGACAACAAATACCATTGATAAATCTTCTTCCCAACCTTGTGCATCGATTGCGTGTGCATACGATGTTTCATCGTCATGACCTTTTTCCCATTCAGCAAATCCACCAAAAATACTTCTAGAAGCTGAGCCTGAACCTCTTCTAGCTAATCTTGATAAATCTTTATCAGACATATTTAAGTTAAGTGCTTCGTTACAAGCTGCAGCAAGGGCTGCAAATGCGCTTGCTGATGAAGCAAGACCTGCTGCTGTAGGAACATAATTGACACTTTCAATATAAGCATAGTGTGAAGTATGACTACGTTCTCTTACAAGGTTCATAAACTGATAAATTTTCTTCGATTGTTCTTCGTTTACTTCTTCACCATTTAGAACAAGTATATCTTTCGTGTATTCAGGACTAAATGTCACTTTTGTTTCTGTATAAAATTTATCAAGCGTAACGGATAAGCTATTATTCATGGGGATGATCAGTGATTCATCAGCTTTTCCCCAATATTTAATTAAAGCAATATTTGTGTGCGCGCGGGCTTTACCACTCATATTCAATCTCGTTAACCTCCTAAATTTTCAATCCAAGTATGATGAGCACCGAATTTTTCAGCACTTGTTGCAATTTTTTCAGCAATGTCGAGATTTTGAGCGAGTACAATCATGCTACCACCACGGCCGCCGCCTGTTAGTTTACCAGCAGTTGCACCTTGTAATTTACTTATTTCAAGTAATGCTTCAATATTGTCATGACTAACTGTTAACTTGCGTAAATTTTCTTGTGCACGTTCAAATACGTGTGCTAATTTTGTGAAATCATGATGTTCGATTGCTTCATTAGCATCATATACGAGCGTACCGATATGCTCTATATATTGCATATATTGTTCGTTATGATCACATAATTGGTGGACATCTTCGACTGCTTGTTTAGTAGAACCTTGAACACCTGTATCTATCACGACCATATAGCCGTTTATGGATAGTGGTTTCAAAGTTGTTACTTTTCCTTGTTGGAACCATACTGGTTTATTAGAGACAATCGTTTGTGTATCGATGCCACTCGGTTTGCCATGCGCGATTTGTTCTGCCCAATTCGCTTCTTCTATTAATAATTCATCAGAAAGAGGCTCTCCTATATAATCATAACTTGCTCTTACAAAGGCGATAGCCATAGCAGCACTGGAACCTAATCCTCTTGAAGGGGGAAGATTTGTTTCGAATTTAACATTTATAGGCTCTTCGATATGATGTTTATCGATAAATCTTGAAATAACAGATTTAATGTGTTCAGGAGCTGTTTGTAACGTGCCTTCATATACATCACTATTAATATATGAAGTATCACCAGCGTTAAGAGACTGGATTGTTACTTTCACTTTACCTGTTGTAAATGGAATCGCTATTGCTGGTTGTCCAAAAGTAACAGCATGTTCTCCTATTAAAATAACTTTCCCATTTGCTTCCCCGTATCCTATTTGTGCCATATTTTCAATCACCTTTAGTATTTCTTATTTTATTTTTTGTTAAACACTTTATTATTATAAAGCTCTGTCACTATATATTCAAAAACTTTAACTAATTAATGTGTAATTATTACAATTTTTAATGAAATTGATAGCTATTATGACCTTTTGCAAAGCCTTTTGCTGTAAATAACCAAGAATCGCCACCACGTTCTATATCATTGGCACAAATGATTAATTGATTTGTACCGGGTATAAATGCAGGATGTGTCGATCTTAACATATGCCCTTGGTCACGACCTGGCATTAATATTTGTCCGATAGGGTAACCACTTTTGTTAAAGACAAGTACTCTACCTTGACCATACATAGCAACATAAAGGTTATCGTCACTATCAATACAACAAGAATCAGGACCTTCATGACCTGTAAAATGATATGGAATAGATGCACCAAATGGTTCAATTGTCACACCGTCTTCTTCTAGTGAAATACGATGTAATCTATTCGCATTTGTTTCAGTTACCCATAGTACACGTTCATCTGTACTTAATGCAATCCCATTTGCTACTGCGATATTTTGAATAATCGGTGTAATTGTTTGATGATCAGGTGAAACATAATATACGCCACCAAGTGGATTTGTAGAGTATCCTCTAAAATCAGTAAAGTAGAATCCACCTTTACTATCAAATACTAAATCATCAACGCAATATTCTGTATCGATATCTGAAACGATACTTTGTGGATTTTTGCCGTCTGCATCAGTCGCAAAAATACCACCAGAACTTTTGAAGTCACCTAAATAAGACATATATAATCGTCCGTCTTTATGTATTTTAACAGAAGCCGGGTTAGTTTTCTCAGATTTAAATACTGTATTAACTTTTTTCTCAGGTAAATCAACGCGGAAAATAGTCCCGCCAAATACTTCGCATAAGAATAGATTATGATTTCTATCAAAGCATAAACCTTCTAATTGAAGACCTTCATCAGAAATTTTGAGCCAAGGTTCAGCTGTTACAGTTTGCAAGTGTTGTTCATGCGCAAGTAGTGGGACAGCACTTTTTGAAGCTTCCGTATAATATAAAGATGGTATATGTTGATCAGCCATAATAATCTCTCCTTTAAGTTGTACAATATAGAAAAGTACACATGTACTTTAAAGATGTGTTTAATATATATGTTTAATATTATCACTTTTAACTTACAATGAAAATGAATATTAAATTGCGAAAAATATGAATGATGTAAAAGAAATTATAAACATATAAAAAACAGCTTTTCGAGAAGTGGAAAAGCTGTTTTTCTGATTAAGCTTTAATTGATTTCGCGCGTTGTTCTACATATGTCTGTAATTCTGGAGACAATACATAGCTGACTGATTTTAAATCAGATACGTTTGATGCATTCAATAAATTAGCAATGACATGCATTTGTTCGATAAATTGTTTCATATGTTCAATTGTATCTTCTACGCCATAAGCATCTAAATATTTGAGAACATATCCAGATAAGCCAACAGCTTCTGCACCTAGTACAAGAGACTTAATGGCATCGAGTGGGTTTTTAACGCCACCACTTGCTAATATGTGAATATCTGCATTTAATAATTGTGCTTCTAATAAGCTTTGAACAGTACTTTGTCCCCATTGATTTAAGAATGCCATATCTTTTAATGGTCTTCTTTGATTTTCAATGTCCGCAAAATTCGTACCG
This sequence comes from Mammaliicoccus sp. I-M35, assembly GCF_022386455.1. Taxonomy (NCBI): domain Bacteria; kingdom Bacillati; phylum Bacillota; class Bacilli; order Caryophanales; family Staphylococcaceae; genus Mammaliicoccus; species Mammaliicoccus sp. I-M35. Next base: position 132,677 of record NZ_JAJNIL010000004.1, on the reverse strand, counting down.
CCTCTACCACTAACATCTACATATTGAATACCAATATCTTTAACTTTTTGAATCGTTTCAGCACTCATACCGAAACCAACTTCCTTGATGATCACTGGTATATCAATATTATCTTGAATTTCTTGAATGTTTGTTAGCCAATTTTCAAATTCAGTATCACCTTCAGGCATTATCAGTTCTTGAGGTGCATTGACGTGAATTTGTAGGGCGTCAGCATTTAGAAGTTCTATAGATTTCTTAGCTTTTGCATATTCAATATCTGCTCCGACATTACTGAATATTAGACCTTCAGGATTTTCGTCACGTACTACTGTGAAACTTGATTCAGCGTTAGGGTCTTTTAGGGCTGAATGTGTAGAACCTACTGCCATAGGTATGTTACAAGCTTTAGCTATTTGCGCTAACTCTTTGTTAATAGTTGCTGCTCTTTCACTTCCACCCGTCATCGCATTGATATAAATAGGGTATTTAAACGTGAAATGCGGAAATTTTACTGATAAATCAATTTGATTTTTATTAATAGAAGGAATGGATTGATGTATAAGCTGTACTTTATCAAAATCAGTACTAACTGGTGAATACGTATCTAATGCCAGCTGAATATGTTCATTCTTCCTTTTGCTTCTTAATGAGTCGTCCATTCATTTATCCTCCGTGCGTCTATATGTTTAATGATATATTTTATCTTAATACACATTATACCAGTTGTATAATTGAATATAAACTAAACATTGTTATACAATCCGCTTCAAAATCTTTTTCCAAATGGTAGAAAAATAAGGCAATCAATTTATGCTAATATAATACTATACAAATATACATAAAATGGAGGAGAATCGTTATCAAATTTAAAAAACTTACTTTAATTTTAATTTGTACATTATTATTAAGCGGTTGTACTTTACCAGGCTTAGGTGGCGCATCGTCTGATACAGTGAAAATTACGGCGCTTGCTACAAGCGAGTCTCAAATCATGGCGCATATGATTCGCTTACAAATCGAGCATGATACAAAAGGACAAGTAAAACCGATAATTGTAAATAATCTTGGTTCTGCGGTAATTGAACATAACGCGATATTAAATGATAATGCGCAAATATCCGCAACAAGATATACAGGTACTGATTTAGTAGGTGCTTTAAACTCTGAACCCATTACAAATACTAAAAAAGCTGAGAAAGCTGTTAAAACAGGTTTTCAAAAGAAATTTGATCAAACATTTTTTGACTCATATGGATTTGAAAATACCTTCGCATTCACAGTCACTAAAGAAACAGCTAAAAAGTACAATTTAAAAAAAGTTTCAGATTTAGCAAAGCATAAAGATGAATTAAGAGTAGCAAGTGATCCTACATGGATTAAACGAAAAGGGGACGGCTATCCAGCTTTTTCAAAAGCATACGGATTTGAATTTAAAGATATTAGAACAATGCAAATCGGACTTGTATATGATGCATTGAAGAATAAAAGCATCGATGCAGCACTTGGTTATACAACAGACGGTAGAATAGCTGCTTATGATTTAGTGACACTAGAAGATGATCGTCACTTCTTCCCACCATATGACGCCAGCCCATTAGCAACAAATGAATATTTGAAACATAATCCAAAAGCTAAAAAATCTATAGAAAAATTAGTTGGGAAAGTATCCACTGAAAAAATGCAAGAATTGAATTATCAAGCAGACGGTAAAAAAGAAGAGCCTGCTATAATCGCAGAAAAATTCCTTAAAGCACATCACTATTTTGAATAGTTAATATAGTAAAAAGCAGGAACCACAAGTGAGGTTCCTGCTTTTTTGATACATATTGAGGGTGAAATATAAGTGAGATAGGTGATTCTTGGCTTAATAGAGTCGTTAAGCCAAGATATGGCTGAAGTCGTGTCTTAAGTGCTGAGTAAAGCCAAGAGATCGCTCAAGTCTTGGCTTAAGTATTGAATAAAGCCAAGAGATGGCTAAAGTCGTGGCTTAAGTACCGAGTAAAGCCAAGACTTTCACTATTTTCATTAATACTCTATTTATTAAGCCCATCCTCTGAATCGTGTTGCTTCTGCTGTACGTCTAACACCTACAACGTAAGCTGATAATCTCATGTCTAGTTTTCTCTTTTGTGAAATGTCATATACTTTGTCAAAAGCTTCGACAATCTTAGTTCTTAATAACTGATTCACTTCTTCTTCGGACCAATAAAGTCCTTGATTGTTCTGTACCCATTCAAAATATGAAACAGTTACACCCCCAGCACTGGCAAGTACATCGGGAATTAAAAGTACATCATTTTCTGTCAGAATACGAGTTGCTTCTTGTGTTGTAGGACCGTTAGCCGCTTCTGCTACTATACTCGCTTTAATGTCTCCTGCATTTTGTGCGGTAATTTGGTTTGCTAAAGCTGCTGGTACTAAAATGTCACAATCAATTCCAAATATATCTTCGTTCGGAATAATGTTATCAAATAGAGGTGTGATTCTACCGTGTTCTTTGCGAAGCTCTAATAAATGATCAATATCTAAACCTTCTGGATCATATAAAGCACCACGACTTTCTGAGATACATACAATTTTTGCACCTTTATCATGGAGGATTTTAGCGATAAAGCTACCGGCATTACCAAATCCTTGAATAACAACTTTTGAACCTTCGATATTAATATGTTTACGTTTAGCCGCTTCTTCAATCGTAATTACAGCACCTAATGCTGTTGCTTGTTCACGACCAAGTGAACCACCTAAAGAGATTGGTTTACCTGTAATGAAATTTGGCGCGTTAACTTTATGCATAATACTATATTCATCCATCATCCAAGACATGATTTGAGCATCCGTATATACATCTGGTGCAGGGATATCTTTAGTAGGTCCAACGATTTGAGCAATTGCTCTAACATATCCACGTGACAATCTTTCTAATTCATTTTGACTCATGCTATGAGGGTCACATTGAATGGCACCTTTACCACCACCATAAGGTAAGTTAACGAGACCACATTTTAAAGTCATCCACATAGATAATGCTTTTACTTCATTTTCATCTACATCAGGGTGGAAGCGGACGCCACCTTTAGTAGGTCCCACTGAACTATTATGTTGTGAGCGATATCCTGTAAAAGTTTTTACAGATCCATCGTCCATTTTAACTGGAATACGAACTCTTAAAAATCTAGCAGGTTCTTTAATCAATTCAAAAAGACCTTCATCGTACCCTAATTTATATAAAGCTTGTTCAATTATATTTTGTGTAGAAGTTACAAGATTGCTATTTTCACTCATGATTGACGCTCCTTTGTTGGTTAAAATAAAGTCTAAAAAAAACATATTAAATAAAATCATAATACAAATGAAAATGGTTTTCAATAAAATAAACTGAATTTACTAAAAATTCAAATATGTATAATGATAAAATTTGATGTATTTTAATGTAGTGAGTGTAAGTAGTTGGTAGTAATTGGAAGACATGATATAATTCAATTACGAGCATATACAAATATAATGAAACCATTATATTTACTAGTGTGAATGAATCTTGGACAAATGAATTTTTGTCCAAGATTCTTCTTTTTTATATAAATGAAGAGGTGTAGAAAAGAGGTTCATGAAGCAATAATGTATATTTTATAAATTGAGTAATGAGTGGAATGAGAATAATGGCTGAGATGTGAGTTAAAGAGGTAGTAAACTCACGAGATTGCCGAAGATGTGAGTTAAAGAGATAGTAAACTCACGAGATTGCCGAAGATGTGAGTTAAAGAGGTAGTAAACTCACAAGATTGCAAAACATGTGAGTTAAAGTCGGAATAAACACACGAGATCGCCGAAGATGTGAGTTAAAGAGGTAGTAAACCCACAAGATTACAAAACACGTGAGTTAAATCCCTAATTAACACACGAGTTCCACAAAAACCTAATTCTCTCGCACATCCCAGCCCTAACATGATTCAAATCCTGTATCATTCTCTCATATACAGCACACGATTATTTGCAATATTAAAAAGACACCCCAACAATTTTCTAAGAATGTTATGATATTACTATCAAAAACTTATCTTATACATCGTGGGGGTGTCTTTTTGTCTGAAATGCTCAATATTTTACTAACGGTTGTTGTACCGATTTTTCTAATGACAGCGTTAGGTTATGTGCTTCAAAAGCGTGTGAAACTTGATTTACGTACGCTCGCAAAATTAAATATCAATGTGTTTGTGCCTGGATTTATTTTTGCGAAGTTTTACAAAGCTGAGTTAGCAGTCAATTTATTATTGTTAATCATCGTATTCTTCGTTATATACATAATTGCTTTATATATCGTCGCTTTTGCTATCGCCAAAATGCAAAATTTAGATAAGGGTAAAGAGACGACTTTAACAAACAGTGTACTTTTCTTTAACTCTGGTAACTACGGTGCGCCGTTAAATGATATTGTATTTAAAAGTGATCCACTCGCAATGTCTGCACAAGTTATTGTATTAACACTGCAAAATGTCTTCACGTTTACATATGGTGTCTTCGCAATTCAATCTGTTCAATTAGGTAAACTTAAAGCATTACTCAATTATTTTAAGATGCCTATTATATATGCACTCGTTCTTGCTATTATTTTAAATTATAATCATATTCCAATTCCTGAGTTCATGTGGACGACTGTCAGTTATTTGTCTGATGCTATGATTGCGATTGCTTTAATTCTTCTCGGTGCTCAAATTGCCAATATTAAACTTAATTTTAAATGGTCATCTTCTTATATTTATATCTTTATAAGATTAGTTGTTGGACCAGCCATCGCATTTGTCATCATAAAATGCATGGGGTTAGATGGCATTATCGCACAAACATTATTTATTGCTTCAGCGATGCCAACATCTGTGAACAGTTCAGTTATTGCGCAAGAATATGATAATTATCCAGCTTTAGCTGCAGAATTAGTCTTCATGTCTACGTTGTTTAGTTCTATTTCAGTTGTTGTTGTCATTTATTTATCTTATTTGATTTTTTAATGGACATTTAAAAGTTCTTTAAATGTCTGACTTGAATAAGCTTCTCTATAGAGTCCACGTCGTTGTAATTCTGGAACGATGTATGTTACAAAATCTTCAAGACTATGTGGTAAAGTAGGTGGCATTAAATTAAAGCCATCTGCAACACCATACTTAAACCAAAGTTCCATTTCATCTACTATTTCTTCAGGTGTTCCTATTAATGTGAGATGCCCACCACCTGCATTGAGATATCCTAATAATTCTCTCACTGTAGGTTTGGTATCTTCTATAATTTCTAAAATTGTTTCATATCTGCCTACTGGACCATCGAATGCTTCAACAGGTGGAAGTTCTGGGACAGGTTCATCCAATGCCCATTTCGAACAATCTTGTCTAACAAACGTACTTAATTGTTTGATGGCATTTTCAATTGGTAAAGCTTTATCTAATTTTTCTTTTTTAAGAAGGGCTTCTTCACGTGTTTCTCCAACATAAGTGACTAATCCTGGGAAGACTTTAATATATTTCTCAGGTGTATCACTTTCGCTGATGGCCGTATTTAGTTTATTTCTATAAGCTTTCGCTTGTTTCAAATTCCATGATACTGAATAAACTGCATCTGCATGTTTGACAGCTAATGCAATACCTTGTTTGGATGCACCAGCTTGCATAGCGACAGGTTTCCCTTGTGGGCTACTTGGTGTCGATAACGGTCCATTTACTTGGAAATAATCGCCAGAATGATGAAAAGCACGCACATGCTCATGATTAATCACTTTATTGTTATGACGGTCATGAACGAAGTCTTCTTTATGCCAAGATGTAAATAGTTTGTCCATCAATTCAGCAAATTCTTGTGCTTTATGATATCTATCATCATGCTGAGGTAAAGCTTTCATACTATGATTTTGAGCTTCTATATCTGTCATAGATGTTACTAAGTTCCAACCAACACGACCATTCGTTGCATGGTCGAGTGTTAAAATTTGCCTTGCAGCAGTATAAGGGTTTGAAAATGAACTTGAGATTGTTGAAACTAAACCAATATGTTGTGTAACTTGTGATATAGCAGTTAAGTTCACAATCGGATCTAACCAGAATGCAGGTAATTCACTATCTGACTTTGCAGGGAAAGATTGATTATCTGCAAAGAACACGGCATCTAATAAACCTCTTTCTGATAGTTGTGCTAATGATTGATAATAAGAGATATCACCAATCTGTTCGATAGAGGAGTCTTCCATAAGCCATGCAGCTTGATGATGGCCACAGCCATATAATAAGACACCAATATTGAGTTGATCACTTCTTAAATTACGCATTTCTATTCTCCTTATCTCTCTTTTGGAATTCTAGTTCATTGTTAAGCCGCCATCTACAGTATAATTTTGGCCAGTTATACCACTTGCTTTATCAGAAGCAAGGAAGCTCACCATATTTGCGACATCTTGTGGTGAAGTAACTTTTTTAAGAGGTGTTGATTGAGCAATTAAGTCGAATACTTCAGGTGTTGTTACAGAGCTGGCATCGGTCGTTTTGAGTAAGCCACCTGAAACAACATTGGCTGTAATGCCGTATTGACCTAATTCAGCAGCGATATTACGCGTGAAACCTATTAAACCAGCTTTCGCAGTTGTATATTCATGATAAGGTACGACAGGATTTTGGAATAAGTTCGTACCAATACTAATGACAGCACCTTGTTTTCTTTCTATGAATTGTGGTGCAACACTTTGCACGATATTAAATGCTGCTTTTAATGTGCCATCGATTTGTTGTTGATAGTCTTCCCATGCAAGATCGACGAATGCTTTTTGTTTTACTGGGTCAAATTTAAAGTTAACTAAAGCATTGTTGACAACGACATCAATTTTTCCAAAATGTATCGTACCTTCGTCAATTAACTGGTCAACTTCAGAACGACTTGTCACATCCGCTTGAATAGCAATCGCTTGTTCTGCACCGATTTCAGCAACTAACTGTTCTGCTAACGCTTTACTATTATGATAATTAATGATGACTTGATGTCCTTCAGATGCTAATGTACGTGCGATTGTTGCGCCTAATCCTCTACTACTACCTGTTACTAAAATTGTCTTTGTCATATGTAACACTCCCATATAGAATTTTAAATAAAAAAATACACAACCTTCTCGTAAGAAAGTTGTGTAAAAACAAAGATATTTATAAAAAGGGCATAGTCATCCCTATAAATTCTTTTCACAAACACTTTCCTACGCTAGTACGATCTAGTTCAGGTTCAAAGGGTTCGAGTTCATACTCATCTCAGTTAAAAAACACCCCTAGTGCATCTATTTAATTACTTTCAATGTATAGTTTTTAATAATCGATGTCAAGTTTGTATAAATGTTCAGTTGCAAACGATAGGTAAAATCGGTTATGATATAAAACGTACTGATTACGATTTAAAAAAAGAATAAAGGTGATAAGATGAAGTGGACGATAGTAGGTGGTGGTATCCACGCGATAACGATAGCATTAGAATTAAAAATTAAAGGATTAAAAAATAAAGACTTAACAATTATTGACCCGCACGATGTGTTCTGTCATCAATTTGATCATCGAACGCAAAATATTAGTATGCCTTATTTAAGATCTCCAATCGTACACCATGTTCACCCAAATCCTTTTCATTTAAAACAATATTTTAAGAAAATGGATTATGCAGGTGGCATTTATGGTAAGTATAAGAGACCGAAAAGAGATATGTTTATGGACCATACAGCAGAACAAGTTGAATATTACCGATTACATGAATGTCATGTTAAAGATACTGCAGTAGATATAAAGAAATATCGAGATAATTGGTGTGTTGTATTGGAATCAGGGAAGATGATATATACACAGAATGTCATTATCGCATCTGGTTGTAACCATAAGCCAAAGGTTCCAAAAATGTATGAGAATGCACCAGATGTACAACATATTTTTGAAGATGCAAATATTCAATTTGATGAAAGTTCACATGTTGTTGGAAGTGGGATATCAGCAGCACATTTAGCGTTAAAATTAATTTATCATGATGATGAAAAGCATGTGCATTTATGGACGAACAAGCCGTTAGAAATTCATGATTTTGATGCTGATCCAGGGTGGTTAGGACCTAAAAATATGGCAAGCTTTTCAAAAGTAATAGATCCAGAAGAGAAGATGAATATTGTCTTAAAAGAACGTCATAAAGGTTCGATGCCACAAGAGTTATTCATTAGATTAAAGAAATATGTGAAAAAGGGCAGACTTACGATACATCTCAATGAATTAGATTATATTAACAATCATCAAATCATAACAGTTGATGGGAAACATATGGATTATGACCATATATTATTGGCAACAGGATTTGATAATACTTTATTAACACAACCAATATTAAATCGTTTAATTCATGAATATAAAGCACCACTCAATAAATGTGGGTATCCTGAAATTAGCAAACATTTAGAATGGCTGCCGAATTTATTCGTATCAGGTGGATTAGCTGATTTAGAATTGGGACCTTTCGCTAGAAATATTATGGGTGGAAGAGAAGCGGCACGTAAGATAGGTGAAAAGTATCACGAAATAGAGCAATGCAGTTAGACTTATAAGACATAGAAAAGCCCGGAACATATTCGTTCCAGGCTTTTTAAATTAAATTTCTTTCAAAATGTTATAAATAGCTTCTGTACTTTCAGCGTTGATTAATTTTTCTCTTGTATCATCGTCCATAAGCGTACGTGACAGTCTTTGTAATAACTTCAAGTGTGTGTCACTACTATCATTTGGTACAGCAATTAAGAAGATGATCTTAGGTTGTGTTTCATCTAAACTTTCCCATACAACACCATGTTTGTTATTTAGAACAGCTACGACAGGTTGTTTGACAACGTTTGATTTAGCGTGTGGGATGGCTACATTCATTCCAATTGCTGTTGTTGATTCTGATTCGCGTTTCAATACAGCTTCTTTTAACGCTTTTTCATCGTCTATAAAGTTGTGATGTTTTAAATTGTGAATCAGTTTATCGATTGCGTCATCTCGAGACATCTCAGCGTCTTCTATCGTAATAACCTTTTCGTGAAAGACTTGTTCTGATTCTTTCTGAGTTTCATCATTTGAAGTGGTTGTTTCTTTTTGATCGTTATCATCTTCATCTAATCCCATAAATGATGTTGTGATACCGCTATTAGATGATTCCATTTCAGGTGTTGCAACTGTTGCTTCTTTTTTCTTTAATAAAAGTGTGACAAGCATTGTAACACTACTTCCGATGATGACAGCAATAAAGAACCATAGTATTTTATCGATACCACCAAGTACAGCTACAATCGGACCACCATGTGCAACTCTATCGCCAACGCCACCTATAGCTGCAATAGCTGCTGCAACCATTGCACCAATCATATTTGCGGGAATAATACGTAATGGGTCTTGTGCGGCGAATGGAATAGCACCTTCAGTAATACCGAATAAGCCCATTGTAAATGATGCTTTACCCATTTCAATTTCACCTTTATTAAATTTACGTCTATTGATAAAAGTAGCAAGACCTAAACCAATAGGTGGTGTACATACAGCTACTGCAACCATACCCATAACGGCATAGTTTCCTTCAGCAATTAAAGCTGATCCGAATAAGAAAGCAACTTTGTTTACTGGACCACCCATATCGAATGCAATCATAGCTCCGATAATAAGCGCTAAGATAATACTATTTGTACCTTGCATACCTTTTAACCATGTTGTTAAGCCTTCAAAAATACTGGCAATCGGTGCGCCGATAACAAATATGAAAATAAGTCCTACAATAATTGAAGAAATAATAGGAATAATGATAATTGGCATAATCGGTGCCATTGCTTTAGGAATTTTAATGTTTTTAATCCATTTAGCAATATAACCTGCTAAGAAACCAGCAACAATACCACCTAAGAATCCTGCACCAGCTTCACTTCCGTAAAAGCTACCATCAGCAGCAATTGCGCCACCAATCATACCTGGTACTAAACCTGGTTTATCAGCAATACTAACTGCAATGTAACCAGCTAGAATTGGGACCATAAAGCTAAATGCTAAACTACCGATATTTTCAATAGATTTCCAGAATGAATCATCAGGAATTTTAAGCCCTTCAGGTGTTGTATGCCCACCTAAAGTTAAAGCAATAGCCATTAATAAACCACCGACTACGATAAATGGCACCATGAATGAAACACCATTCATTAAATGTTGGTAGACCATTTGTAGACCGCTTTTTTGATCTTCGTCATCATCTGTTTGTTTATTGCCACCTTTTTCATGATGGATATGCGCATCTTGATCGATGATGCGTTGAATTAATAATTTAGGGTTGTGAATACCTTCTCTAACACTTTCGTTAATTAATCTTTTCCCGTCAAATCTTGATAAATCAACTTGTCTGTCAGCAGCGATAATAATACCGTCCGCTTCTCTAATTTCTTTTGATGTCAGAACATTTTCTGCACCGACACCACCTTGTGTTTCTACTTTAATATCTATGCCCATTTCTTTTGCGGCTTGTTCTAATTTTTCTTGAGCCATATAAGTATGTGCAATCCCGTTTGGACAAGATGTAATTGCTAAAATTTTCATAACGTCAGCTCCTTCTTAATTCAATTGTAAACGCATTCACTGAAACATAAAAAAGAATAATTGCCGTTAGTAGTGGCAATTATTCTTTAAAACGATCAATGATATATTGTTTGAATGGTTCATCTTCTAATTTTAGTAAATGTTTAACATCTTGTTCTGTTAATGCAGCAATACTGTGTATGATTTTCTTCATTACTTGTTTATCTTTGTCTGCAATAGATAAGAAGAATACTAAATGAACTTTATGCTGTTTCCATGCTATTTCTTGTTGGAGTCTAAACATTAATACATGTGACTTAAAGACTTTAGTAGGGTCGCCATGTGGAATAGCAATGCCGTTTCCAATATAAGTTGATGAGAACTTCTCCCTTTCTAATGCACTTTCAATATACCCACTTGATATTGCATGTTGTTGATTAAGCAAACGTTCCGCATGTTGGAATATATCAACAGTAGAATGTATGTCTGTTTCGATTGGTACCGATAGAAAGTCGATAGGCAATAATGCATCGTTGTTTAAAATAGGGTTTTGCTTTTGATTTAAAATGGTTTGGAATTTATGTGCATCTTCTTCTGGAAATAAAGGCGATACTTGAACAACTTGCACGTTACTTGGTATCTGTTTCATATCAATTTCGTGTGTTGTAACGAGTATATCCGTATTAGAAAATGGGTAAGTTGAAACGTCTTCAAGTTTAATCGTATCCGTAATATTAATTTTATGGTTTAACTTTTGAATTTTTGCTTCTAACAAGCTAGAAATGCCCAGTCCATAATAACAAGTAATGACAACATTAAATTGATCTTGTACATTACGATCTATTGATGATTGAAAATGCAATGCTAAAAAGGCTATCTCGTCTTCACTTAAATTGAGTTGTGCATCTTCTTCCAATAAATGAACCGTTTCATATAATGCATTGAACACAAACGGGTATTGCTGTTTAATATCCTCTGTAAGTGGATTGTTAATATAAACGTTCTTAACGATACGCAAATATGTTCTGCTAAAATGTGAATAAACATTTTCACGAAGTACAGCATCTTGCATAAAATCAATACCGACTTTCGAGTTCATTTGATAAATTAAACGTTCAATATAACTTTGAATAAATATTTGCTTAAAGCCAAGATCATATTTATCAAAATAATAGCTAATAAAAAATGAAAATAGCTTAGCTGTTTCATCACTTAAAGTGTATTTAAGTTGTCTATTAATATCTTCTATAATTGCCCGGGAAATGGCCAATGCCTCTTGATTAATATCCCATTGTTCTGTTGTATCGTGGATTCTTTTGAAAATAATGATTAGGTGTACGAGCAACTGTTTAATATGTACTTTTGAAGTTTGAATATGGTTATGCTCTAAATGTTGTTCCATAATATGCATCATTAATTCGCTATGTGCTTTTGGGATTTCATTCAAAATGAAGTCCTCTACCTTAACATTGTTTGTAGAGAGTTGGTTTAAATGAAGAATAGCGTTGCGAATATCCATTTCATTGCCACTTACCGTAATACCTTTTCTTTTAACAAGTTTAATCGCAACGTCATAAGATTCACACCAAGCTTGAATTTGGTTTAAATGATCGATAAGTTCATTCTTCGTTAAAGCATAGTCTTCAGATAATTGTTCAAGCGTAACAGATTGTTTATACATTAATAATTGATAAGCCATCTTGATGAGTGTTTGGCCGTTCTTTTCCGTATATTGATTCAATATGGATTCTATCTCTTCAGTTTGATACAACTCGTGATTTAATTGATAACCACGCCCTTTAATACTGATAATAACATCTTTAATTTCACTATTAATATATTTAATATCGCTTCTTACAGTTCTATTTGAAACATTCAAATAGTCAGCTATTTCAGTCCCGTTTAAATAACTATCACGATTTAAAAGTAATAGCCTCATTAATTTCACATGTCTTTCTAACAATAATCCCACCACATTTCAAGTCCACATTTAGATTCATATTATATTGTAAGCGTTTAATGAATGGATGACAAATAACGATAATTCTAGAGTGTCCAATTAGTTGTGAGTGTTCTTTAATTCCACTTAAAATAACTATTTTAAAAAACTAAAAAAATAATCTTATACTGTTGATTTTGTAGTTAAGGATAGTAGGAAAATAATATAAGAACTATATTAATAAAGCTAAATTAATGCGATAAAAATAAATAGTGTATAAGCAAGATTCTTTGAATAAAACTAAATTAATATACGGAAATATTTGTTTTTACATTGTTAACATTTTTTATTCATACAATTATTTATAAATAAAACAACTGTAACGTAAATATTAAATAAAATATCGAATTCTTATAAAATTATATAAAAAGTACTTGAAAATTTTACAAAATGTATTGTATAATTTTTCTGAAGTTTATTGTGTATATTTACATCATTTACAAAGCAAACTTCATATTTTACGTTTTGATAAAAGGATGGGGAAGTTAAGGTGGAAAGGAAAATTAATAAACAAAGGTTTAGTATTAGAAAGTACTCTATTGGCACAGGATCAGTATTATTAGGGGTACTAATATTTTTAGGGGTCAATCAAGAAGCGCAAGCAGCTGAGAATGATCAAGCTACTGAAAATGTTATGACCGAAGAAAGTACAATGAGTGAAGAAAATCCTATAAATAACGCAAACAACATGACGGAAAACACAGACACTAACACTAACGAAGCGGAAAATAAAGAAAGCTTGCAAAATGATGATAAAAATACAGAATCAGAAAGTGTAAATGAAGCAACAACAGAAGAAATACAGCCAAACAGCAATCAAACTTCAAATACAACAGAAGAAAACATGGAATCAAATATCACTCAACCAAATGAAACTGCAAATACAGATTCAAATAATGAACGTAATGAAAATACAGATAGAATGACTGTAACTTCAGCAGAAACAGACAATCAATCAATTATTCAAGACATTAGTGTTAAGATGTTATCTCCTGAGAATGGAAGTACTATTGATTACAATACAAATATTAATCTAGCTTTAAATATGACATTTAATCCTAATGCAAAGCCTGGAGATAAGTTTGAAATAACGCTACCAGATTATATGAATAAGTATAGTGGATCAAAGATGTTAGATGTTTATGATAAAGAAGGGGAATTATTAGGAAATGTTAATTATGAGAACAACAAATTAATATTTACTGCTGATAATTACTTTGATACACATACTGACATAAATGCAAACTTAAATATTGTTACAAAAGCAACTTCACCAATTTGGGAAAACAACACTTCTCGAGAAGTTGGATTATTGATTAATGATAATTTTGTATCAACAAATAATACATTAAATCTTAAAGTAAGTACATATACTGGATATACAGAATCTCTTACGCCAGTTCAAGAATATAAAGAAGGAGTAAGTGATATTTTACATATGTATTCAACGCCTCAATTTAAAGAGTCAGGCAGACATACTGTAGAATTCATTTCTGAAAATTATCCAGATGCATATTATAACTGTGAAGCAATTGAAAAGTATGGATTAAATTTACACTATGGTGTTGCTAAAAATAACTATACGCTCGTAAATACAATTAAAGATGCGGATAAATACAACATAAAAGTCGTTTGCTCTAAAGGGAAAGTTACTGTTTCTATGGATGTAGAGCAAGGTTATGGTTATACAGTAGCAGTCCCAGTTTTACTTGCAGATAATATTAAACAACAACAAAGTATGGATGAATTTTATTTTTCAAACAATTCAACTGCACCAGAAGGTACTACATGGTCTGGTAAAAAACTTTTAAAATATGATTGGCAAAAAGGTGACGGTAATGGTAACAAACCTGTGAAGCCAGAAGAGCCAGTACAACCGGAACAACCGGAACAACCAGAGCAACCAATGGAACCAATGAAGCCAATGGAACCAATTAAAGCTAACAATCCAGGAAATAAAGATAAAACGATGGTTCCTCTTAAATCTGAAAATATGAATAACCAAAATAATGATAATGGAAATAATATGTCTTCTGGAAAAATAAATATGAACACGCATAGTGACAAAGATCATAAAAGTCAAATGCTTCCGAATACGGGTGAAGCTAATGTTGATAAAGGTTTAATTGGTAGTTTAATAGGTATATTTGGTGCTAGCTTCCTCTTATTCAAGAGAAGAAAAGTAACTAAATAAAAAGAAGATATGTAATTTAAAAGGTTAGTTAAAAGTGATGTTTGTATAAGTTTGAACGATAAAGAACTAAATATTGTTTAAGATTTGGTCATTTCTAAATATAGAGAAGATGAAGTAAGTTTATTCTTCTTATTTAGTGTAGGACTGAGGATAGATGTTTATTGAATCCAAAAATAATGAGCCTTTTCTTAGTGTAGAAAAGGCTCATATATTTAAATTATAGAGTATTCATTTATTAGTATATTCCATAGCAGCTAATGAATTGAAAAATATGTTTATTGTATTTGAGTTTCAATAATATATTTAGTTGAGTGCTTTTAAAGGTTAGGAGAGGTTAGTATGAAAGGCATTATACAATATGAATTACATAGAAAAGATGTTTTGAATCAAATACATGATAAGAAGAAGTTAAAGAAAATAGACATTATAACGTTGTTTTATATAAATGAAATGAATGCTACAAAAATTTATGTGCGACGTCTGAGGAAACTTATGTACAACACTTCTTCATCTGAAATTGCATCATCTTTAAAAAATCTTGAATCATTAGGGTATTTTAAGAAAAAACGAGATGTTCAAGATGAAAGAAAAATAATATTATTTGATATTGATTTAGAAGCAATAAGAGATACGTTAGACTTTATTGAAGAAACGTTAGACGAAAAAGATTTAAAATTTTAAATAAATCTCCTACTTAATAGGTAGGAGGTTATTTTTTTAAAGGCGGTTCTGCACATAACTGATGTTTAAATTAATTGGGTAATAAGGTAATATTAGTGTAAATAATAAATGTTAGAAAATAAGTAAATTATATAAGGAGTAATGAAAATGGAACCAATTCAAGAAGTTATATCAACGGTACAAAAGTTAATAGACAACAAGGATATTAGCGCATATAGAATCAATAAAGATATCGGAATTGCAGCGACTACTATTAAACAAATTAGACAAGGTATACACGATATCAATAAGCTTAAATTTGAAACGGTTATTGCGTTATATGAGTACCAAAAAGCATTAGAAAAATAAGGCTACAAGTTACATATCAATTATACTTGAGCTCATCATAATGCTCACTTACTATAAACAGAATGCATGTATTATATCTTTCGACATATTATACTGAACTTAGATAATAAATATAAACTTTGAAGGTGACGTAATTGGTTGAAAATATATATTTAGATGAAATGAAAATTCCATTAACATTTTTTGAAGACGAAACTGTAGATGGTTTATATAAAGTAACAATTGAATTTAATGTAACGAGTGAAGCGTATCACGATATTGCAGTTTTGTTATATAGAGGGCGTTTTGATGTTGAAGTTCCGGATAAAGATAAGAAGTTTAAAGGTGAAATCTATAATTATTCAACGTCTTTAACAAATTTATATGAGGACAATCAAGTTGCGGTGTACCGTCTTGTGCTTAAAGAAATACGAGAGGACCAAAAGGGATGAACGGTATGAAATTGAGTATACTTGATCAATCACCGATAGCACCTGGTCAAACAGCGAGTGATGCTTTTAAAGATTCGTTGGCATTAGCACAATTAGGAGAGGCTTTAGGTTATGAAAGATATTGGCTAACTGAACATCACGGTTTGTCCAACCTTGCAAGTTCAGCGCCAGAGGTATTACTTTCTTATATTGGTGCGCATACAAACCGTATAAAAATTGGTGCAGGTGCCATCTTGTTACCACATTATAGACCGTATAAAGTTGCAGAACAGTTTAATACTTTGGCTACTTTATTTCCGAATAGAGTAGATTTAGGTATAGGAAGAGCACCTGGTGGCTCAGCTGAAGCAACTAATGCGTTATCGACGCAGTTTTTGAAACAAGTGTGGGCTTTACCAGAACTGTTAGAAGAATTATTGATGTTCTTGGAAGGGCAATTTCCTGTAGATCACGAATATCATAAAGTAAATGTGTTACCACAACCTGATGTACCACCAACACCGTGGTTATTAGGAACAAGTGAGAAAAGTGCTTTACTTGCTGCTAAAAATGGCATACCATATGTGTTTGGTGCTTTTATGAGTGATCAAAATGGTCGTGCAATTGTGGATCGTTACCGTGAACATTTTGAACAAAGAAATCAAGAAACACCTAAAGTGATTGTAACGGTATCTGTCATATGTGCAGAGACTAATCAAGAAGCGGAAGCACTTGCTATAGAAAGTTTAATACCTAAAGCACAAGGTGAAGATAAAAAAGAAAAAGTACAAACATTTGATGCGTTAAGTGATCGTGAAAAAGAAATGCTTAATGACATGAAAGACAATATGATTATTGGTGATGTTGAAACCGTTCAATCA
Organism: Mammaliicoccus sp. I-M35; assembly: GCF_022386455.1. NCBI lineage: Bacteria > Bacillati > Bacillota > Bacilli > Caryophanales > Staphylococcaceae > Mammaliicoccus > Mammaliicoccus sp. I-M35. The sequence goes on along the minus strand of NZ_JAJNIL010000004.1, from coordinate 115,602 downwards.
AGACTTCAAGCAATTCGAACTGAATATCAATGTGATGAAATCATGGTCAGTACAAATACAATAACGCATGAGGATAGAATGCAATCTTATAGATTATTAGCACAAATATAAATACTTGTTTCAGAACTCAAATATGATATTAAAAGGTGATTTCGTATGATTTTATTAATAGGAAAAATCATCATCTCAGTCGGTCTCATAGTCGGTTCAATTATAGAAGAAACAATACGAGCTAAACGAAAAAAACAGTCTAGAACAAAATAGGGTTCTAGACTGTTTTTTGTTAATTTCAAATATTATGACTTGATGTGTTTATTTATTTCGGATACGAGTGCTTGTACGCCTTTATATTCTAAATGCACGCCGTCATAGGCGAAGTATTCTGAATGGTCTTTTGCTTTTTGATACCAATTGACTAATTGAACATTCTTATGTGAATCTGCTGCTTTTGAAAGTTTCTTGTTGACACTTTGTTCCCAATCTCTTGGTACGTGTGTATTAACGACATATACATGCGCATTACCAAACATTTTAATGAGCTTTGTCAAATCATCATAAGAAAAATCTCCATTCGTACCAAGTTCAAGTACGACTTGTTGATTGGCTTTATTAAATGTACTGTATTTTTCTTGAACGAGTGGAATAGCGTCATTTAAATTACGACCGACTTTACCATCTATTATTGCATCTGGATATGCTTTATGTATTTCTTCCCCGATATCAACCATGACGGAATCACCGATAAATAACATTTTATCTTGATGCTTCCCTTTATGATTATGGGTTTGTTCGCTATTAACATTAATTTTAGGAATAGGTAAGATCAAACTATTTTTATGGTCGTGATTTGAAACTTTAAAAGTCGTCTTGGCATGATGTTTTTGCGTTTGTTGTAAATAATCAAAATGTCCTGAAAGTATTGTTAACGTAAGACCAATTAATACTAAAGTAATGCTACTCTTAGCAATAAGTGATTTTAATTGAGCTTTTCCAGGTTTGAAATACGCTAGCCCGTGTATTCTAATAGGTACTTCAACATAACGATATGAACATTCAGCTAACAGTAACGTTAATATGATTTCTATCAATATCATGTAAAAAGGGATTTGCCCTTGAACGAAATGTTTATTGATAAATGTTATGACAGGGTAATGCCATAAATATAAACTATAAGATCTCTGTCCAATCCATAACAATAATCGATTACCTAATACTTTAGATAATAACGTGCTAGGATGAACAGCACTCGCGATAACAGGTAAAGAACTTAAAGATATAAGATAAATACCACCAAAGTATAACCAATTGTCACTGGATGAAACAGTCAACATAAAGTAAATTAATAGCGCAATTGAAATACAACCTATCGTTTCAATTCCAATCTTTAACGGCGTTATAATATGCTGTTTCAATCTAAAAGGCGGCCATATGTATGCTAGTATTACACCTAATAGTAAAGTTTGTAATCTAGTGTCTGTTCCGAAATATACTCTTGAATTATCAACATTCGGTTCAGCAATTAAAATCATTAACAATAATGAAATAAGAGAAGCTATAAATACAACTAAAACAAAATGCCTTTTTAACTTTTTAATGCGAAGTAATATCATTAATAAAATTGGCCAAAATACGTAAAATTGTTCTTCAATCGCTAGACTCCATAAATGTTTAAGTGGCATCACTTTGAAGCTATCAAAATAACTAACATGATGAAAAATATACCACCAGTTGGATACATAAAATAAAGCAGCAAACGTATCTTGTTTTACACTTTTAATAATACTCGGTTCAAATAATAAGGTATATATGAGTACAATACTTAATAAAAATAAGACTGCCGGCAGTAACCTTTTAATACGTTTCTTCCAAAAATGTAAGAGGTTAATCGTGCCAGTATGTTGATATTCATGGATTAATAAGCTCGTAATTAAATAGCCAGAAATGATAAAAAAAGTATCCACACCTAAAAAACCACCCGATAACCACTTAGGATTAAGGTGATAAATGATGATAGCTATAACAGCAATTGCACGCAAGCCATCTAGACCATATAAATAACGAATTGGATGTGACTTTATCTCTTTCATTTGACCATTCATTTCTCATTGTCTCCTCAATAAATTGTAAAAATTTCCAATAAGAAATATTGTACCATAATTTACCAAGGATATACAAAAAAAGGATAATGGAGAGAAAGGGGCTAACGATCAAGACTCGAAAACAAGATCGTTAGAAATTGTAACGTTCAAGAAACCGAAACAAGATCGTTAGCCGGTGAAATAAATAAAAAACTGGACCATATCAACCATGGTCCAGCCTCATATTGTATATCCTCTTAACACATTCGTTTCAATAACTCAGCTTTAATAATATTTTGTGCTTCTTTGTAATTCTCTGCAGTATGTTCCTGTGCATTTACAATAAGTAAGTCGATTAAATCAGAATCACTTTTTTGACTAACTTCATCTTCGAATTGGAAAATGTTTTCTTCTGTTTCCCTATGGCTCGCGTTTGGCTTAATAATTTGATAGTAATTATCAGCGCCTAAACCACCTTCTTCAATCATAACTGAAATCTCTGAAGATCTTTGTTCATTCTGCCGGTTCACTTTTATAAGATTTTTACCTTCAACAGTCATTTGAAAAACCTCCTTGATTACTCATAATGAATATCCAAAATTCAAAGCAAGAGACAAATATCTATTTAACAATAGTGTATTATTACACGAGAGAAATTACAAATAGAAAGCTCAGATAAAAAAACAAAATATTTTACATACGTAATAATTGTAGAATTATTAAATTATAATATTTTTACCAGTTATTGACAAAGTTTACAGAATAATTAAAATATTTACTATATATACATACTTTAACAACACAAGGGGGTATAAATATGAAACCATATTGGAAAACTTTTTTATTAGTATGTTTAAGTTTAATGCTTGTATTAGCAGCATGTGGCAAAGGGGAAGATAAGGATTCTAAAAAGGAATCAGCTATGGAAAATAAAACTGGAAAAAGTGATGCTAAAGGTGGCACTTTGAAAGTTGGTATCGGCGATGCACCTGAAGGTAACTTCCAAAGTATTTTTGCTGGTACAGCAGGTGATTCTGAAGTTATCGGTTATTTCAACGATGGATTAGTTGATTTCGATGATCATTTACAAATAAAGCCACATATTTTGTCATGGGATAAGAAAGATGGAGACAATTTAACTTATACTTTCAAAATGAAAAAAGGCATTAAGTGACATGATGGCAATCCACTTACTATTAACGATTGGATTTTTACTTTAGAAACATTAGCTAATAAAGACTATGATGGTCCACGTTATAGTGGTGTTGAGCTTATTAAAGGTGCCGAAGAGAAACATGCTGGTAAAGCAGACAAAGTAGAAGGTATTAAGAAAATAGATGACTACACTGTAGAAATTACATTTAAGAAAGAAAAAGCAAACAATTTATATGCTTTATGGACTGGATCACTTATTAGTGAAAAAGTATTTAAAGATATTCCTGTAAAAGAGATGGCTAAATCTGATGCAGTTCGTAAAAATCCTATAGGTATAGGTCCTTTCAAAGTTAAAAATATTGTTGATGGAGAATCAGTAGAATTTGTTAAGAATAAAGATTACTGGCAAGGTGAACCTAAGTTAGACAAAATTAATTTAAGAGTTGTAGAACAAACTTCAATTGCACAAGCTTTAGAAAAAGGGGAAATTGATATATCTTCTGTTTCACCACCGATTGCTAAAGAAATTAAAGATAGTAAATCTGAAAACGTTAAATTATTAGAATCACCGTCAACATCTTATGCAATTATTGGTTTTGTGTTGAATGATTACGATAAAGAGAAGAATGAAATCGGTAAAGCACGTCCTAAATATCAATCTAAGGAATTAAGACAAGCTATGGCATATGCGATCAATCGTGATGAATGGATTAAAGCATTCTATCATGGTTATGGTAAACCGTTAAATGGTTTAATTCCATCATCACACTGGAGTGGTGCTAAAAAAGGTGAAGTAACAGAATACAAATATGATGTTAAAAAGGCAGAAAAATTATTAGATAAAGCAGGATACAAAGATAAAGATGGTGATGGCTTTAGAGAAGATCCAGATGGTAAAAAGTTTGAAATCAATCTTAAGCACTATGCAGGAACAAACCCAACATTTGAACCTCGTACAGCAGCACTTAAAGGATATTGGGAAAAAATTGGTCTAAAAACAAAAGTAGAAATGGTTGAATTTGGTAAATATAATGATGATTTAGAGAAAGGCTCTAAAGATATGGAAGTATACTTCCGTACTTGGATTCAAGGAGCAGACCCAGATCCATCAGAAATGTATAAATCAACAGCACTTTGGAATGAAACAAGGTATAAAAATGAAAAAGCAGACAAATTATTAGATGAAGCTTTAGACGTAAAAATTGTAGGTGAAGACCAAGATAAGCGTAAGAAGAAATATCTAGAGTGGCAAAAAATCTGGGCAGAAGAAATTCCAGCAATTCCACTTACTGAATTAATTGATACAACAGCTGTAAATAAAAGAGTTAAAAATTATGAAGTTTCATTAAAAGGTGCAAATCCAATCTACGAATGGGCTGTAGAAGAAGATAAATAAATATTTTAGTGCGTTAATTTTTTGAGTCTGGGACGAGTACTAATGTTCCAGACTCTTATCATATCTATTAGTGTAACATTTGAACCTTTATAAAAGGTGAAGGACTTACTAACTAACGGGGGGATAATATGCATGGTAATCATTTATTAGAAATACATAATTTAAGTACGGGATTTGATATAAACGGTAAGAACTACAATGCGATTTCTAATGTTAATTTAACTTTAGAGAAAGGTGAAATCTTGGGGATTGTAGGAGAATCTGGTTCTGGGAAATCGGTGTTAAGTATGTCGATTTTAAAATTATTACCTGAAAAAATTGCGAAAATTAATTCAGGTGAGATCAAATACATGGGTGAACGTATTGATCAATATACAAATGAACAATTAAATAATATTAGAGGAAAAGAACTTGCTATGATTTTCCAAGAACCGATGACATCACTTAATCCAGTATTTACAATAGGTAATCAATTAATTGAAATGATGTTATTACACTTAAATATTTCTAAGCAAGAAGCTAAAGAAAGAGCGATAGATCTATTGAAAAAGGTAGGTATACCAAGAGCACAGCAAGTTATTAACGAGTACCCTCACCAATTATCTGGAGGTATGAGGCAGAGAGTCATGATTGCTATGTCGATTTCTTGCTACCCTAAATTACTTATTGCAGATGAGCCTACAACAGCACTAGATGTAACTGTTCAAGCGCAAATATTAGATTTATTGAAGAATGTTCAAGATGAAACGGATATGGGCGTTATCTTTATTTCACATGACTTAGGGGTTATTGCAGAAATATGTGATACTGTCGCAGTTATGTATGCAGGTAAAATTGTTGAACGTGCTTCAGTGGAAGAAATATTTAATAATCCTAAACATCCATATACGAAATTACTATTAAAAACGATACCAAGATTAGATATCAAACAAGATAAATTAGAAACGATTAAAGGTTCTGTACCTTCAATAGATAAAATACCGAGTGTTGGATGTAACTTTTATGATAGATGCCCATTTGCTATGGACGCCTGTGCAACGACAAATTTAAAAGATATCTCTATAAATGAACAACATAAAGTTTCGTGTCATTTATACGATGAATCGATATCAGAAAAAGGGGGTCCATTACATGTCTAATGAGTATGTATTAGAAGTTAAAAATCTTAAACAGTACTACCCAATTAAAGGTGGTGTTTTTCAGCGTAAAGTTGGAGAAGTAAAAGCAGTCGATGGTATTTCTTTTAATATTAAAGCTGGACAAACTGTCGGACTTGTTGGTGAATCAGGATGTGGTAAATCTTCAGCTGGTAGAACCATTTTACAATTACAAAAGGCAACATCTGGAGAAATTATATTTTGTGATCAAGACATTACGAAATTAAAAGGAAAGTCTTTAAGACAAGTGAGAAAAGGATTCCAAATGGTATTCCAAGATCCTTATGCTTCGTTGAATCCAATGCAGATGATTGGAGATATTATTGGAGAGCCAATTAGAAATTATTACAAGAAATCTCAAGAAGAAGTGAAATCAGAAGTGATGGAACTTCTAGAAAAAGTTGGACTTAACGAAGAAGCTTACTATAAATATGCGCATGAATTTTCTGGAGGACAAAGGCAACGTGTAGGTATCGCTAGAGCGCTCGCGTTAAAACCTAAATTGATTATTGCGGATGAACCAGTAAGTGCATTAGACGTATCTGTACAATCTCAAGTATTAAATATCATGGCAGACTTACAAAAAGAATTTGGACTGAGTTACTTATTTATTGCGCATGATTTAAGCGTTGTTAAACATGTAAGTGATTATATATGTGTGATGTATTTAGGACATATTGTAGAAAAAGGACCCGCTGATTTAATATATGAAAATCCTAGACATCCTTATACGCAATCGTTAATTTCAGCTATTCCGGAAATAGATCCTTCGAAGCGGAAGAAGAGAATTTTATTAGAAGGTGATTTACCATCACCGAGTAATCCGCCAAAAGGTTGTCCATTCCATACAAGATGTCCTTATGTGAGAAAAGAATGTTCAGTTGAAAAACCGAGCTATCGTAAAGTTGGAGACGAACATTATGCTGCATGTATTCTGCTAGAAGATGAGGTGAAAGTAAATGACAACTCTAATTATTAGAAGATTATTACTCATGATTCCATTACTATTTTTAATTTCTATTGTTATTTTTGGTTTAGCTAAAATGCAACCAGGAGATACGTTTACTGGTCAAAAGCTACCTAATGTTAGTTCGAAATATTATGAAGAACAAAGAGAAAAATTAGGACTCAATGATCCGCTCTATAAACAGTATCTTACATGGGGGAATAAAATACTTCATGGAGAATTAGGTGATTCAATTAGATATAAAAGACCAGTTATGGATTTAGTAAAAGAACGTATGCCTAATACGATTTTATTAGGTGTTATCAGTTTAGTCATTACATATATGATTGCATTTCCACTTGGCATAATTTCGGGTAGGAAACCATATAGTTTATACGATTATAGTATACAAGTGTTGAATTATCTTATGTTAGCCATACCTTCATTTGTAGCTGGTGTGTTTGCAATATATGTATTTGCATTTCAATTAGGCTGGTTTCCATTTTCAGGATCTGTTGAAATAGGACTTGAACAAGGTAGTTTGGCATATTATATAAGTAAGTTATATCACGCTATTTTACCAGGAATGATATTGGGGTTATTATCAACTGCAAGTTATATACAATTCTTACGAAATGACATTATCGAAGTATCGAGAAAAGATTATATACGTACAGCACGTTCGAAAGGGTTATCGGAATCTAAAATTTATAATAAACATATTTTAAGAAATTCAATCATTCCGATTGTTACATTTTTTGGATCTGACGTATTATCTGTATTTGGTGGAGCAGTTATAACTGAATCAATCTTTTCTTATCCTGGAATTGGGAAGTTGCTGATTGAATCTATTGGTGGTAAAGATTATCCACTCATGATGTCGTTATTATTATTCTTTTCATTTTTAGGGTTATTAGCCAATTTAATTTCGGATATTTCATATAGTTTAGTAGATCCACGAATCAAGAGTAACTAAGGGGGGATAATATGAGTAAGCAAGATAAAATCAAAAACAAATCGCCTTTGACAATTGCAAGAAACAAATTTATACGTAACAAACCAGCTATGTTTGCGACCTTAATATTATCTTTAATATTCTTTGTATCTATAATATCACCACTCATTGCTCCATATGATCCGAACTTGCAAAATTTAGTCATGATTAAAGGTGAAATGACAACTGAGCATTGGTTAGGGACAGATTCAGGTGGTCGAGACATATTGAGTAGATTATTGTATTCTGGTAGAGTTTCACTTATTTTCGGTCTCGTTACGACTGTGGGATTAATGTTAATCGGAATATTAGTCGGCATGCTTTCAGGATATTATGGAGGATGGGTTGATACAATACTTATGCGTTTCACAGAGTTTGTGATGCTCTTTCCTTTTATACCATTCGCTGTTGTATTGAATGCGACTTTTAGCGGTAAAATTGAAAACAAATATGGATCTGCTTTAATACTTGCAATCGTACTGATTGCATTGTCATGGGTTGGTATTGCACGTATTGTTCGCGGTAAAGTATTGCAAGAAAAAGAAAATGAATATTTTTTAGCAGCTCAATCAATTGGAACACCTGTTTATAAAATTTTGTTAAAGCATTTATTACCTAATATACTGAGCGTTATTATTGTACATGCAACATTAGTATTTGCAGTCCAAATTGTAGCAGAAGCGGGATTAAGCTTTTTAGGATTTGGTATTGATAAGACTGTTCCGACATGGGGTAATATGCTAACTGATGCGCAAGAAGGAGATATTTTGAGAAGTAAACCATGGATTTGGATGCCGCCAGCGATCATCATTACGGTTACGATTTTATGTATTAACTTTATAGGTGAAGGTTTAAAAGATGCACTGAATCCAAAATCAGTTCGTTAAGTACAGAAAGCTCAGATAAAAATTTTTAATGTATTTTTACAACACATCATGTGACCTGCACACCTTATGATTTACTTTTACACAATATTGATTTAGAATTGGTATATAAAGAATTAAGATATCTCTTAAAGAAAGTTGCAATTCTTTCAGACTTTTATATTTATGTATACCCAATTCATGAATATAATACATCTTAAATTTTAGAAAGGTGATCAAAATGGATAATAACCAACCAAAAGACGTTATTCTCATTGGTGCTGGTATTTTAAGTACAACATTTGGTTCTTTTTTGAAAAATATTGAACCAGATTGGAATATTAAGTTATTCGAAAGATTAGAACAACCAGCTATTGAAAGTTCAAATGAAAAAAATAATGCTGGTACAGGTCATGCTGCGCTATGCGAATTAAACTACACAGTTGAGCAAGAGGACGGTTCAATTGATGTTGAAAGAGCGAAAGAAATTAACGAGCAATTCGAAATTTCTAAGCAATTTTGGTCATACTTAGTTAAGAGTAAAGCTATCGAGAATCCACAAGAATTCATTAGACCATTACCACACATCAGTTTCGTAATGGGTATTCGAAATGTAGATTTCTTAAAACGTCGTTATGATGCATTAAAATCTCTACCAATGTTTGAAGGCTTAACTTATACAGAAGATCATAAAGTATTAGCTGAGTGGATGCCTTTAATGATGAAAGGTCGTAATTCAAACGAACCACTTGCAGCAAGTAAAATTGACGAAGGTACAGATGTTAACTTCGGTGAATTAACGCGTAAATTAGTTAAAAATATCGAAAAACACGAAAATGCACAAGTTCATTTCCGTCATGAAGTAGTAGACTTTAAACAACTTTCTAATAGTAAATGGGAAGTTAAAGTTCGTAACTTAGAAACTGGTAAAGTAGAAACGCATGTTGCTGATTATATCTTTATCGGTGCAGGCGGACATGCCATTCCATTACTACAAAAAACAAAAATCCCTGAAAGTAGACATCTTGGAGGATTCCCAATTAGTGGTGCATTCTTAGTATGTAACAACCCTAAAGTTGTAAGTGAACATAATGCCAAAGTTTATGGTAAAGAGCCACCTGGCACACCACCAATGACTGTACCTCACTTAGACAGACGTTATATTCAAGGAAAAGAAAGTTTACTATTTGGTCCATTCGCAGCAATCGGTCCAAAATTCTTGAAAAACGGATCTAACTTAGATTTATTTAAATCTATTAATACAAGTAATGTTGTGACAATGTTATCTTCAGGTGTTAAAAACTTATCACTTGTAAAATATTCAATTCAACAAGTATTACAACGTAAAGAAGATCGTATGAAAGAATTGCGTCGATTTGTACCAGATGCAAAAGACGAAGATTGGGATATTCATATCGCTGGTAAACGTGTACAAGTTATTAAAGATACAGAAGAACATGGCCGTGGATTTATTCAATTCGGTACAGAAGTTGTAAATTCAGAAGACCATACTGTAATTGCTTTATTAGGTGAATCACCAGGAGCATCAACATCAGTATCTGTAGCTTTAGAAGTAATCGAGAAGAACTTCCCTCAATATATGGATAAGTGGGAATCTAAAATTAAAGAAATCATCCCTTCATATGGTGAATCTTTAATCGAAGATACTGCTTTATTGAAGAAAACTCGTAAACAAACAGCAGAAGCATTAGAATTAAATAAATAATGTTGAACAACAGAAGCCATTCCGTTAAGTCGGAATGGCTTTTTTATGTTTAAACGCACGAAGACTGAGAAATATCGTGCGCTGAGGTATAAAATCAGGGTGTAACGCACGAAGACTAAGAAATATCGTGCGCTGAGGTACGAAATCAGGGCATAACGCACGAAGACTGAGAAATATCGTGCGCTGAGGTATAAAATCAGGGCATAACGCACGAAGACTGAGAGATATCGTGCGCTGAAGTATAAAATCAGGGCATAACGCACGAAGACTGAGAGATATCGTGCGCTGAGGTATAAAATCAGGGCATAACGCACGAAGACTAAGAGATATCGTGCGCTGAGGTACGAAATCAGGGCATAACGCACGAAGACGAAGAGATATCGTGCGCGTATAAATGAATCGTTCAATTTTTAAGAAATCCTACTTTTAGAATTGTCCACTCCAACTATTCCTTCTAATTATTTGCTTGTGTATTATTATTTCATTTATCAAACAATAAAATTTCAAATTATTTTAGTGTGAGATGTGATTTTTTCGCTTGGTGATTGGTATTTCAATGATTGTATATATACGATGCATGAGTAATTTAATAGTCTTAATATTTTATTTATATAACTTATATTTTTATAGATGTAATAAGTAACAGTAGATAATAAGGTTCTAAACGACAGATAATTATTTTGAAAAATATTATAGCTACGGTATGTGAGGAGGTACTAAGTGTTAGTTGCAATTATTGCGAATTTGTAATTAAAAAGATATTGTCGTATACCTTTTTACTTTTCTTTCATATTTACACTATGTTATATTTACTAATGTAAGGGCTTACATTTTATTGGGGAGGTCTTTTATGGAATGATTGTAATTATGAAAGATAGGGGATAATCGTATGCAAATTATTTCGTTCGAAGATTTGAAAGACATTGTCAAAAGTGGAGATGTTATTTCACTGGCAGCTTTATCAGTGAGTAATTTACCTGTGAGTGTCTTAAAGCATTTGGTTAAAGCTCATGATGATTATGGAAATCTTAATGATTTAACTTTTATGGTTGCGAATGATATTAGTGATTATCGTGGTGATGGTTATGATTTAGATTCATTTGTGAGTAGAGGTATGGTTAAAAGGCTCATTATGAGTATTATCATTGGTTCACCTAAAACGATAGATGCGATAAAGAATAATGATGTAGAAGCATATTTTGTACCGCAAGGATTGTTAGCTACACATTATCGTAATTCGTTAGCCAAATTTCCAGATATGATTTCTAAAATAGGTTTACACACTTCCGTGGATCCTAGATTTGATGGCGGAAAAGTCAATGATGTGACTAAGGAAGATATCGTTTCTTTATTAGAAATTAATAATGAGGAATATTTGCAATATAAATTTCCTAAAGTTGATATTGCATTGCTTCGTGGTACATACGCTGATAGCGAGGGGAACATTTATATGCATCATGAAGCACACTTAGGAGAAGGCTATGGTGCTGCTTTAGCGGCGCATCAAAATGGTGGAAAAGTTATTGTACAAGTTAAAGAAATTGTACAACATGGTAGCTTTAAACCGACAGAAGTCTTTATTCCTGGAGAGCTTGTGGATTATGTATGTGTAAATGATGACCCAAAACATCATAGACAGACCATTCAAAATTATTATGACCCAGCTATTTCGGGTGAATATAAAGTGCTTAGTATGCCTGAACCAGTTAATGAATTGAGTACACGTAAAGTGATTTTACGACGAGCTGCCCAATTTTTAAATGTAGGTAATGTTGTGAGTATAGGGTTTGGTATTAACAATGAATTATCGAATTTATTAGTTGAGGAGAAAGCTGAAGATTTAGTTCAACTGAATATAGATACAGGTGTATTTGGTGGAATGATAGGAAGTGGTCAAAACTTCGGATTAAATTACAATTTAGATGCGAAGATGCGACATGAATTGACATGGGACTTTATTTATAGCGGAGGCATAGATGTAGCTTATTTAAGCTTTGCTGAAGTGGATCAGTTTGGTAATGTCAATGTTTCAAAATATGGCGATAGAATGAATGGTTGTGGGGGATTCATAGATATTAGTCAAACGGTCCAAAAAATTATTTTCTCAGGAACAATGGTAGTAGGAAGTAAGACTACTTGGAATGATAAAGGTTTAGTTGTTGAAAAAGAAGGTCATGCTCAGAAATTTGTTGAACAAGTGCATAATATGGACTTCAATGCATCATATGCTAAGTCGTTAAATCAAGAGGTCTATTATGTAACGGAACGCGCTGTATTCCAATTAACCGATGAAGGTGTCAAATTAATTGAAATTGCAGCTGGATTAGATTTAGAGAAAGATATTCTATCCAATATAGCATTTCAACCGATAATTGCTGAAGAACTTAAAATAACGGATCAGCAAATTTATCAAGAAAATTGGGGAGGATTGCAACAATGTATTAAAGACAATGGTTCAAACTATTAAGGGGGTAGTTTAATATGAATTACGATTGGATTAAAACGAGAGCGCAATATGACGAAGAAAAGGCGGCAGTTACCGATCCACTAAAAGGAACAGAATGGACTTATCAAGATTTAAATATTCGTGCTGAGAACTTAGCCAACCATCTTGAAGAACAAGGTATTAAAAAGGGAGATGTCGTTGGGATATTTGCACCAAATGATGTAGCGGTGATTGACTTACTATTCGCTTCATTTAAGATTGGCGCAGTATACTTTCCAATGAACTGGAGACTCAAACCGAACGAAATTGAAAGTGTTATTGAAGATTCAGGTGTGAAGTTTATATTCTATGCAAATCGTCATTTAAGTAGTTTACAAGGGATTGCAGATGACTATTTACACATGGATATCGATTCACCTGAATATGATGAACTTGTAAATCCTAAAAATCATAAACCATTCAAGACAGTAGATGTAGGTCGTGATGATTTAGCGGCATTAATGTACACAAGTGGTACAACAGGATTACCAAAGGGTGTCATGTTCACTTATGATTCATTCACATCGAATGCGATTAATACGATACTCACTTATAAAGTGAATTCAGGATTTTCATCTATTATTTCGTTACCAATGTTCCATGTATTTGGATTTAATGATTTAGTCATTCCATTGTTGATGGCAGGTGGCTCACTCGTATTACATCGTTACTTCGAAGGTGAACAACTCAATGATTTAATGGCTAAATATAAACCGAATTACTTATCGCTTATTCCAACAATGTATTACGCCATGTTAGTAGCACCTAACTTTGATGTGAAGAATTTTGACAATATTGATTTTCTTATTCAAGGTGGTTCAGCACCGTTACCTGGTGTTCAGAAAAAATTTGCAAGCATGGGGTTAAATATTATTAATGGTTATGGCTTAACAGAAGCACCATTAGCGATGATAAATACACCTACTAATTCACTTAAAAAGCCAATGAGTATAGGGAAGCCAGTCATGTACGTAGAATCAAGATTATTTGATGAAGATTTTAATGACGTACCTGTAGGTGAAATTGGTGAATTAGCGATTAAAGGTAAACAAGTTACACCTGGTTATTGGCAAAAACAAGAAGAAACGGATAAATCTTTCCATGATGGCTATTTCTTAACAGGTGATTTAGCTCGTATAGATGAAGATGGCGATATATTTATCGTAGATAGAAAGAAAGAACTGATTATTACAGGTGGAGAGAACGTCTTACCATCTGAAGTTGAAATTGTTCTAGCTGGTCATCCACTCGTAGCACAATGTGTTGTCGTAGGTTATGAAAATGAAAAATTTGGAGAAACTGTAGCGGCTGCTGTGTTACTCAATGAACAAGACCCAGATTTCGTAGAGAAATTAGATGCTTATATGCGTGAGAACTTAGCGAGTTATAAAGTACCTAAGAATTATCTATCCGTAACGAAAATGCCATTAACTTCAACTGCTAAACCAGATAAGTTAGAAGTGAAAGCTATGATGAAGAGAAAGTTTCAACAATAAACAAAGATGACGCTAACATGAATACTAAATTTTTTTAGATGTAAATGTAAGCGCTTTAATAACATTTGGAGGTCATATATATGTCAACAAAATTAGAAACATTAAAAGCATTATTTCCAGAGGATGTATTGAATATTTCGAAACAATTAACAGATGGGGAAGTGAAGTTCTTAAAACAACTTGATGATTTATTAGAAGAAAAATATCGTCCAACAATCAACGAACATTGGGTGAATGCAACAGTGCCAGAAGACTTCTTCGATGATATGGGTAAGCTCAACTATTTCCAAAATCCATTATTATTTGAAGGACGTGAAGGTGCTAAGACACCTAGTCAATTATTCCAATTTTTCATGTCTTATGTTGTAGCACGATTCGATGTATCTTTAGTGACATTATTAGGTGTCCATCAAGGATTGGGACATAATTCATTCTTATTTGGTGGTAGTAAAGAACAAATTGCTTACTACATCCCTAAATTACAATCACATGAATTAAGAACATGCTTTGCGTTAACTGAACCAGAACACGGATCAGATGTTGCAGGTGGGCTAGAAACAACTGCTAAACGTGAAGGCGATAAATGGATTTTAAATGGTGAAAAGAAATGGATAGGCGGCGCGAATTTAGCAGATGTTATTCCGGTATATGCTGTTGATGTTGAAACAGGTAAACCTAAAGGCTTTATTATTAGACCAGAACAAGCAGGTGTAGATATTGAAGTGATTGAAAATAAAATTGCTTTAAGAATCATCCCAAATACAATTATTAAATTAGACAATGTAGAAGTTGAGGAAGATCAAAGACTTCAAAATATAAATGGTTTTAAAGATATTGCGAAAGTACTTTATTCTACACGTGCAGGAGTTGCATATATGGCAACGGGTGCTTTAGCAGGTGCTTTACGCGCAACGCTTGATTATGTAACAGAACGTAAACAGTTCGGTAAAGAAATTAGTAAATATCAATTAATCCAAGAAAAATTAGCTATGATGCAAGGAAATTTAGCACATTCAATGTCTATATGTGCCCAACTTGCTAGAATGCAAGAAAATGGTGAGTATGACGAAGTTGCCACTTCAACTGCTAAGATGATGAATTCACTTAGATTAAGAGAATCTGTAGCAATGGGTCGAGGTATCACAGGTGGTAACGGTATTTTAGCTGAATATGATATTGCGAGATTCTTCTCAGATGCAGAAGCAGTATACACATATGAAGGTACACACGAAATCAATGCACTGTTAATTGGACGTGCATTAACTGGAGATTCAGCATTTATTTAAGCTAACTGAGCAAGACGAAACACACTCAGAATATATGAATTTGGAGGACTTTTTATGACGATAAGTAAAGCGACCGTTCTAGGTGCAGGTACAATGGGTAGTCAAATTGCTGCACTATTAGTGAATGCAGGTTTAAAAGTAAAATTATTAGATATAGTAATCGATGAAAAAGACCCGAATAAAATTTCTAAAAAAGCATATGATGTGATTACAGATGCTAAAAGACCTTTATTATTCGATTTAGAGTTTGCATCTAATTTATCTTACGGTAATTTTCAAGATGATTTAACAGGTGAAGATGATGCTGATATTTATATTGAAGCGGTTAAAGAAGAATTAGATATTAAACATCAAGTTTGGAAACAAGTTACTCAAGTTGCGAAAGATAATGCGATATTTGCAACGAATACTTCAGGTATTCCAATTGAAGCAATATCTAAAGCATTTAGTGATCAAGATAAAGAAAGATTTTTAGGATTACATTTCTTTAATCCACCTCGCATTATGAAACTTGTAGAGGTCATTCCGAATCGTAATACGTCAGATGCGATCGTTGAAAGAACACAAGTATTTGCTGAAGAAGTACTTGGTAAAGGTGTTGTCGTTGCGAATGACGTGCCTGGATTTGTAGCGAACAGAGTCGGTACACAAACGATGAATGACATTATGTATCGCGGCGAAGAACAAGGATTTTCAATTATTGAAGTAGATGCTTTAACGGGTAGAGCAATTGGTAGACCGAGTACTGGAACATATGGTTTATCTGACTTAGTTGGTTTAGATATAGCCGTTACCGTTACGAGAGGACTCCAACAAGTGCCTGAAGAGCAACCGTATTTCAAAGATACTAAAGTTGCCGATACACTTGTGAAAAATGGCTCGTTAGGTAGAAAAACGAAACAAGGTTTCTATAAAAAAGATAAAAAGACAAGACTTGTTTACGATATAGAAAGCGATTCGTACGTACAACCTGAACCGCCTAAATTCGAAATTCTTACTAAATTTAGTAAAGACTTAAAATCCAATTTAGATGTCATTTTTAATGCTGAAGATGATGCAGGTAAATTCTTATGGGAAACATTAAGAAATAATTTCTATTATTCAGCGATTAATGTTCCTAAAGCTGCATCTGACTTTAAAGATGTAGACCGTGCGCTTGTATGGGGATTTAACTGGAAAAAAGGACCGTTCCAACTTTGGGACTTAATGGGCTTTGACCGTGTTAAAGATAGAATGAAACAAGAACTGGGTGAATTACCTGAATGGATCGAACAACAAAGCGGTGGCTTCTATAAAGAAGGCGAATCAATAGAGCGTGTCACACCGACATCAGCTTTTATTGACCGTGAAGTTTGGAATAGAGAAGATTCTAATTTATCAGTAGCAAACAAAGATCAATTATTACTTAAAATTCAAAGTAAAAATAATATTATATCTGACGGCTTTGCGAACGACTTAATTGAATCTATTGATTTATTAGAACAAGAAGATTATACAAGCATGGTTATATATGCAGATGGCAATAATTTCAGTGTCGGTGCAAACTTGTTCTTAATGAAACAAGCACATGAAAGTCAGAAAGTAGATGAATTAGTAGGTCCAGCAATTGATAAATTACATGAAAGTTTCGGAAGAATGAAATATTCACTTAAACCTATTGTAACTGCAGTTCACGGTAGAGCTTTAGGTGGCGGTTGTGAAGTTGTCTTACATTCACCATTTATCGTTGCTGCGAGTGAAACGTATATTGGACTAGTTGAAACTGGTGTAGGTCTATTACCTTCAGGTGGTGGATTAGCAGAGTTTGCAGATAGAGTGCTTAGAACAAATCATAAAAATGATGACAAACAAGCATCGATTACGAAAGTATTAATGAATGTAGGCTTAGCTAAAGTATCTACAAATGCATACGAAGCTAAGAGATATGGTTATTTAAGAGATATCGATACAATCATTTTCAACAAAGAAAGACGTGTTGAAGTTGCTTTAAATAAAGCGAGATATGAATCTGAAGCAAACTATATTCCTAAACCTAAAACTCAATATCCAGCGCTAGGCAGAGATTTTAAAGCTTTAGCACAAGCTGAACTAGATGCGCAAAGAATTGGTCACTTCATTAGTGATTATGATTACGAAATTACTTTAAAAGTTGCACATATACTTGCAGGTGGAGATTTACCTCGTAATACGTATATTAATCAACGATATATTCAAAAGCTTGAACGAGAAGGCTTTTTATCTCTACTCAAAAATGAAAAAACATATGATCGTATTACGCATATGTTAGAAAAAGGTAAACCATTACGTAACTAATGAAGTGTTGAATAAGAGAGGATGGATATCAATGCAAGAGGCATATATAGTAGCATACGGACGTTCTGCAGCAGGTAAAGCTAAACCAGGTGGTGCATTATTTCATGAAAGACCTGATGAAGTTGCAGCTCAAGTATTAAAAGGTGTACTCAATCGTGTAGGTGGTACATTTGATGGTAGTATGGTTCAAGATGTTATCGTGGGGAACTCTTTTCCAGAAGGATTACAAGGTCAAAATATCGCACGTTCAATAGCATTACTTGCTGGATTACCAAATGAAGTTCCTGGACAAACGGTTAATCGTTATTGTTCTTCAGGCTTGCAAACTATTGCGATAGCAGCAAATGAAATTATGTCTGAGCAGGCAGATGTGCTTGTAGCAGGTGGCGTTGAATTAATGAGTGCCGTACCAATGGGTGGTAATGAGCCAACGAATAATCCGGAGTTACAAGAAGCGGATACAGGTGTTTCTTATCCAATGGGACTAACGGCAGAAATGGTTGCTGAAGAATACAAAGTTTCAAGAGAAGAACAAGATGCTTATGCAGTTGAAAGTCATAAAAGAGCATCAGAAGCACAAAAATCAGGTAAGTTTGAAGATGAAATTATACCAATTGAAGTGCATAAAGTTAAATACGATGAGAACGGTCCAAATGTGACGAAAGAAATATTTAAACAAGATGAACTCATTCGTCCAGAAACAGATTTAGAAACATTATCTAAATTAAGAACAGTATTTAAAGCTGACGGCACAGTTACAGCAGGCACATCGGCTCCACTTACAGACGGAGCAGGATTTGTTGTATTGATGTCAGGCGATAAAGTAAAAGAATTAGGCGTTAAACCAATTGCTAAATTTGTAGGATTTAAAGCGGTAGGTGTAGATCCTAAATTAATGGGCATAGGACCAGCTTATGCAATACCAGAAGTATTAGAATTAACGAATTTATCAGTAGATGATATCGACTTAGTAGAACTCAATGAAGCATTCGCATCACAAACAGTAGCATCTATTAACGAAGCAGGGTTAGATATTAATAAGACAAACGTTAACGGTGGTGCAATAGCGCTCGGTCACCCACTCGGTGCAACAGGTGCTATGTTAACAGGTAAACTATTGTCAGAAATGAGTAAACGCCCAGACTCCAAATACGGTATGGTAACAATGTGTATCGGCGTCGGAATGGGAGCAGCAGGCATATTTGAATATGTAAGATAATATATGTAAAGCATTCGATCATACGGTCGAATGCTTTTTTTGTTGGTGTGAGGGGGTGAGTGTGTTAGAGATTTGGGGGAGAGGTGGGGTATTCTTGGCTTAATGGTTGAGTAAAGCCAAGAGATGGGTGAAGTCGTGGCTTAAGTACAGAGTAAAGCCAAGAGATGGCCCAAGTCGTGGCTTAAATACAGAGTAAAGCCAAGAGATGGCCCAAGTCGTGGCTTAAGTACAGAATAAAGCCAAGAGATAGTGAAAGTCGTGGCTTAAGTACAGAATAAAGCCAAGAGATGGATGAAGTCGTGGCTTAAGTACAGAATAAAGCCAAGAGATAGCCCAAGTCTTGGCTTAAGTACAGAATAAAGCCAAGAGATAGTGAAAGTCTTGGCTTAAGTACAGAGTAAAGCCAAGAGATGGCCCAAGTCATGGCTTAAGTACAGAGTAAAGCCAAGAGATGGTCCAAGTCGTGGCTTAAGTACAGAGTAAAGCCAAGAGATGGCCCAAGTCGTGGCTTAAATCCTGAATAAAGCCAAGACATCTCTCCAAATCTCATCTCAAATAAAAAAGAGGCTGAGACATAAAGTATGTCTCAGCCAGTTTTAGTATCTTGGAAGTAGATGACTGAATTGAAATAAGCTTGTTTCAAGCTTATTCAACTCTAGTCATCCTTGTCGGGGCGGGACTACGAAATCTTTTTATACAAATTAGATTTCTGTCCCGCTCCCCTCCAATCATTACTTCTTTTCCTATGATTGTTTATTATATTTTTCTTTTTCAGCTTCTCTTAATTCAACGCGGCGT
Organism: Mammaliicoccus sp. I-M35; assembly: GCF_022386455.1. Classification (NCBI taxonomy): domain Bacteria; kingdom Bacillati; phylum Bacillota; class Bacilli; order Caryophanales; family Staphylococcaceae; genus Mammaliicoccus; species Mammaliicoccus sp. I-M35. The sequence goes on along the minus strand of NZ_JAJNIL010000004.1, from coordinate 95,690 downwards.
ATTTTGCCTGAATTTGTTTTTGGTAATTCGGATACAAATTCGATTGCTCTTGGATATTTATATGGTGCGACGTCACTTTTTACGTAAGTTTGTAATTCTTTGACGAGTGCTTCGTCGCCTACGATATCATTTTGTAAGATGACAAATGCTTTGACGATATTACCTCTGATTTCATCTGGGCTAGCAACGACTGCGCATTCTTGTACTTTCGGATGTTTAGTGAGTGAATCTTCTACTTCGAACGGTCCGATTGTATAACCTGAGCTAATGATTATGTCATCTTCTCTACCTTTAAACCAGAAGTAGCCATCTTCGTCTAATCTTGCGCGGTCTCCAGTTACATAATAGTTTCCACGTTTTGATTTTTCGGTACGTTCTTCGTCTTTAAAATAGCCTTGGAATAATGATGGTGAATCTAATGAAACGGCAATGTCTCCTGTGGCACCGTTAGTTATTGGGTCACCATCTTGGTCTATCACGGTTACATAACTACCTGGTATTGCTTTACCCATAGCACCTGGTCTGCTTTCTGTATCTTTTAAAAATGCGATAAGTAATGTATTCTCAGTTTGGCCATATCCATCTCTTACTTTAATGTTGAAGTTATGATTGAATTGTTCGATGACTTCTTTATTTAATGGTTCGCCAGCTGATACAGCACTGTGTAGATGTTTCAATGTATAGTCTGAAAGATTAGGCAGTTTAGCCATTAATCGGTATTCAGTAGGTGTACAACATAATGCGTTAATTTGATGTTTTTCGAGTAAGTCCAAATATTTAGCTGCATTAAATTTACCATTATAAACAAATGCGATGGCGCCAGATCCTAATATTGAAAGGAATGGACTCCAAATCCATTTTTGCCATCCTGGTGCTGCAGTTGCCCATACAGTATCTTTGTCTGTAATACTTAACCAATGTTTTGGCGCTGTTTGGATGTGCGCAAATCCCCATCCATGTGTATGTATAACAGCTTTTGGTAATCCAGTAGTTCCAGATGTATATGATAAAATTGCGATATCATCACGTTTTGTTTCATCGACTGTAAGTTCTGAGCTTGCAGTTTGTATAGCTTCATCGATAGAAATCCAATCTTGTTGTTTAGAGCCTACAATAAATTTAGTGAGTTGATCATATTCTTGTATATTTTCAAATTCGCCTGTACATTGATCAATGACTACGACTGCATTGACTTCTCCATGCGTAATGCGATGTTGTATGTCTTTAGTTCTTAACATTTCTGAACTTGGAATGATAATAAGGCCAAGTTTAAGTGCAGCAATGTAAACTTCATATGTTTTAATGGAGCGTGGCAGCATAATAAGTACTTTGTCGCCTTTTTGAAGACCTTGTGCTTTAAAGATGTTGCCCACTTTATTTGAATTTTGTATAAGTTTAGCGTACGTAATCGTTTCTACGTTGCCATCGACATCTTCGAATATAATGGCTTCTTTCGTTTCATCTGCTGCATGTCTTTCGATTTCATTAACAATATTGTATGTTTCTGGTGCTATTAAGTCTGATCTATTCATGTTAATCTCCTCGTTTGTTTAATATATTGTTTTATTCTAACAGTGAATAATCATTAATACGAATAAATGAAACTATAGAATATTTTAAATAGTCAAACTATTGACATTTGTTGAAAATAAATATATGTTATTAAAGTATATAAAATTTCATAGCATCTAAACTTTAGCAAGTGGCTAATCGATATTGGTTAATTGAAAAAGTAAAAACGGTGCAATGACTTACGATTAAAAATTTCAAAAAGATTACATATAAATAATAAGGAAGCAATTAAAATAACGGTAAGCGTTAGTTTGATTGAAGCCGACAATTAAAGCAAATCTACACGAGAGGTTTGTTTTAAATTGTCGGCTTTTTTTATTGCTTTTAACAGAAAAGGAGCAACCGACATGACAGCTTTATTAGTATTATTTTTTATTTCAATTGGATTAGCGCTTATAAGTAGCATCATATATTTAGCACCAAAAGTGGCAAAGACATATATTAATGTTCACTTAATAATCGCATTTATACCAGTGCTTATCGCATTAATTGGCTTATGTATAACAAGTGGAAATGTATATATAGGATTTTGGCATTTAGATAAATTGTCATGGTTGCTCGCACTCTTTATTTTGAGTATAGGTCTTATTATTCAAAGATTTTCTGTACGCTATTTAGATGGAGATGCACAGTATCGTAAATATTTTTCATTATTTACATTTCTAACGGTGTTTGCTTCAGTTGCTTGGTTAAGTAATGATTTAAGATTAATGGCGATATTATGGGGGTTAACGTTATTTTGTTTAACGCGTTTAATCGGTTTAAACAAACAATGGCACATTACGAAACGTTTAGCGAAAAGTACTAGCACGATCTTTATTATTAGTTGGATTGCTTTAGTAATCGCGATTTTGCTGACATACAATGTAACGGGTGAATGGCAACAGTCTACTATTTTTAGTAATGGTCATCGTGACCAATTTGATTCATGGCAAGGTGTGGTTATTCAGTTGATGTTAGTCATATCGGTCATCATTCCAGCAGCTCAGTGGCCATTTCACAGATGGTTAATAGAATCTGTAGCGGCTCCAACACCTGTTTCAGCGATTATGCATGCCGGTATAGTCAATGTTGGTGGTGTGATTTTAACGAGATTTGCACCGATTTTTACAAATGAATGGATAATTGGATTGCTCATCATTATCGCAACGATTTCAGTATTGATGGGAGCTGGCATTAGTTTAGTACATGTGGATTACAAAAGGCAGTTAGTAGGTTCAACGATTGGACAGATGGGCTTTATGCTTATCCAATGTGCTTTAGGTGTTTATTCAGCAGCTATCGTTCATCTGATGTTACATGGATTATTTAAAGCGACATTATTTTTACGTTCTGGTTCTGCTGTAAGAACTTTTGATATGCCTTCAAGAATGAATGAAAGTGTGTCATATATATGGGTTCTAGTTGGTCGATTATTATCCATTATGATTGGTATTATCTTTTGGCTAATGGATCCGACAAGTAGTTACCAAATTATTAGTGCGCTTATTTTAGCTTGGTCATTGTCTGTTTCATGGACGCAACTGGTCGCATATGGTGAGGGTAAGTTAGGTAGAATCATTGGATTATTAGCATTATTAATTGTTGGTTTATCTTACTTTGGTGTACATCATTTATTCCATGATTTGTTACATCAGTACGCAACAAATGTGAATCATACGCCTATATTTGCAGTCATTATCATGATTGTATTGCTGTTAATAGGAAGTGCACTGAACTTGTGGGTTGCAAGAAATCATTCATCTAAAATCGTCACGATTATATATTTATGGATTGTACATTTAGGTGAATCGAAAGTGCAAAATATTGAAACACATCCACGCTATTTGAAAAATCATACGTTTAAAGGAGGTTATCAACATGACGCAAACAATTGAACTACAAAATGACATCACATATTCAATTAAAGAGGCAAGTAGTGTCATAACACCACTTTCTCCTATTAATATATTTGCAGCGAGACATCCTTGGGCGGGTTTAGAAGATCGTACTTTTGAAGATGTCGCGAGATGGTTTCAAAAGGTACAGAATGTCGATTTGTATCCGAACAAAAGTTTATTATTTGCTGCAATTGAAAATGGAGAAATTAAACAGGAATATATAGAAGAACGATTATCAGTATGGCTATCGAACGATAATAGGCCATTAAATAAAGAGATGTTAAGAGAATATGCTGAAAGTATATTGTTTAATAGAACTCACAAAGTAAATCTTACTGAACAAGATCTACAACAATTAAGAAGATCATTAGAAAATGTTGCACTGAATAATCAACAAGATGATGACGTTATATTAAGTACACGTATTGAACAATATTCTGGACAGGCTTATTTAGATAAGTTGAATGCACAAATGATTAAGTGGAGTAAATTATATCTTGATGATAATCAATCAGGATGGGCAATCCATAAAGATGGTAAAGGTTTCTATAAAAACTGGAAGAGGTTAGCTCATTTGGATCCAGCTTTATCGAAGGCAGAGAGACGTAAAATAAAAATGCTACCATCAACATCTATTGAAACAATAGAAAGCTGTTTAGACAAACTTGGTATATCAGAAGCACAGGTACAATCATATCTTGAAATACACTTGTTGGCTTTACCAGGATGGGCAGGTATGATGCTTTGGAAAGACGAACGTTTAAACTTGCTGACGGATTATTTAGCTATAAGATTGGCTTTGGAATGGACATTGATGAGTGAACATGCTCTAGAACAACAACATACTGAACAAGACATTTCTCAAGTACGAACTTGGTTTGAAACTGGCATTTTAACGTTGGAAAATTGGTTCGCATTATCTCAAGGTGAACGAGAAGATTATATAGCATTTGCACATCAATTTGATCGCATTACACAACATAAATTATTGCTAGAAGCTTGGGAAGATACGTATGAGGCACAATTACAAAGTGAAATTCAATCTCATATCCATCATGAAGATGATAAATCATTTGTCGAGGCACAGCTCGCTTTTTGTATAGATACGCGTTCGGAACCTTTTAGAAGACAATTAGAAATGGAAGGTCCTTTCGAAACAATTGGTATTGCAGGATTCTTTGGACTACCAATTGAAAAGTGTGAACTCGGACATCAACATACACATAATGCTTTACCAGTAATGAATAAACCGCAACATAAGATTTATGAATACGAAGATGCACATCAATCCAATCATTACGTTGAAAAGAAAAAAAGTGTTTCGTCAATATTTTATACATTTAAAAAAATGAAACAAAATGTATTACCAAGTCTATTACTTCCAGAATTAACAGGCTCATGGCTAAGTGTACAAACGATTGCGAGAAGCTTTATGCCTAAACGTACGGGAGATTTGGTCAATCGATTCAATAAAAATCTTATGAATAAACCGGATACGAAACTTTCTATAGATTATGCGCCCAATCGGTTTGGTGATTTACCTATTGGGTTTACGAAACAAGAACAGCTTACTTACGCACGAGAAGCATTGAAATTAATGGATTTAACGGAAGATTTTGCGCCGTTAGTGGTCATATGCGGACACGGTAGTCATAGTGCAAACAACCCTTATGCAGCTTCATTAGATTGTGGCGCGTGTGGTGGTTCAGCGAGTGGTTTCAATGCGAAAGTATTAGCGACTTTATGTAATTTGCCTGAAGTTAGAGAAGGTCTCAAAAGCAATCACATTATAATTCCTGAAGAAACCGTATTTGTTGCAGCTCAACATAGCACGACAACTGATCAATTAGAATGGCTATATGTGCCACAACTTTCAAATCAAGCTGAGCGTGCTTTAGAAAAATTAAAATCAGCTTTGCCTAAAGCTGGGCATGAAGCGAATCGTTTAAGACTTAAAGATATTCCAGGTATGGAACATTCAAACGAACAATCCACAACTAAAGCAGAACAGTTGGCAAGTGACTGGAGTGAAATCCGACCAGAATGGGGATTAGCTAGAAATGCAACATTTGTTATTGGTAAGAGAACATTAACAGAGCAATCTCAATTAAATGGTCGCGCGTTCTTGCATAATTATGACTGGACGAAAGATCATGACGGTGAAATTTTAAATACGATTTTAAGTGGGCCGGCGACAGTTGCTCAATGGATTAACTTACAATATTATGCTTCAACAGTAGCACCTTACTATTACGGAAGCGGCAATAAAATCACACAAACGGTGACGAGCGGCATAGGTGTTATGCAAGGAAACGGTAGTGATTTACTGACAGGTTTACCTTGGCAATCAGTTATGAAAGCTGATGGGGAATATTATCATGCACCGATTCGATTATTAGTTGTGATACAAGCGCCGAATGATTACATTCGTAAATTACTTAAAGAAAATACTGCGCTTAACACGAAAGTTAAAAATGATTGGTTATTGCTATCAAGTATAGATGAAAATGGTGAATGGCATAAATGGTAAATAAATGAGCAGGACAACAATTTATGTCCAAGACTCGAGAGGATGTATAATATGAATGATGAAAAAAATATACTCATACTATCTGATTTAAATACACATCTAGAAAGCCAACTTGTTGAATCTTTAAATTTCAACCCAAATCATGTCATGTCGATACAAAGCTTTCAGGCAGAAATTGCGCATGCATATGGTGATGTGATGCGATCTATTATTATCGCGATTTACGAATATGATATAGAGCATGTATATATCATTAGAAAGTCAGATGATAAACAAGTAATCGCATTACCTGAAAGTGTCAAAAGTCATACAGAAAAAATTAAAACACTTGATTACTTATTTGAAAATTGTAAGCCTGAGTTTAGTAGTGACAATATTCATGAATGGTTAAATGGTGAAAGTGATATTCATCAAAGTATTAAACAAAGCATTCATCAAGTGTCTAATCATCCACTTATACCATCTGGTATTACAATAAACGGTATGACCATCAATCAAAACAATATTGAAACAATTGCTGAACATTTAACATAAAGCAAAATTAGCATTAAGGAGAGACAAATATGGAAATGACTAAAGGAGCATGTGAATCAAAAATTAGTAAAGCCATTACGCAATGGGAAAAAGAATATCTAGGTAGAGGCTCTCTATCTGTTAAGACAGATATTTTAAGAGATATGATTATTGTTGATTTACAAGGTGTCCTTACACCTGCAGAATATAGCGTATGTGAAACACAAGAAGGTTTATTGAGTATAAAACGTACACGTTCAAAATTAGTAGAATCAGACATGGATCATTTATACCAAATGATATTTGATATTACCCAACAAGACGTCAAAAGTTTCCATACAGATTTAAGTTCAAGAACTGGTGAACGTATGATGATCTTTAAAATGCATCATAATATTGAAGAACTTTTTAATTAATAATTGCCATAAATCGATAATGAAAATCCTTTAAAATTAAAAAATAGAAAGATAATCATAATTTTAATAAAAGTTAATTAAAAATTTACATTAGCTTAACAATTATAGTTTATTATTCACAATGGTTACAATAACTTTAAAGAGGTGTGTTATGGAACTCTCGGCATTACAAATGATTTTTACATTCATCGGTGGTTTAGGTATCTTCCTATACGGGATTAAACAAATGGGCGATGGCTTACAAGCAGCAGCAGGCGACAGATTAAGAGGTATATTAAATAGATTTACAAGTAATCCTATTATGGGTGTACTTGCAGGTATGATCGTGACAATTTTAATACAAAGTAGTTCAGGAACAACGGTTATCACAATCGGACTCGTAAGTGCTGGATTTATGACGATGCGACAAGCAATAGGCGTTGTTATGGGTGCCAATATCGGTACGACGGTCACAGCGTTTATTATTGGGATTAACATTGGTGAATATGCTTTACCAATACTAGCATTAGGTGCATTTTTAATTTTCTTCATTCAAAAAAGAAAAGTTAAAAATATCGGTATGATTTTCTTCGGATTTGGATCACTATTCTACGGTCTAGAATTAATGAGTGGTGCGGTGAAACCACTTGCTAATTTAGAAGGCTTTAAACAAATTATGTTAGATATGTCTTCTACTCCGATATTAGGTGTACTTGCAGGTACATTTGTGACGTTAATCGTTCAAAGTTCAAGTGCAACGATTGGTATTTTACAAGGTTTCTATGCCAATGATTTAGTTTCATTACATGGTGCATTACCTATCTTATTAGGTGACAATATTGGAACGACGATTACAGCTGTATTAGCAAGTTTAGCAGGCTCTATCGCTGCTAAGCGTGTTGCGATGGCGCATGTTATGTTTAATGTTATCGGTGCAGCAGTATTTCTATTAATATTACCATTCTACGAAATGACGATGGAATGGATTCAACACGCTATGAATTTAAATCCAAAAATGGTTATAGCATTTGCACACGGAACATTCAATGTAACAAATACACTTATACAACTACCATTCATCTTCGCATTAGCTTGGATTGTAACGAAAATCATTCCAGGTGAAGATGTAAATGAAAAATATAAACCGAAATATCTTGATAATAATTTAATTAATCGAGCACCTAGTATCGCGCTTCAAGAGGCTCAAGATGAAATTCAAAATATCGGTAAAATGACTGTTTCAATGTTGAATAATGTTGAAAATATTGATGAAAAAGCAATTAAAAAGCATAAAGATAAACACCTTGCAGTAGATAATATGTATGATAATGTACGTCAATATTTAAATAAATTATCTGAGAAGAAACTATCAGCTAAAGATGCTGAAAGGCTATCTGTTTTATATGATGTTAATAGAACAATATTGAAAGTATCTACATTAACAGAATCATACTTAGAAGAATTGCAGAAGAAACAATCAGCTGATATTCAAATTTCATCAAAAGCAGAAGAAAGCATCGAACGGTTATATGAACACGTAAAAATTTCATATGAAAAAACGTTTGAAGTATTTGACGTTTATGACAATCTAAAAAAAGACGAAGTTGTGAAACGAAGCCAAGATTCATATGTACTAGAGCATGACTTACGTAAAAAACATATCAAGAGATTAAGCTCTGGAGAATGTTCACCAGAAGGTAGCCTTGTATATATCGACATGATATCAATCCTCGAAAGAATTGGTTACCACTCACGAAATATATCAGAATCTATGATTAACCTCGGAGAGCATTCATACACACAAACAACTGAAGTGAAAATATAAATAAATGGGACAATTTATGCATGTATACATGTGTTAATTGTCCCATTTTTCTATTTATCATACTGAAAATATTTTTAACTTATGAAAATATATTCAGATGTAAAATATAAGTGTCTTTACAAGTGTTATTCGTTGGTGTTTATTGTTTTTTATTTTAACATAGTTATATAAACAAAAATGTAAGCGATTGCTTAATATTATTAACTGTCGCATAAATACATAAAAGGGGTTGTACATATGAGTTTGAATGTAGGAATTATTGGTTGTGGTGGTATTGCGAATGGTAAGCATTTACCGAGTTTACAAAAAATAAGCGAAGTGAACATTGTTGCTTTTTGTGATATTGATATTGATAAAGCACAAGCAGCAGCTAAGGAATACGGTACGGAGAATGCGAAAGTTTACGAAGATTACCAATCACTTTTAAAGGATGATGCTATTGATGTCATTCATGTATGTACACCGAACAGTTCTCATAAGGAATTAACGGTTGCGTCATTAGATGCAGGTAAACATGTTATGTGTGAAAAACCTATGGCTAAGACGACAGAAGAAGCGCAAGAAATGATTGAAGCGGCTAAACGTAATGGCAAGAAACTTACGATTGGTTATCAAAATAGATTTAGACCTGACAGTCAATATTTACATAAAGCGACAGAGCGTGGTGACTTAGGGGATATTTATTTCGGAAAAGCACACGCTATTCGTCGTAGAGCAGTGCCGACTTGGGGTGTCTTCTTAGATGAAGAACAACAAGGTGGCGGTCCTTTAATTGATATTGGGACACATGCACTCGATTTAACGTTATGGATGATGGATAATTACGAACCAGAATCAGTAATGGGTTCAACTTTTCATAAGTTAGGTAAGAAAGAAAATGCAGCTAATGCATGGGGACCATGGGATCCTGAAAAGTTCAAAGTAGAGGACTCAGCTTTCGGTTTTATTAAGATGAAAAATGGTGCGACAATCATGCTTGAATCAAGTTGGGCGTTAAACTCTTTAGAAGTAGATGAAGCAAAATGTTCATTATCTGGTACTGAAGGTGGTGCCGATATGAAAGATGGCTTAAGAATCCACGGAGAAGACTTTGGTTCTTTATATACAACGCAAGTAGAACTTGAAAATAAAGGCGTTGATTTTTATGAAGGTGAAAAAGTAGATGAAGCTGAAGTAGAGGCACGTAGTTGGATTGACAGCATTCTTAATGATACAGAGCCTGTTGTGAAACCAGAACAAGCAATTGTGATTACACAAATATTAGAAGCACTTTATGAATCAGCTAAGACTGGTAAAGCAGTATATTTTGACTAAGAAGGGGTTTTATTAATGAACATAACAGTATGGAATGAATATAGACACGAAGTAGAAAGTGAAGAAATTAAAGCAGTTTATCCTAATGGTATTCACAATGTTATTGCTGAATTTTTAAGTGAAGAACACGACGTTAAAACAGCAACATTAGATGAAGCAGAACACGGATTAACAGATGAAGTATTAGCTGAGACTGATGTTTTGTTATGGTGGGGTCATAAAGCACATGATGAAGTGAAAGATGAAATCGTCGAAAAAGTAAAAGCACGTGTACTAGATGGTATGGGTCTTATCGTGTTACATTCTGGACATTTCTCTAAAATATTCAAAAGTTTGATGGGTACGACATGTGATTTGAAATGGCGCGAAGCAGATGATAGAGAGCGACTTTGGGTAGTTGATCCAACACATCCAATTACAGATGGATTAGGGCAATATATTGAATTAGAAAAAGAAGAAATGTACGGCGAACACTTTGATATACCGGCACCAGATGAAACTATATTTGTTAGTTGGTTTGAAGGTGGAGAAGTGTTTAGAAGTGGTGCAACATTTAAGCGCGGAAACGGAAAGATTTTTTATTTTAGACCGGGACACGAAAGTTACCCTACTTATTATAATGAAGAAATTCAACAAGTTATTAAAAATGCTGTTAAGTGGGCGAAAAATGATCGCACACCTAAACATCAATATGGTAACGCACAACCTTTAGAAGAAATTAGCAAGAAATAAAATAGGAGATTATATTTATGGATAAACTTAAACTAGGTGTTATAGGTGTCGGCGGTATCGCACAAAACAGACATATACCAGCTTTACAAAAATTAAATCACTTAGTTGAAATTGTTGGCGTACAAGATATTAATGAAGAACTCGCTAAAAAAGTGTCATCACAATTTCAAATTCCAAATGTCTTTTCAGAATATGAGGAGATGTTTAAAAGTGTAGATGCGGTCGTCATATGTACACCAAATAAATTTCATGCAGAAATAACTGTTGCAGCGTTAAATGCAGGTGTACATGTATTTTGTGAGAAACCAATGGCTATGAATCGCAAAGAATGTGATGCAATGATTGAAGCGGCAAATCAATCCGGTAAAGTGCTCGCAATAGGCTATCATTACCGCTTTACAGATGCCGCAATAACAGCTCGTCGTGCAATTGATGAAGGTGTTGTAGGTGATGCGCTTGTAACGAGAGTACAAGCATTGCGTCGAAGAAAAGTGCCAGGTTGGGGTGTGTTTACAAATAAACAACTTCAAGGTGGCGGCAGTCTAATTGATTATGGATGCCATTTATTAGACCTTGCTTTATGGTTACAAACGGATGCGAAACCAGTCGAAGTATTAGGTAAGACGTACAATCGTTTGAGTAAGACACCTAATCAAATCAATGATTGGGGAACGTTTGATCATGAAACGTTTGAAGTAGATGACCATGTATCTTCATTTATAACATTTGAAGACGGTTCAACGATGCAGTTCGAATGCTCATGGTCTGCGAATATTAAAGAAGATAAAATTCACTTAAGTATGTCTGGTGTAGATGGGGGTATTAACCTTTATCCATTTGAAATTTATCAACCTCGATTTGGTACATTTTTCAACGAACAAGCATATGCTGAACATAATGAAAATATTGCTGCAGAACGTCAGACTTTAAACTTTGTGAATAGTTGTTTAGGACTAGAGTCGTTAGTCGTGAAACCTGAAGAAGCTAGACGCGTGAGTGCATTAATAGATGCAATTTATGAAAGTAGTGAACAAGGAATGAGTGTTAAAATAAAATAAGGGGTGTTACATATGAAAATTGGTGTATTTACAGTACTTTTTCAAGATAAAACGTTTGAAGAAATGTTAGATCATGTTGCAGATTCAGGATTGAAAATGGTCGAAATCGGTACAGGTGGGAATCCGGGTAACCATTTTTGTAATGTAGATGAATTGTTAGAAGATGAAAGTAAAAGACAATCATTTATGGATGCTATCAAGAAACGTGGATTAGAAATCAGTGCATTTAGTTGTCATGACAATCCTGTTTCACCAGATAAAGAACATGCTAAACAAGCACATGAAACATTTATTAAATCGGTTAAATTAGCTTCGATCCTAGGTGTCCCAGTAGTTAATACATTTTCAGGTATACCAGGTTCAGATGAAGACGCTAAGCATCCAAACTGGCCAGTAACACCGTGGCCAACAGCATACTCAGAAATATTAGAGTGGCAATGGGAGAAGAAGTTGATACCCTATTGGAAAGAAGCGGCGCAGTTTGCTAAAGACTACAACGTTAAAATAGGTATTGAACTACACGCTGGATTCTCAGTACATACACCACATACACTTTTAAAACTTAGAGAAGCGACAAACGATGCGATTGGTGCGAACTTAGATCCGAGTCATTTATGGTGGCAAGGCATTGATCCGATAGCAGCCATTAAAATTTTAGGTAAAGCTGGTGCGATTCATCATTTTCATGCAAAAGATACTTATATCGACCAAGAAAATGTCAATATGTACGGATTAACAGATATGCAGCCGTATAGTTCAGTTCAATCAAGAGCTTGGACATTCAGAACAGTCGGTTATGGACATAGCCCACAAGTATGGGGAGATATTATAAGCGCGTTGAGAATCAATGGATATGATTATGTCGTGAGTATAGAACATGAAGACCCAATCATGTCAGTAGAAGAAGGATTCCAAAAAGCAGCACATAACTTGCAAACAGTAAATATAAACGAATCATTAGGAAATATATGGTGGGCATGAAGAAAACCATGGTTTCAGCTTGAGGGCTGATACCATGGTTTTTATTTTTGAGAGGGGGGTGAATCTAGGGGGATGGGGTCTGTGAGTGGAGGGCGACGATTTTGAGGTAAAAATCTTAGTTAACGTCGAAATATACTCACGAGAGCCCCGAAGATGTGAGTTAAAGTTGTAATAAACTCACGAGATTCACAAAGATGTGAGTTAAAGTTGAAGTAAACTCACGAGATTCGTAAAGATGTGAGTTAATGTTGTAATAAACTCACGAGATTCGTAAAGATGTGAGTTAAAGTTGAAATAAACTCACGAGATTCATAAAGATGTGAGTTAAAGCAGAAATAAACTCACGAGATTCACAAAGATGTGAGTTAAAGCTGAAGTAAACTCACGAGATTCGCAAAGGTGTGAGTTAAAGCTGAAATAAACTCACGAGATTCGTAAAGATGTGAGTTAAAGTTGAAATAAACTCACGAGATTCACAAAGATGTGAGTTAAAGCTGAAGTAAACTCACGAGATTCACAAAGATGTGAGTTAAAGCTGAAATAAACTCACGAGTTACAAACAAACATACATTTTAGATGCCTCATAAGAAGTATCGGTACATATAATCACCTTCTTTCTTAAAATATTTATTACATATTTGCCTAATTGCCCATCTATCCCCACCACACCACAATTCTGCTTCTTTTAAAGTAAATGGCCCATTCTTTAATACGTATAATTCTTTTAAATTTTCTAAGTAGAGTAACTGTCTCTGTATATGTCTTGAGCAATACATACAATGACCGAATCTCATTCGTTTATCTAATTGTATTTGGTTGATTTTACGGCAATGTGGACATCTTAAGCCTGGTTTGATTTGCTCGAATGGAATCATATGTCTAGGATAGGTCTTCGAAAAATCTTGTTTAAGTGTTTTGATTTTATTGAGGATGGCTCTATTTTCGTCTACTTTAAAATTATTAAATAACTTAGGAATTTTGTGTAACTCTGTTGGTAACAGTACCTGTTTACGATTAGGTATGTCAGAGTGAAGTGTAAATGTGGGGTTTGTAAATACGAGATAAGATAAAATATCTCGTTTAATATTGAGATGTGATTTAATCAATTCAAGTTCATATTCGGCTCTTTTCATTTGTGAAAAGGGGGTTTGGAATATGTTCCCGTAACTATTTTTCATTTGATTATCGATGATATAATAGTCGCCTTTATAATGTTTGACTTCTAAATTAATCATCTTATCATCATCTACAATGAGGAAATCGAGTTGAATTTGGTTCTTTATATTTAATTCAATGTTATGTACATAATTTAACTTAAGTTCTTTATCTAACATTTGTTGTACAATTTGTTCACCTTCTTCTCCTTGGATTTGTCGATAAATTTCCTGGGTCTCTTGATTGGCATCTATTCGACCAAAGATTGCCCTGTTATATCGTGTGAGTTCCATCTATCAACCTCCTATTTTTTTACATTTATTATATATAATATTCCACTAAAATACAAATAAAAACATTTTAGAAACCGATTATCTTGATTTCCAAAATGTTTTTATTATAACTTATTTGAGTTTTTCTGCTAATTCGATATAAATACCTTCTGGACCTTTGATATAACACAATTTGTAGATGTCTTCGAATTGCGTAATTTCTCCAATCACTTGAGAAGATGTTGTGGCCAATTGTTCTACAACTTGTTCAATATTTTGAACTGAAAATGCAAAATGACTAGCACCTACATTTCTTGGGAAATGTATAGATTTGTTGGTCGTTGATGATTGGTCACGAAATTGTATGAGTTCTATAGCTGTTTCATCGTGAGGAACTTTCATCATAGCAATGCTTGCTTCTAAAGCATCTACACCATAAATATTGCCAATCCATTCACCGTTAATATTTTGTTCTCCGATCAGTTCCAATCCTAACGTACTAAAAAATGCTTTAACAGATTCTAAATCTTCAACGATTATACCTACATGGTCCATTTTATTTAATTTCATGTTTACATCTCCAATTCAGTTAATAGTTATATTATAACTATTATATCTGTTGAGACGGTTATTTCCTAACAGCATGAACAATATAATTCATATCTTTTTTATATCGTTTCATTGTTTTAAACATATTAAAGAACATAGAGCGATTTTCTTTTTTTAAGGCATTTTTTATAATTTTAAGCGTACCCAATACACCTTCATCTCGTATCATGCCAGCTGGCGTCATCAGTGTTAACGCGCCAATGTGCGATTCTATTTGTTTGAAGCCAGCATCTTGATAAAGTTTGTACCATTCTGCTGTTGGTAATGGGGTTACTTTAACGTTAATGGCATCACTTAAATGATGGATAATTTCATCTTTAGATTTAACATTAATAATGGCGATATCATGTGTTAATACGATGCCACCTGGTTTCAAGACGCGGTAATATTCTTTTAATGCTTGTTCTTTCGCTTTAATCGGCAACATTGTAAGCATCGCTTCATTTAATACGATATCAAATTGTTCATCTTCAAATGGTAAGTTCATGGCATTAGCTTTTTGAACATTAATTAAATGAGATAAGTTTGCAGATGATACATTTTTAATACCTTTTTCTAGAGCTTTAGCATTTAAGTCGACACCTTCAATTCTACATCCGTAAGTTTTCGCAATTTGCATAGCTGTTGTACACATATTGCATCCAACTTCTAATACATATTTATCTCTCTTGAAATGCCCTTTTTTAATGAGCCAATCTGTCGCAATTTTTCCACCAGGTCTTAATCTTTTCTTACCTAACTTCGCTAAAAATGTATGTCCAGCTTCTTTTTTCATAATGAATCATTCCTTTAAAAAGTTTTTAAAGTAGATGTTTGTATTTTTTAAATAATACGTGGTTTTCTAAATGAACATGTTCATGTGTGTCGCGTTCTAATTGTTCTAAACGTTGATAGACAAGTCTCCATGTACCACATGCTTCTAGAGGTGGTTGGTAATCGTTTGTGATGGCACGTATCTCTCGTAATAATTGTCCTGCTTCATCATGTTCATCAACTAAAGATGTAATCGTTTCGTTTAATTGATCAACTTGTTTACCTGCTGATACATCTAAAAGTTTAGGGAACGACTGATGATCTTCTTCGTCAATATGTTCTAATAATGCAGACTTCAATTTAGTATATAAGTCCTTTAGTTCTAATAAATATGGATGACTTGGACCGTGAACTTTAGCTAACTTTGTAACATAAGGTGTTAAGTTTTGGAACTCAGTTCTCAATCCTTCATGATATCGAGATTGAATGTACTGAATAAGTGAAGCAGCATCTAAATATTTAATATCAATTCCGCCATTTTGTTGATCGGCAGGTATGCTATTGAGTTGATTTAACAATGTTTCTAAATCGACCTTTTTATTATTAGACACGGCTTCATCAATGGATACATCACCTCCACAACAAAAGTCGATACCGTATTTACGAAAAATATCAGCAGACTTTGGAATATCTGTTACGACATCAGCAACATGACGCTCTTTAGTAATCATGTAATGACCTCCTTTAAAATATTTACCTTCTATATATCTCAATTATATTATATGAGAAACATTCTCAGTATTAGGGAATTCCATGAAAATTACATAAAATTGTAAAAAATATGGTATGAAAAGATGTCGATAAAATTTATTCCGATATATCGCTTGACTCTTTTCGATATATCGGATAATATAACGATATATCGAAAAGAAGAAAGGTGATTATATGTTTAGAAGAAATTTTGAGGGAAGATTTAACAATCACAGAGGTCATATGATGAATCGTGATGGCTTTGATTTTGGCAGAGGTTTTGGCGGTCATCCGGGAAGAGATCGTTTCTTTAAGAAAGGGAACTTACAATTTATTATTTTAAAAATGTTAAAAGAAGAACCAAAACATGGTTATCAAGTCATTAAAGATTTAGAAGAAAGATTCAAAGGATTCTATGCACCAAGTCCAGGTTCTGTTTATCCAATTTTGCAAATGTTAGAAGATAGAGACTTTGTATCAATTTCTAAAGATGGTAATAAAAAAGTTTATACAATTACAGATGAAGGCGAAACATTTTTAAATGAAAACATCGATCAAGATGAATTTACGAAACGATTAGAAGGATTCCAAAATGTTGATATTAAAGCAATGGAAGATGCACGAAATCAACTTAGAGATTTATTTAAAGAAATTATGTTAGCGGGAAGAGAAGCAGTAGAAGATGATGAGAAAAAAGCGAAATTCGAATCATTTATAAATGAAACAAAAGAAAAAGCAAAAAACTTATATAAAAACTAAAAAGAAGGTAAACATGTTGAAAAGCAATAAAAATAATAAAGTCGCAATTATAGGTGGAGGTCCTGGTGGCTTAATGCTCGGTTTGTTATTACAGAAACAAGGAATTCCATTTACGATATTTGAAAAAGGTGAGCGCAATATTAATGGCAATAGAGGTGGTTCGTTAGACATTCACGAAGAATCCGGACAATTGCCGATTAAAGAAGCTGGTCTTATTGAAACATTTAAAAGTATGGCAAGATTTGAAGGAGAAGATACAAAAATTCTAGGACCAGATGGCACATTGTATTTTGAAGATGATGCAGAAGGTGAAGGTGGAAGACCAGAGATTGACCGTGGTGAACTTTGCGATATGATTCTTAACGAAATCAATCCAGAAAACATCCGCTATCATTATGAATTTAAAGCAATAGAAACGTTAGATAATCATAAAGTTAAAGTCACTTTTAATCATAATATGAGTGAAATCTTTGATGTTGTAGTCGGTGCAGATGGATCATTTTCTAAAGTGAGACCATTTATAACAGAGCAAGAAATCAGCTACACAGGCATTTCAATGGTCGAACTAAATATTTCTGATGTGAAACAACAATTTCCAGATTTAGCTGCTTTTAATAAGAATGGTAAAATCATGGCGCTTGGCGGTGATCAAGCTATACTTGGACAATTGAACGGTGATGGATCAATTAAAGTTTATGTCACTTATCGCATGCCTTATAAAGATTTAGATACGTATAAAGCTTTGTCTTCTGAACAACTAAAATTACGTTTATTACAAGATTTTAAAGATTGGGATAAAGACCTTTTAAAATACATTTCATACGCTGATGATCAAGCTTTATTTAGAAGAATTTATAAATTGCCAATTGGTTTCAAATGGAAACGTCAATCGAATATCACATTATTAGGTGATGCCGCTCACGTTATGAGTCCATTCGCAGGTGAAGGTGTTAATACAGCTTTATATGACGCGTATTTATTAGCACGCGCATTTAAAAATCATGACAATTTAGAAGATGTGATAACAGCATACGAAGATGAAATGTACAAAGCTTCTGAAGAACATGCACAAGAATCTCAAGATAATTTAGATTTAATGTTTTCGGATAATGCTGCTGAAAAAATGGGCAGTATATTTACAAATGTAGAACTAATGTCATAAAAATTCTTACTGTGTAGATGATTAATTTGCGTTATACTTCAATTAAGGAAGAACTGAATGGAGTGATAACATGGTCAAACAAAGAGATCAATGGTCATCTAAGATAGGATTTATTATGGCATCAGCAGGTGCTGCAATCGGTATTGGCGCAATATGGAAGTTTCCTTATGTTGCAGGTCAATTCGGTGGTGGCGCCTTCTTATTGTTATTTATTATATTTACATTATTTATTGGCTTACCAATGTTGATTTCGGAATTTATCATTGGACGTGCAACAAACAAAGAAGCTGTTGCAGCCTATGATACGCTAGCACCAAAATCACCATGGAGAATAACGGGCAGACTTGGTGTTATTGGATGTTTCTTATTATTATCCTTTTACAGTGTTGTAGGTGGTTGGATTACAATCTATACAGCATTGGGATTAACAGGCAATCTTATATCTGATGGTACAAACTACGGTAAAGTCTTTGAACAAATTATAGGAGAGCCATTTACTGTATTAATCGGTGTGTTTGTCTTTATTTTAATGAATGTTGTTGTGTTAAACTTCGGTATTAAAAAAGGTATTGAACGTGCAAATAATGTATTAATGCCTTTATTATTTATATTCTTTATTATTCTTGTTGTTAGAGCAGTAACTTTAGAAGGCGCGTCTGAAGGATTATCGTTCTTCTTTAGTTTTAACTTTGAAGACTTCTCAGCTGAAGGCGTATTGTATGCGTTAGGTCAGTCATTCTTCGCGTTAGCTGTTGGATTCTCATGTATGGTTACTTATAGTTCGTATTTAAGTAAAAAAGAAAGCTTACCAACGTCAGCTATGTCAGTATCGATTATGAATATTATCGTGTCTATATTAGCAGGAATGGCGATATTCCCAGTTGTATTTGCATTCTCATTAGAACCTACTGAAGGTCCTGGATTATTATTTATCGTATTACCTAATGTATTTGGTCAAATGGCATTTGGTTCAGTATTCTTAACGTTATTTTTACTGTTATTCTTATTTGCAACATTGACTTCTTCATTTAGTCAATTTGAAATTATCATTTCAGCTTTCGAAAAAGAAGGCAAAAGATCACGTTCAAAAATAGTGTGGATATTAGGATTACTGACATTTATCGCTTGTATTCCATCTTCACTGTCGTATGGTGTTCTTGCAGATGTTTCGATTTTTGGAAAGTCTATATTTGATGCTACAGATTATTTAGTGAGCAACATATTATTGCCAATTGGCTGTTTATTAATCGCTATATTTATTTCGTTTAGAATGGATCAAGCTATTGTAAAAAGAGAATTCCAAATGGGGAATCAACTTTCTTTAAAATGGTTTAAATTATGGAAGTTCTTAATGAGATATATCATTCCGATTATTATACTTATCGTATTTATATGTTCGCTTTAAGTCTGTCATGAAATCCATGAAATGAGGTATAGCAAATGGAGTTTAAACAGTTAAAATATTTTGTGGAAATAGTTAGAAATGGTGGTATGACCCAAGCAGCAGAACATTTATTTGTAGCGCAATCTACAATTAGTAAAGCTGTGAAAAATCTTGAAAATGAATTTGATGTCACGCTATTTGATCGTTCACAAAAACACATTAAACTAACTGATACTGGCGAAGTATTTTATGATAAAGCGGTAGAATTCTTAACACTGTTTGATCATTTGACGCTCGAATTGAATGATATCTTTGAAGTGCAACGTGGACACATTAGATTAGGGTTATCACCTATGATTAAAGTGGATCTTATAACAGATAGTCTTGAGAATTTTCATGGTAAATATTCTAACGTCACATACGAAGTTACTGAAGGTGGCGGTAAAGCGGTAGAACATTATATTAATAAAGATGAAGTAGATATTGGTGTGACGACGTTACCTGTAGACTCATCTAAATATAACAGCGTGCCACTTTATAAAGAGGAATTATTTTTAGTAGTGAATAAGTCACATAAACTTGCCAAGAGACATCAAGTTTCAATCAGAGAATTGAAAGATGAAGAATTTGTCTTGTTTCACGATGACTATTATTTAAGAGATATGATTATTGAGAACTGTCGAAAAGAGGGATTCTATCCAAAGACAGTTGCTAAAATATCACAGCTTACCTTTATCAGCAATATGATAGAAAGAGGACTTGGTCTATCTATTGTGCCAAAAAGTATTGCTGAACAAATGAGTGATGATGTGACAATGATTGAACTTGAAGGTGAAAAGATATATTGGCATCTCGGATTAATTTGGAAAAAAGGTGCTTATGTGAATCGCGTTACGAAAGAATGGATATTATTTCTAAAAGAATCATTAATCAAGAAGCAGGCCGGAACATAATGTTCTAGCCTGTTTCTTGCTTTGAGCAGTAATGATATGTTTGAACTATTCCAATACGGAATATGTTAAATCGATAATATGTATTTTATTAATACTTTGAACCGTCCTATAATATTGTCTATAAGTCTTATTAAAAGGATGAGCGCATATGATCAAATTGTTTATAAAGATACTATTTCAAGTATCTCTCATATATATGATTACTCAAATTGGTAAATGGCTTCAAGAAATATTACATATACCAATTGCAGGTAGTATTGTTGGACTAGCATTATTATTTTTATTACTTCTAACAGGTATTTTACCTGAACGATGGATAGAAGTCGGTGCTAATAAATTAATTAATGTTATGATTTTATTTTTCGTGCCTTCCATCGTAGGCATAATGGATATTGCAGATCAGATTGGACCAGGTTATATCATTATGGTCGTGTTACTCATTGTGAGTACAAGTTTAGTAGCACTCTCATCTGGTTATGTATGTGAAAAGTTTTTAAATATTAATAAAACGGATAAGGAGAATGCATCATGATTATACAATCTTTATTGATGGTACTTTTAACATTAGCTTGTTTTATCATCGCTAAGAAACTACAAATTAAATATAAACATCCTATTCTTAATCCAGCACTGATTGCTTCAATTATGATTGTCACAATTTTATTAGTGTTAGGTATGAATTACAAAGACTACATGGTAGGTGGTTCATGGATTCATCAATTTTTAGATTGTTCAGTTGTGAGTTTAGCTTATCCGTTATATAAATATAGAAAGTTGATTGTCGCGAACTTCAAAATTATTATTTCAAGTGTATTAGCAGGCATCATGGTTAACTTTGTCCTCATTTATGGCGTTCTATATATAATGGGATATCCGAGTTCAACGATTGTCACAATTTTACCTAGATCGATGACAGCAGCAGTAGGTATTGAAGTGTCTCACCAAATGGGTGGCACAGATACAATAACGGTAATGTTTATTATAGCGACAGGTTTAATTGGTAGTATTTTAGGTAATTTTTATATTAGCAAAGCGAAGTTTACAAGTGATTTAGCAAAAGGTTTAACGTATGGTAATGCTTCACATGCGTTTGGTACAGCAAAAGCTTTGGAATCTAATATTGAAGCAGGTGCGTTTAGTACAATTGGTATGATTTTAACAGCTGTACTCAGTGCGATTATGTTACCAGTACTTTATTTAATGACCACTTATATTTAATGAGATATAGAAGGAGATATGGCAAAATTCATGTCATATTTCCTTCTTTTTTATATAAATTTATATTCATGAAATATGTATAAAAATACATAATAAAAGTGCGTTAGATTTGTTATGTTCGTTAAATTTTAACTTAACACAACCGTTGTAGCAATATTTATAATGATTATAAAATGTGTATTATATATATTTATTCATAAGTAATGATGCTTTTCATTGTATGTAATTTGCATTTTTATTAAAACTTCTATATCGTCTTCATTGTGATTTAAATCATCGTGTTCATTAAAAATGATTATTTAACGATGTACATTAATCGACAACGAGGAGTGTTCAGAAGTGAAGAAACATAAAGTAATGGACTGGTGGACATTTTATGGGACGGTTGCAGTATTACTTATCGCTGTTATACCGATGATGGTATTCCCTAAAGCTAGTCAAGAAGTCATCACAAGTATCAATGATATTATTTCAGATTCATTAGGTGCATGGTATCTATTACTTGGATTGATTGTTTTTGCATTTGTATTATACATAGCGTTTGGGAAATACGGGAATGTCACTTTAGGTAAAGCAAGTGATAAACCTGAATTTAATAATTTTAGTTGGATTTCGATGCTGTTTTGTGCGGGTATCGGTTCAGACATTTTATACTGGGGTGTCATCGAATGGGCATACTATTATCAAGTGCCGCCGTATGGTGCAGGTAGTATGACGGATGAAGCACTCGAATATGCAACAATGTATGGCATGTTTCATTGGGGCCCAATAGCTTGGGCGATTTATGTGTTACCTGCATTGCCAATTGGTTATTTAGTATTTGTTAAGAAGAAGCCAATCTATAAAATCAGCCAAGCATGTAGACCAATTTTAAAAGGTCAAACGGATAAATTACTCGGTAAAATTGTAGATGTTTTATTTATTTTTGGATTGTTAGGTGGTGCAGCGACATCATTAGCACTAGGTGTGCCAATGATTTCTGCAGGGATAGAGCGACTCACAGGACTAGATGGTGAGAATATGGTTATGAGAAGTATTATCTTGCTCATCATTACGGTCATCTTTGCATTTAGTTCTTATACGGGACTGAAAAAAGGTATACAAAAATTAAGCGATATTAACGTTTGGCTAACATTCTTAATTTTAGGAATCGTACTGATTGTCGGACCAACGATATTTATTATGGAAACAACTGTATCAGGATTAGGAAATATGTTGAAGAATTTCTTTAGAATGGCAACATGGTTAGAACCATTTGGCGGTATTGGTGATAGAAAAGAAACAAACTTCCCTCAAGATTGGACGATATTCTATTGGTCTTGGTGGTTAGTATATGCACCATTTATTGGCTTATTTATTGCCAGAATTTCCAAAGGTCGTACGTTAAAAGAAGTCGTATTAGGTACAATTATTTATGGGACTTTAGGGTGTGTATTATTCTTTGGTATCTTTGGTAACTATGCAGTGTTCTTACAAATTTCAGGACAATTTGATGTCATTCAATTCTTGAATCAACATAGCGCTGAAGCCACTATAATAGAAGTGATGCATCAATTACCATTTCCAAAAGTAATGATTGTCCTATTCTTAATCTCAGCATTCTTATATTTAGCAACAACATTTGATTCAGGCTCATATATATTAGCAGCAGCAACTCAAAAAGAAGTTATAGACGAACCATTAAAAGCAAATCGTTTATTCTGGGCGTTTGCATTATGCTTATTGCCATTTTCATTAATGTTAGTAGGTGGAGAACGCGCGTTAGACGTCTTGAAGACAGCATCCATATTAGCAAGTGTGCCACTAACTGTTATATTTGTGATGATGATGGTTTCATTTATCCGGACACTAGGCGGAGATCGAATTAAATTAGAAGAACGAGCTGAAAAATTAAAAGCAGTTGAACGACGATCATTAAGAATCGTTCAAGTACGAGCAGAAAAAGAAGACGATAACTTATAAAGAAAATTCCAACAAAATCACATGGTTTTGTTGGAAATTTTTATATCTTAATTTTGTTAATAGCAGTTTTAGTGAGAAATGTGAATAACGACACGAGTAGTTACAAATTGGAGTAGTTTTGTAAATAAGGGCGCCGTTAGTAACAAATTCAAGGAGTTTTGTAAATAAGGAGGCCGTTAGTAACAAATCCAAGGAGTTTTGTAAATAAGGGTGCCGTTAGTAACAATTTCAAGGAGTTTTGTAACTAAGGGTGCCGTTAGTAACAATTCCAAGAAGTTTTGTAACTAAGGAGGGTGTTAGTAACAAATCCAGGGAGTTTTGTAAATAAGGGTGCCGTTAGTAACAAATCCAAGGAGTTTTGTAAATAAGGGTGCCGTTAGTAACAATTTCAAGGAGTTTTGTAAATAAGGGTGCCGTTAGTAACAATTCCAGGAAGTTTTGTAAATAAGGGCGCCGTTAGTAA
Source organism: Mammaliicoccus sp. I-M35 (assembly GCF_022386455.1). Classification (NCBI taxonomy): domain Bacteria; kingdom Bacillati; phylum Bacillota; class Bacilli; order Caryophanales; family Staphylococcaceae; genus Mammaliicoccus; species Mammaliicoccus sp. I-M35. Next base: position 71,450 of record NZ_JAJNIL010000004.1, on the reverse strand, counting down.
CAATTCTAAGAAGTTTTGTAACTAAGGAGGCCGTTAGTAACAAATCCAAGGAGTTTTGTAAATAAGGGTGCCGTTAGTAACAATTCTGAGAAGTTTTGTAACTAAGCTCCTCAGTTAAAACAAACTAACACTGAAGTGTTCGCAACAACTATCATTTTGAGTGAATAATTTCTTCATTAAATTGACTGAAAATTTAAAAAGAACAGTTGACATCATATGCTGTATCGGGTATGCTAATCATCATAATTTATTATTTCTTAGTAAACTTATCTGTTTAAAATAAATTCTGTTAAAAACATTGATTTTAAACTTAAAAAGCTTGTAGAAATAAGCATAAGGAGGACGTTATATATCATGGCCGAAGTGTTAACATATGAACGTTTTGACACTGATCCTTTTAAAGATATTGATATTGACGATGAAACTAAAGGTGCATATCAAATAATTAAATGGGCGTATGAACATTATGGAGATTCTATCGTATATTCATGTAGTTTTGGGGCAGAGGGTATGATTTTGATAGATTTAATATCAAAAGTTAAGCCAGATGCCAAAATTGTATTCTTAGATACTGACTTACATTTTCAAGAAACATACGATTTGATTGACCGTGTGAAAGAAAGATATCCAACATTAAATATTGAACTTAAAAAGCCAGATTTAACGCTAGAGCAACAAGCAGATCAATATGAACCGGCACTATGGACAAGTGACCCGAATCAATGTTGTTATATCAGAAAGATTAAACCGTTAGAAGAAGTATTATCGGGCGCTACTGCTTGGGTCTCAGGATTAAGAAGAGAACAATCTCCAAGTAGACAAAATACCGATTTTATTAATAAAGATGAAAGATTTAAATCTATAAAAGTTTGTCCTTTAATTTATTGGACTTGGGACGATGTATGGGCATATATCGAACGCCACGATTTAACCTACAATGAACTTCATGACTTTAATTATCCAAGTATTGGATGTATTCCTTGTACAGCTCAAGTATCTTCGTCAGGTGATTCACGTGAAGGAAGATGGACGAATTTCAACAAAACTGAATGTGGTTTGCATACAGTAAATAATAAACCTAAGTAATCTAATTAAGAGATTTATTAATCTTTTTTTAGCATAAATCAGACTATTCCCATAAGAATAGTATTTAAAACTTAAATAATTGGACAGGATGAGGTGACATCTTTGGAATTATCAGTAACAAATAGCCCTTTTAATCAAGAGCAGTCAGAAAAGTTAAATCAAGTATTTGCAACACTTACAAATGAACAAAAGATTTGGTTGAGTGGTTACTTATCGGCGTCAGTCGTACAAGGTGGTCAAGTAAGTGCACCTGTAGTAGAGCAATCTACAGCAGTGAGCAGTGAACCTAAGTTTAAGAAAAGAGATATTACAGTATTGTTTGGTTCTGAAACTGGTAATGCTCAAGGTTTAGCTGAAACGTTAGAAAGTAAATTAAAAGAAAAATCATTCAATGTCAATCTTGCATGTATGGAAGATTTTAAGACAAAAGATTTAAAGAAAGTAGAAGACTTATTTATTATCACAGCGACTCATGGAGAAGGAGATCCACCAGATAACGCAATTACGTTCCATGAGTTTTTACATAGTCGTAAGGCACCTAAGTTGAATGATGTAAGATTCTCAGTGCTAGCACTTGGAGATGAATCGTATGAATTCTTCTGTCAGACTGGTAAAGATTTTGATAAGAGATTAGAAGAGTTAGGTGCAGAGAGAATACATCCAAGAGTAGATTGTGATTTAGACTTTGATGAACCTGCTGAAAAATGGATGGAAGACATTTTAAATTCAATTGGCCAGGTATCAGGTCAAACAGCAGAAGAACCCGTTAAATTAGATGCTGAAGATTTATCAGCTACTCAAACGTATTCACGCTCTAATCCATACGAAGCTGAAATTTTAGAAAATATTAACTTGAACGGTAGAGGTTCAAATAAAGAAGTTAGACATATCGAACTTTCTTTAGAAGGTTTCAATGATTCATTTGAACCAGGTGACTGTATCGGCATATTCCCGAAAAATGATCCTGAAATTGTATCAGAGTTAATTGAAACACTTGTTTGGGACCCAGAAGAAATCGTACCAATTAATGATTCAGGCGATACATTAACTTTACGCGATGCATTAACTAATCATTTCGAAATTACTAAATTAACTAAACCAATCGTTACAAAAGCTGCGAATATCTTTGGTAATGGCGTGTTATCTGAAAAAGTTAAAAAAGATAGATGGATTTATGGTTACGTTGAAGGTCGTGATTTTATAGACTTATTAAACGATTTTCCACCTGAAGATTTGCAACCAGATGCTTTACATCAAATATTGAGAAAATTGCCAGCTCGTGAATATTCAATCGCAAGTAGCCATCAAGCAGCACCTGATGAAGTACATTTAACGATTGGAGCAGTTCGTTACCACTCTCATGATAGAGATAGAAAAGGTGTTTGCTCAGTACAATTTGCAGAACGATTACAACCTGGTGATACAGTACCAATTTACTTGAAGAAGAATCCAAACTTTAAGTTCCCTAAAACAAGTGAAACGCCTGTCATTATGATTGGTCCAGGTACAGGTGTTGCACCATTTAGGTCATATATTCAAGAAAAAGAAGAATTAGAGCTTACTAATAAAGCTTGGTTATTCTTCGGCGAACAACACTTTACGACAGACTTTTTATACCAAACAGAATGGCAAGGTTGGTTGAAAGATGGCGTGCTTGATAAATTAAGTGTCGCGTTCTCGAGAGATTCAGAAGAAAAAGTATATGTACAACATAGAATTGAAGAAAACAGTAAAGAATTTTATCAATGGATTCAAGAAGGTGCAGCTATCTATGTATGTGGAGATGAAAAACATATGGCTAAAGATGTGCATCAATCCATTTTAAATGTCATTCAAAAAGAAGGACATTATAACGAAGAAGAAGCAGAAGCATTTTTAACTGAATTGAAAAAAGAGAGAAGATATCAAAGAGATATTTATTAAGAGGGGGCAATATTGTGAGCACTCAAACTAATTTATCCGACAAATTAGATGAAATGGAACACATTAAGAATAGAAGTAATTATTTAAGAGGAACAATTAAAGAAGGTTTAGCAGATGAAATAACTGGTGCAATAGCTGAAGACGATACTAAATTACTTAAATTCCACGGTAGCTATATGCAAGATGATAGGGATATTCGTGATGAACGTCGTAAACAAAAGTTAGAACCAGCATATAGTTTCATGATTAGAGTAAGAGTTCCAGGTGGTACGGCTACTGCTGATCAATGGATTGCGATGGATGATATTTCAACAGAATACGCTAACAACACAATCAAATTGACAACAAGACAAGCATTTCAATTCCACGGCATCTTAAAAAGAAACTTAAAAAGTTCAATGCAAAGTATCCACCATGCTGTCATGGATTCATTAGCAGCATGTGGTGACGTTAACAGAAATGTCATGTGTAATCCAAATCCATATCAATCAGGCGTGCACAAAGAAGTAGATACACTTGCTACAAAAATAAGTGATCACTTATCACCTCAAACTGGTGCGTATCATGAGATTTGGTTAGACGATGAAAAAATAGTCGATACAAAAGAAGAAGTTGAACCAATGTACGGAAAGACATATTTGCCAAGAAAATTCAAAATAGGTATCGCTGTACCACCATCAAATGATATTGATGTTTATTCACAAGATATCGGATTGATTGCAGTTATTGAAGATGATCAATTAGTCGGATTTAATGTGACAGTCGGTGGCGGTATGGGTATGACACACGGTGATACGAAGACATACCCTCAAGTAGGACGTCTATTAGGCTACTTCCCTAAAGAAGAAGCGGTAGATGTTTGTGAGAAGATTTTAACTATCCAACGTGATTATGGTAATAGAGAAAACAGAAAGAACGCACGATTTAAATATACTGTTGATCGTCTTGGTGTTGATTTTATTCGTGAAGAATTGAATAAACGTTTAGGTTGGGAAATTGAAGAGGCGAAACCATTTGAATTTAAACATAATGGTGACCGATACGGTTGGACTGAAGGAAGCGGAAAATGGCACTTTACATTATTTATTCAAAATGGACGTGTCAAAGATACTTCTGATTACAAATTGAAGACAGCCTTGAGAGAAATAGCTGAAATTCATACAGGTGACTTCCGTTTAACGCCTAACCAGAACTTAATTATTGCCAATGTTGCCAAAAGTAAAAAACAACAAATTCAAAAAATTATTGATCAATATGGCATAACAGACGGTGAACATTATACAGGACTTAGAAGAAATTCAATGGCATGTGTTGCATTTCCAACGTGTGGTTTAGCAATGGCTGAATCAGAACGTTACCTTCCAACACTCATCAATAAAATTGAAGGACTTTTAGATGAAGCAGGTTTAAATGAAGAAGAAATTACGATTCGAATGACAGGTTGTCCAAATGGATGTGCAAGACCAGCATTAGCTGAAATTGCATTTATCGGTAAAGCGCCAGGTAAATATAATATGTATCTTGGCGGCGGATTCACTGGAAATCGTTTAAATAAATTATTTAAAGAAAATATTGGTGAAGATGAGATTTTAGAAAGCTTAAAACCAATTCTGATTCAATACGGTAAAGAAAAAAATGATGGAGAACACTTTGGAGACTTTGTTATCCGTAAAGGCATAATTAAAGAAGTGCAATCAGGACAAGACTTCCATAGTTAATCAGAAAATGGGGTGTAAGAATGGGGAAAGTATTCTTGGTTGGTGCTGGACCGGGCGATCCAGATTTAATAACGGTTAAAGGTATTAAAGCCATTAAACAGTCTAATGTCATATTATATGACCGACTCGTCAATAAAGCATTATTAGATTATGCAACTGAAGACACGAGAATGATTTATTGCGGTAAAAGTCCGAATAAGCATTCTTTAACTCAAGATGAAATTAATGAATTGCTCGTAAAACTTTCTCTAGAAGGTTACACCGTAACAAGACTTAAAGGTGGCGATCCATTTATCTTTGGTCGTGGTGGCGAGGAAGCAGAAACATTAAAGAACTATGATATTCCGTTCGAAGTGGTTCCAGGTATTACTGCTGGTGTTGCGGCACCAGCTTATGCTGGTATTCCAGTGACACATAGAGATTATAGTTCATCTGTTGCCTTTATAACAGGTGTTATGAAAGACAGTGTTGATGAAGATGAGTATTGGAAACACTTAGCACTAGGACCTGAAACACTTTGTATTTATATGGGTGTAAAGAAGTTGCCTGACATCCAAAAATTATTAGTGAAACACGGTAAAGATATTCAAACACCAGTAGCATTAATTCATTGTGGAACTTCACAAAAACAAGTCACAGTGACAGGGACTTTAGAAGACATTGTAGAGAAATCACATCAAATTACAAACCCTGCAATGATTGTTATTGGAGAAGTCGTCAAACTGAGAGATCGCATGAGCTGGTTTGAAGAAGTGGCATCAGAACAGAACGTTCCACAACTTATTTAATAATACTGGAGGGATACAATGATAGGCGTGTTATATGTCAGTCACGGTAGCAGAATTAAAGAAGCGACAGATGAGGCAATTTCTTTTATAGAATCTGTGAAACACTCTATTGATATACCGTTACAAGAAATTTGTTTCTTAGAATTAGCACAACCAGATATTCAGCAAGGCGTTGAAAAGCTTATAGCGAAAGGTGCAACCGAGATATCCGTTATACCCGTATTGTTACTAAGTGCAGGTCATTATTTTAAAGATATACCGAAAGAGATAGATGAAATTAAGACACAATATCCAGAAGTAACTTTTACTTATGGAGAGCCTTTAGGTGTTCAACCAAGATTAACAGCCATTCTTAAAGAACGTATTGAAGAAACGAAAGTTGCGATTCAAGAAGATGCTAAATTACTTGTTGTTGGAAGAGGCAGTTATAATCCGCAAACGAAGATAGATATTACAGCTATAGGTCAATCCTTATACGAAACGACAGGATTTAAAAATGTTGAAGTGTGTTACTTAGCTGCCTGTGAGCCATCTTTTGAAGAAGCTTTACAAGATGCATTACATGAAGAATATTCACAAGTATTCATTGCGCCATATCTTTGGTTTACAGGTGTCTTGGAGCGTCATATAGAGCAAACAGCAGCGGAGCATAATACGAAAAGCGACATCATCGTATGCGAACATTTAGGTCATCATCCATCCATACAAGAAGCATTGAAAGATCGCGTGTTAGAAACACTAACGACTCAAACAGTTTAAATATCAGATTAAAGGATGATTTATTGTGGCATACATTCCAATCAATTTAGATTTACAAGATAAAATCGTCAAAGTTATTGGTGGCGGTAAAATTGCTGAACGCAGAGTGAACGCACTCATAAATAGTGAAGCGTTAATTCATGTTATTTCACCAGAACTTACAGACAATTTAAAGCAGTATGAAATTGAAGGGAAATTGAAATGGCACAAAAAGAACTTTGAAATATCTGATATAGAACATGTTGATTTTATTATAAATGCCACGAACTCACCAGAAATAACCGATGTCATTAAAGATAATGCCCCTAAACATTGTCTAATCAACATGGTCGGTGATGCACAAGATGGCAATGTGATATTTCCTGGGACATTAAATAGAGGTAAGTTGCAGATAAGCGTCACATCAAATGGTGCAAGCCCAAAGTTAGTGCGTAATATTTTGAAAGATTTAGATCAACAATATTCAGTAGATTATACAGAATATGTAGATTTTTTATATGAATGTCGCACAATCATTAAATCACTAGAAATAGAGCAAACAGAAAAAAATCAATTGTTAGAGAATATTTTGTCTCATCAATATTTCGATACGATTGAGCAGAATAAATTCATCAATTGGTTGAAACGACAACTTAAATAGAAAGCCAGAGAGGAGTAGCGTATGCGAAAGTTAACGATATTTGCATTAGTAGGTTTTTTAGCACAACTTATAGACGGTTCTCTTGGGATGGGATTTGGTGCAACCTCTTCATCATTACTATTAACTTTTGGAGTGGCACCAGCAATCGCATCTGCAACCATTCATTTTTCAGAAGTGGCAACAACAGCAGCATCCGGACTTTCACATTTAAAGTTTAAAAATGTTGATAAGTCCATCATTCTAAAGCTTGCTTTACCAGGCGCGATAACTGGATTTATCGGTGCAGGTGTATTGAGTAACTTGCACAGTGATTTTATTAAACCATTCATCGCCTTATTCTTATTATCAATGGGGATTTATATTATTTATCAATTTGTATTTAAAAAACAGCAAAACCAGCAAGTGAAAGACGGCAGATTTTCAGCTTTATTACTTGTTCCACAAGGTGCAATTGCAGGATTCTTAGATGCAATTGGTGGTGGTGGCTGGGGTCCAGTCAACACACCATTATTACTATCAAGAAATAAAATTGAACCAAGATATGTTATCGGAACAGTTTCAGCGAGTGAGTTCTTTGTAACAATTTCAACTTCATTAGGATTTATTATCTTCTTAGGTTGGAGTCAAATCAATATTTTACTCGTCGTTGCGTTAGCATTTGGTGGCGTCGTAGCAGCACCGTTCTCAGCATGGTTAGTGAAGACTTTACCGGTGTACGTTTTAGCGGTACTTGTCGGTGGTCTAATCATATTTACAAATAGTAGCGTGTTATTAGGTACTTTAATTAGCAGTGAAGCAACAGTCAATATTATAAAAGGTGTTATTATCCTTGCTTGGTTAGGTCTAGTACTATTCACACTTTACCAACATAATAAATTTCCTTTTAATATTCAAAATCAAAAATCAAAAGAAGTAGATCAAATTAATTAATAGGAGTGAATATTGATGGTATCAGCAACTCAAAAGACTAAAGAAACAATCGAAGCTCATGGTGGAGAATTAATTAATCGCCAAGTAACAGGTCAAGAAAGAGCAGAACTTATTGAAGCGGCACAATCATATCCTAAATTAACATTAAATCCTTGGAGTCTATCAGATTTAGAATTAATCGCAATTGGTGGTTTCAGTCCACTGACAGGATTTTTAGGTGAGAAAGATTATATCAGTGTCGTTGAAAACCTACGTCTAGAAAACGGACTTGTATGGAGTATTCCAATTACATTACCGGTTACTGAAGAAGAAGCAAACAACTATGAAATAGGTTCAGACATCGCTTTATATGGTGAAGACAATCATTTATATGGTGTGTTAAAACTTGAAGAGAAATATACGTATGATAAAGCTAAAGAAGCTCAAAATGTGTACGGAACAACTGATGTGGATCACCCAGGTGTGAAACGTGTATATGAAAAAGGTAATGTTTATTTAGCTGGTCCAATTCAATTAGTTGATCGACCAAAACATGATGAATTTAGTGATTTCCATTTAGACCCAAGTGAAACACGTGAATTATTTAAAGTATTAGGATGGAAAACAGTTGTAGGTTTCCAAACGAGAAACCCAGTTCATCGTGCGCATGAATATATTCAAAAAATAGCACTTGAATCAGTGGATGGATTATTATTAAATCCTTTAGTTGGTGAAACGAAGTCTGATGATATTTCAGCTGAAATAAGAATGGAAAGTTATCAAGTTATCTTGAAACATTATTACCCAGAAGAAAGAACACGACTTGTGATTTATCCAGCAGCAATGAGATATGCTGGCCCACGTGAAGCTATTTTACATGCATTAGTACGTAAGAATTATGGCTGTACACACTTTATCGTCGGTCGTGACCATGCAGGTGTAGGTGACTACTATGGTACATATGACGCACAAGAATTAATTTCACAATATGAAGATGAAATAGGTATTCAAATCTTTAAATTTGAACATGCATTCTTCTGTACAGTTTGTGACAACATGACAACAGCTAAGACATGTCCTCATGATAAATCAAATCATGTACATTTAAGTGGAACAAAAGTGAGAGAGAAACTTCGTAACGGTGAACAATTACCAAAAGAATTCTCAAGACCAGAAGTAGCAGAAGTATTAATTAAAGGTTTAAGACAAAATTAATTTCTTTAGGAGTGGAATAATGAGCGCGTCAACAAATATTACATGGCATGATTCTGAAGTAACAAAAGCACAAAGACAAGAACGTAACGGTCATAAAAGTGTTGTAATTTGGTTTACTGGATTATCAGGATCAGGTAAATCAACAATATCTGTAGCATTAGAAAAAGCATTATTTGAACAAAATATCACGTCATATCGTTTAGATGGAGATAACATTCGTCACGGATTGAACCAAAACCTTGGATTCAGTCCAGAAGATCGAAAAGAAAATATCCGTCGTATCGGTGAAGTCGGTAAATTAATGGTAGATGCTGGTGTTGTTACAATGACAGCATTCATCTCACCATATGAAGAAGACCGTAATACAGTTAGAGAAATACTTGAAGACGGTGAATTCATCGAAGTCTTCACTAAATGTAGTTTAGACGAGTGTGAATCAAGAGATCCAAAAGGACTGTATAAGAAAGCAAGAAGCGGTGAAATCAAAGAATTCACTGGCATAAATGCTCCATATGAAGAACCATCAAACCCTGAAATTGTCATCGATACAGAAAACGAAAGTGTAGAAGAATCTGTAGAGAAAATCGTTGCATACTTAAAAGAAAATCAATATTTATAAAGAAGAAGCTCACAACGCTAGCTAGTGTTGTGAGCTTTTTGATTTGTGGTATGGCGCTTATGAACAAGTTTGGCAAGAAGTGTTCATAAGGCGGTTGTTATGAACAAGTTTGGTGAGAAGTGTTCATAAGGGTGTCGTTATGAACAAGTTTAGTGGAAAGTGTTCATAAGAGCGTCAGTATTTACAATTTTTACGAGTTTTGTAAATATGGGCCCCATTATTAGCAGTTCTGGCTAAAGATGCAAATACTGATACCGTTATTAGCAGTTCTGGTCAAAGGTGCAAATACTGGTGCCGTTAATAGCAGTTCTGGTCAAAAGTGCAAATACTGATACTGTTATTAGCAGTTCTGGTCAAAAGTGCAAATACTGATACTGTTATTAGCAGTTCTAGCCCTAAGTGCAAATACTGGAGCCAACAAAAATAACAAAAGCGCGGGGTATGCATTGCTACCTCGCGCTTATACTTATTTGTCTTCTTGACTTGGTATTGGGAAATACTTATATATCTCTCCAGTTTTAATAGCATTACTGATATTTGCTAACCATTCATAATATACTTTTGATTCTTCTAATTGTGTATGAATGGCGATTGCTTCTTCTTTAGTTTCTTCATCGACATCATCTGCGTCTATGATTTTTTGTAGCAAGATTTCTGCGTCTTTAACAGAATCCATATTAATAGAAATTTCTCGATCCCATTTTCTTGAGAAAAAGTTATTAAAGAAGATAAAGAAGTCTTTTTCAGCGATGAAATGTTGTTTTCTACTTCCTCTTGTAAATTGTTGTTTGACGATATCAAATTCTTGTAGTTTCTTAACACCAGCACTCATGCTTGGTTTGCTCATTTGAAGTTGTTCACGCATTTCATCTAGTGTCATACTACCTTCAAATACCATCGTCCCGTATAAATTTCCAACACTTCGATTAATACCATATAAATCCATCGTTTCTCCAATACCGTTAATCACGATGTCTTTAGCTTGGTCTAGTTGTTTTTTGTAGTTATCTGAACGTACCACTACATACACCTCCAATAGTTACCTTAATTGTACCATGAATCCTTTTACATTGTAGTTGCTTTTCCATTACTTGTCTATTTGAAATACCTATTAAAAACAAATCATAAATGAACTTTGGAAATTTGACGCCTTTCATAATTCTATGCTAACATAAAATTTGTAAAGTTCGTTAAATAAAAATTTAACAAAGTTAACGGAGGTATTTTGAATGGGATATATAGAGCATTTATCTAGACGTCAATTTATAAATGGTGAGTGGGTAGAAGCTTCTAATAAAGCGACTCGCGACATTGTGAATCCATATAATCAAGAAGTTGTGATTTCAGTAGCAGAAGGTACAGAAGAAGATGCTGAAAAAGCAATTTTAGCAGCTAGACAGTCATTTGAAGCTGGTGAATGGTCAGGTGAGACGACTGAAAATAGAAGTCGTAAAGTTAGAGAAATTGCAGATTTAATTAAAGAACATAAAGAAGAACTAGCAGAACTTGAAACATTAGATACTGGTAAGACATTAGAAGAATCATATGCAGATATGGATGATATTCATAATGTATTTATGTATTTTGCAGGTTTAGCAGGACATGATGGTGGTGAAATTATTGATTCCCCAATACCTCATTCAGAAAGTAAATTAGTAAAAGAACCTGTAGGCGTTGTAACGCAAATTACGCCGTGGAATTATCCGTTACTTCAGGCTTCATGGAAAATAGCACCTGCTCTTGTAACAGGTTGTTCGTTAGTTATGAAACCAAGTGAAATTACGCCATTAACAACAATTCGTGTATTTGAATTAATGGAACAAGTTGGATTTCCTAACGGTGTCATCAATCTTGTACTAGGTAAAGGTTCTGAAGTTGGTGAAGTATTAGCATCTCATAAAGAAGTCGATCTCGTTTCATTTACAGGTGGTATTCAAACAGGTAAGCATATTATGAAACGTGCAGCAGACAATGTAACGAATATTGCATTAGAACTAGGTGGCAAGAATCCGAATATTATTTTCGATGATGCAGATTTTGATTTAGCGATTGATCAAGCATTAAATGGTGGCTATTTCCATGCTGGTCAAGTTTGTTCAGCTGGATCACGAATTATCGTCCATAACGATATTAAAGATAAATTTGAAAAAGCTTTAGTTGAACGTGTTAATAAAATTAAAATCGGTAATGGTTTTGATGAAAAAACTGAGATGGGACCGTTAATTTCAGGAGAACACCGCGATAAAGTTGAAAAATATATAGAAGTTGCGAAAGAAGAAGGTACGACAATTGCTGCTGGTGGTAAACGACCAGACAGAGCAGACTTACAAGATGGTTTCTTCTTTGAACCAACAGTCATTACAAACTGTGATACATCTATGAGAATTGTACAAGAAGAAGTATTTGGACCTGTCGTAACAATTGAAGGGTTCTCAAATGAACAAGAAGCGATTGAATTAGCGAATGATTCTATTTATGGACTCGCAGGCGGCGTATTTACACAAGATATCGCTAAAGCAAATCGTGTGGCTAATAAATTGAAAATGGGTACGGTTTGGATTAATGACTTCCATCCATATTTTGCACAAGCACCATGGGGTGGATATAAACAATCTGGTATTGGTAGAGAGTTAGGTAAAGAAGGTTTAGAAGAATATTTAATTTCTAAACATATTTATACAAATATTCAACCTGAGCCAGTGAATTGGTTTAGTAAATAAATACAACAAAGAAGAACGAGTATATAGGAGGATTTTGAGATGAAGCAATCTTATGATTATATAATTATTGGAGGCGGAAGTGCCGGATCTGTATTAGGTAATCGTTTAAGTGAAGATAAAGATAAGACCGTATTAGTATTAGAAGCGGGTAGAAGTGACTATCCATGGGATTTATTAATTCAAATGCCAGCAGCACTTATGTATCCATCGGGTAATCGTTTCTATGACTGGAAATATGAAACAGATGGCGAACCTCATATGGGCGGTAGAAAAGTAGCACATACAAGAGGTAAAGTACTTGGTGGTTCAAGTTCAATCAATGGTATGATTTATCAACGAGGAAACCCAATGGACTATGAAGGTTGGGGAGAACCTGAAGGCATGGAAACATGGAAGTTTGCGAATTGTTTACCATACTTTAAGCGATTAGAAAAAACTTTTGGAGCAGATAAATCAGATCAATATCGTGGTCACAATGGACCAATTAAATTGAGAAGAGGACCAGCAACAAACCCATTATTCCAAGCTTTCTTTGAAGCGGGCGTTCAAGCTGGATACAATAAGACACCTGATGTAAATGGTTTTAGACAAGAAGGATTTGGTCCATTTGATAGCCAAATTCATAATGGTCGACGTGTTTCAGCATCAATTGCTTATTTAAGACCAGCTATGAAACGTAAGAATTTAACTGTTCAAACAAGAGCTTTTGTTACAGAAATCAATTATGAAGGTAGACGAGCAACTGGTGTAACATTCAAGAAAAATGGTAAGACACATACAGTTGCTGCAGGAGAAGTTATTCTATCAGGTGGTGCGTTCAATACGCCACAATTACTTCAACTTTCTGGAATTGGTGACTCTGAACATTTAAATTCATTAGGTATAGAGACACGTGTACACTTGCCAGGTGTAGGTGAAAACTTCGAAGACTACTTAGAAGTATATGTACAACATGCATCTTCTAAACCAGTATCTGAGCAACCAAGTTTAAATAAATTTAGAATGCCTTTTATCGGATTACAATGGATCTTCGGTAGAAAAGGACCAGCAGCAAGTAACCACTTTGAAGGTGGCGGATTTGTAAGATCTAATGATAAAGTTGATTATCCAAACTTAATGTTCCACTTCTTACCATTAGCAGTACGTTATGATGGACAAAAAGCAGATACGAAACATGGTTTCCAAGTACATATCGGACCAATGTATTCTAACTCTAGAGGTAGCTTGAAGATTAAATCTAAAGATCCATTTGAAAAACCTAAATTTGTCTTTAATTATTTATCTACAAAAGAAGACGAACAAGAATGGGTAGAAGCAATTAGAGTTGCAAGAAATATCTTGAAACAACCAGCTCTAGCACCATACAATGATGGAGAAATATCTCCAGGACCTTCAGTACAAACAGATGAAGAAATTTTAGAGTGGGTTAAAAAAGATGCAGAAACAGCACTTCACCCATCATGTAGTGCAAAAATGGGACCAGCATCAGATCCAATGGCTGTAGTTGACCCATTAACAATGAAAGTTCACGGTATGGAGAACTTGAGAGTAGTCGATGCATCAGCAATGCCACGTACAACAAACGGTAATATCCACGCACCAGTATTGATGCTAGCAGAAAAAGCAGCAGACATCATTCGTGGTAAAAAACCATTAGAACCAGAAGAAATAGATTACTATAAACATGGCGTCCACCCTAAAGACGCAGGCGTTGTGAAATAATAGGAGAGTCTAGGACAGAAGCGTTTTATAAAATAAAAATACAGTAGAAATTCTATTTTAAATAAGAATTTCTACTGTATTTTTTTTGAGATTTATAAATATTTTTCCATATTAATAAAATTATAAATCCCCCCATTTGTAGGATTTTTACTTTCTCCAGTCACTACAAAACCACTTTTTCTATATACTTTAAAGGCTCTTTTATTAAAATCTACAACTGCCAATGTGATTTTATTAATATTATATTTACTTCTAATAAAGTTGATAATATATTCTAAAAACTCTTTTCCTTTTCCGTTACCTGTTAAATTTGGCTTCATTCCTAATCCTAAACTTACAGAGTTGTTAGTCAACTCAATACAAAAGTATCCTATTAGCGTGTTATCTTTTTGTACTGTAAAAAAATTATCTCCTCTTTTTGTAGGATCTAATATCTCATTGTAATCTTCTATATCCTCAGTTAAGTTATAGAAAGAATACGGCTCAGGATATTTCCATGAATTTGCTATTTCTTCTGCTTCATCTTGGTTCATTTTAGTAATAGTCCACATATAAAAACCCTCCTAAATATATGAAAATTACAGTATTCATATAATTTAAATTAATCGTGTTATGTTTCTCGTCTTTTAATTTAGTGTTACTTTAGAATATCTTAACTACTATAATTCCGAAAAGTGGTAATAAGAAAGCTGTAACTACCATAATTCCGAAAAGTGGTAATAAGAACGCGCTAAATACCACAATTCTGAATAATGGTAATAAGAAGTCGCTAACTACCATAATTCTGAATAATGGTAATAAGAAGTCGCTAACTACCATAATTCTGAAAAGTGGTAATAAGAAAGCTGTAACTACCATAATTTTGAATAATGGTAATAAAAGAGGGGTGTCTAAGGGACATTATTCCGAATTGTGTCTCTAACAGCATATCTAAGGGACATTATTCCGAATTGTGTCTCTAACAGCATGTCTAAGGGACATTTCCCAGAATTGTGTCCCTAACAGCATGTCTAAAGGACATTATTCCGAATTGTGTCTCTAACAGCATATCTAAGGGACATTATTCCAAATTGTGTCTCTAACAGCACCTCTTACGGACATTTCCCAGAATTATGTCCCTAATTATTATTTATTTAAGTGTCTATATAATGTTGCTCTGCTAATGTTGGTCGCTTCTTTAATTTCTTCTAAAGTATACTTCTTAGAATGGTACATCTCGATGGCATTTTTTAAATTAAGATCATTTCGCTTTGGTCTTCCGATAGTCTTACCTTCTGTTTTGGCTTTTGCGATACCTGACTTAGTTCTGAATTTAATCATATCGCTTTGAAACTGATTAAGTAGATTTAAAAATTTATTAAAATTCATTTGTTCATGCTGACTAATTGTTATTTGAGCATTAATAATATGAATGTCCACATTGATTTCCTGGGCAATTGTAATGAGTTCTTCTAATTGGTATGAGGTATCTGCAAGAATACATAAATCAGTTATGTATAATTTATCCCCACTTTGTAATTTACTATAAAATAATGTATTTAATTCTTTTCTGATTTCAGTTTGTGCATGAGATTCTTCAATAATTGTTAACGAAAATTTGCTTAACTTTGAATGTTGTTCAGCGATTGTATCATATAATTCGATTGGTCTAATATAACCATAATTCATAAATTTCACCTCAATAGTTTCATAAATGTATACATATGAAACTCTTTTGTTTATAATAGCACTATTGAAAATATATAAAATAGGAGTATGTATAATGTTTAAATCTTATATAGAAGAATGGCTTTCTAATCCAGGGAAAAATTTACTAGCTGGTATTGTTGTAGCGCTAGCACTTATACCTGAAGCCATTGCATTTTCTATAATTGCAGGAGTAGATCCAATGGTAGGATTGTACGCTGCTTTTATTATTGCTACGACAACTTCAATAGTAGGCGGTAGACCTGCTATGATATCTGGAGCTGCAGGAGCTGTTGCGCTTATTGTAACACCTTTAGTTAGAGAACACGGTGTCGATTATTTATTTGCAGCAACGATACTCATGGGTATTATACAGTTATTATTAGGAATTCTCAAAATTGGTAGACTCATGAAGTTTATACCAAGGTCAGTCATGATTGGATTTGTAAATGCCTTAGCGATTATGATTTTTATGTCTCAACTTGAGCATATATTTGGTATTTCAATAAGTACATATATTTATATAGCTATTACATTACTCATTGTTTATATTGTACCAAAATATTTCAAAGCAATTCCTGCACCGCTTATCGCAATTATTTTATTAACAACGCTATATATGGTAACAGGTTCTAATGTAAGAACAGTTGGCGATTTAGGTACGATAACGAGAGCATTTCCGAATTTCTTAATACCACAAGTTCCTTTTAACTTAGAGACATTAACTATCATTTTGCCGTATTCTTTATCAATGGCAATTGTAGGATTAGTAGAAAGTTTATTAACGGCTAAAATTGTCGATGAAGCAACAGATTCTCATAGTAATAAAAATAAAGAATCTAGAGGTCAAGGTATTGCCAATATCATCACAGGATTATTTGGAGGAATGGGTGGCTGTGCTATGATTGGTCAATCTGTCATCAATGTAAAATCAGGTGCAACGAGTAGATTATCAACATTTACAGCGGGTGTCTTCTTAATCATTCTCATCCTATTATTAGGAGATGTAGTTGTACAAATTCCTATGCCAATTTTAGCGGGTATTATGGTTATGGTATCTATTAGTACATTTGATTGGAAATCATTTAAGTACATTAAGCAAGCACCAAGAACAGATGCTGTCGTTATGATTTTGACAGTGATCATCGTGTTATTTACACATAACTTAGCTATAGGCGTTATTGTCGGTGTTATATTTAGTTCTTTATTCTTTGCTACTAAAATATCAAATGTTCATGTTCATCAAACAATAGAAAATCATTTTTATAAATATGCATTCACCGGACAAATATTCTTTGTTTCAATAGATTCAATGATGAATCAGCTAGACTTTTCTATTGAAAATAGTCAGATTGAATTAGACTTTACACACGCTCATTTATGGGATGACTCAGCAGTCAATGCAATCGATTCAATGGTAAAAAAATTCGAAGATAAAAACAATACAGTATTTGTTAAACAATTAAATACAGATAGTAGGAAAATTATTTCCGAACTAAGTCAGCTCAATGAATCACATTTAACATAAGATTGGATACTTTATTTAACCCTAATATAAAAGGCTCGGACACTAATAAATTGTCCAAGCCTTTTGTTATGTTATTAATTTTTATTGACTGATGCGTCATAGATTGAATCTACTGCGTCTTGTAGTCCGCTATTAAATTCTTCTGCTGATTGTCCAGCGAATAGGTCAGTTACTAATGCACGTGAGAAACTTGCGATAAGTCCGTCATTTTCTTTAAGTAATTCATTTGCTTTTTCTCTTGAGTAACCGCCTGATAATGCAACGACACGAACAACGTTAGGGTGTTCGATTAATGATTTATATTGGTTTGCTTTTGTTGGAATTGTTAATTTCAACATAACGTATTGATCGTCGTTTAATTTATCTAATTCTTTCGCGATTTCTTCTTTTAAGATATCTTCAATTTCTTCTTTATCTTTAGCATTAATGTTCACTTCTGGTTCGATAATTGGAACTAATCCTGCTTCGATAATTTGTTTACCAATTTCAAATTGTTGTTCTACAACTTTAGCAATAGCTTCTTGATTTGCTTCAAGAATATTTGAACGCATTTTTGTACCAAATACATTACGTTCTTTTGCACGTTGTAATAACTCATCTAAACCAGGAATGACTTTCATTAACTGAACGCCATTTTCTTCATCTGCTAAACCTTTGTCTACTTTTAAGAAAGGAACGATACCTTTTGAAGCTAAGTAGTCAGAAGTATATTGACCTTCAACTTCACGGTCCATTGTTTGTTCAAATAAAATTGCACCTAATATTTTTTCAGAAGTAAAGGCTGGAGATGTTACGATACGTGTTCT
This sequence comes from Mammaliicoccus sp. I-M35, assembly GCF_022386455.1. Lineage (NCBI taxonomy): Bacteria > Bacillati > Bacillota > Bacilli > Caryophanales > Staphylococcaceae > Mammaliicoccus > Mammaliicoccus sp. I-M35. The sequence continues at coordinate 53,331 of NZ_JAJNIL010000004.1, read as the reverse complement.
CATTTCATGAACAAGTGTAAACATTTCATCTTCATTGCTGTATTGATTTTCATCAATACCATAATCTTTAAGAGCTTTTGGAGTACTACCACCACTTTGATCTAGTGCAGCTATAAAACCTTTACCATTTTTTATTTTTTCAAATTGTTCTTGGTTCATTTTTTCCACTCCTTTAGATATTTTCACTTATAGTATGATGATTTTTACCATTTATCGCAAGTTATTCAACTTTTAATGAATTTTTAAGTGAGAAAATGCTCAATAAATATGTCGAATTTAAGAAGATTGACGCATGATTATTTCATAAAATGCTTATACGCATTATGATGTACATTAGGGAGGATTCTCAATGAATAAAAAATCAGCAATATTATTAATAGGTAGCTTAGCTATTGTAGCTTTAGCAGTCGCAGCTTTATTATTATTTTCAACTCAAAAAAGTACATACTACGGGTATATGGAGAATAGTACAACTGCAGAAAAAGTAGTCAGTGAGAAAAATAATGAAGTTACGGAAAATATCAAAATCGAATCAACAAGTGATTTCAAACCTAAAAAAGGTGATTTTGTAAAATTAATTTCAAACGATAACGGCAAAACATTTTATAAAAAAGAAGTCGTAAAACATGATGACATACCACATGGTTTAATGATGAAAATACATGATATGGAAATGTAAGAAATATAAAGTCTGAGACAAATGGTAATGTCTCGGACTTTTACTATTTTATTTAATAGTTACATATAGTAAAATTACATTTAACTTCTATAGAATGTGGGTGGTTAAAGTGATGTTAATCAGAAATAAACAAGAATCAGATGTTGAAGCGATTGCTAAGGTTCATTATGAGTCTTGGTTAACGACATATAGAGGAATTGTTCCAGATAGTTATTTGGATCAATTAACGTTAGCGTCATATATTGAAAGACACCATAAATTTAATGCGCCATGTATTGTTGCAGAGGTTGATGGAGAAGTGATTGGATTTCTAATGTATGGTAAAGACAAAGATGAAGATACAAGTGATACATGTGGTGAAATTATGGTCATTTACTTACTTGAAGCATATCAACACCAAGGAATAGGCACACGTTTGATGCAAGAAGCGGAAAAACAAATGAAGGATAAATATGATGAGTTAAGTCTTTGGGTTTTTGAAGATAATCATCCTACGATTAAATTTTATGAAAAACATGGCTTTAAAAAAGATGGTAAATCTGAAATAAGCGATGTTAGTAAAGAATTAAAAGAAGTAAGAATGATGAAAAGAATATGATACATATGGAATTGTGTTTTACGTGAAACGAGCAGATGTTAGATTATCGGCTCGTTTATTTTTTTAGAAATATTAATTGCTTATTCAATTTATTTAGGTTTTCAGAATAGATTTTTAAACAAATCAAAAATTATTCTAAAAAATATGATTAGTATTATTATACTAGGGTAACATATCAAGAAAGGAGGAATTAAATATGAGTAAAATAACAGATTCATTCTTAAATGCTTTAGATAGCATTATAGCATTCATACCAAACTTAATTAGTGCAATTATCTTATTAATTGTCGCTTGGTTAATTGCAGTAATTGTTAAAACAGTTATTGTGAAAGGTTTAAACGCAGTTGGTTTTGAAAAATGGCTAGAGAAAAAGGGGTTAACTGAATCAGGAAGTGGCAAATCAGGGTCTGAAGGCTTAATTCAGACATTTGGTAAATTAGCTTACTTCATTATATTCTTACTATTCTTACCATCAGTGTTTGATGCATTAAATATGACTTCTGTATCAACACCGATTAAGAATATGATGGGTAGTGTATTAGACTTCTTACCTAGAATTATTGTTGCGATTGTTATATTAGTTGTTGGTTTATTCATCGCAAAAGTATTAGGTACATTAGTTAAAAACTTATTAACAAATTTAAATGTTAGTAAATATAATCACTATGTAAACTTTGGTGAGAATAAAGAAAGTATTGATATTCCTTCAGCTGCAGGCTGGGTAATTTCAACAATCATTGGTTTATTCTTTGTTGTTGAATCATTAAATACAGTTAATTTAGAAGTGTTAAATACAATTGGTGAAGCAATTATTGGATACTTACCATTAGTAATTTCAGCAGCAATTATCTTATTAATTGGTTTCATTGGTGGTAACTTACTATCTAAATTAATTAAAAAATCTACAGGTAACGTATTCGTATCTGAAATCGTTAAATATTTAGTAATCATCGTTTCAGTATTTATGACATTAGATCAATTAAACTTTGCTCAAAGCATTGTTAATGTAGCATTCTTACTAATCTTAGGTGCTGTAGCAGTAGCATTTGCTATCTCATTCGGTATCGGTGGTAAGTCATTTGCAGAAAAAACATTATCAAAAATTGAACGTAAAGCTGAATCAAATGACAAATAAAAGATGATTAGAAAAAGCTGAGACATCCGTGTCTCAGCTTTTTTTGTGGATATATATAATGAGTGAGTGAAGGTAAGTGATGAGTCAAGTCATGGCTTAAGTAGTGAATAAAGCCAAGAGATCGCTGAAGTCATGGCTTAAGTCCTGAATAAAGCCAAGAGATCGTCAAAGTCATGGCTTAAGTACAGAATAAAGCCAAGAGATCGTTCAAGTCGTGGCTTAAGTCCTGAATAAAGCCAAGAGATCGTTCAAGTCGTGGCTTAACGCCTGAATAAAGCCAAGAGATGGTCCAAGTCATGGCTTAACGCCTGAATAAAGCCAAGAGATCGTCAAAGTCATGGATTAAGTAGTGAATAAAGCCAAGAGAAAGCTGAAGTCGTGGCTTAACGCCTGAATAAAGCCAAGAGATCGTTGAAGTCATGGCTTAATGCCTGAATAAAGCCAAGAGATCGTCAAAGTCATGGCTTAAGTCCTGAATAAAGCCAAGAGATGGCTCAAGTCATGGCTTAATGCCTGAATAAAGCCAAGAGATCGTCAAAGTCATGGCTTAAGTAGTGAATAAAGCCAAGAGATAGTCCAAGTCTTGGCTTAAGTCCTGAATAAAGCCAAGAGATAGTCCAAGTCTTGGCTTAAGTCCTGAATAAAGCCAAGAGATCGTTGAAGTCATAGCTTAAGTCCTGAATAAAGCCAAGAGATCGTCAAAGTCTTGGCTTAAGTGTTGAGTAAAGCCAAGAGATAGTCCAAGTCGTGGCTTAAGTGCTGAATAAAGCCAAGAGAAAGCCAAAGTCATGGCTTAAGTACTGAATAAAGCCAAGAGATAGCCGAAGTCGTGGCTTAACGCCTGAATAAAGCCAAGAGATAGCGAAAGTCATGGCTTAAGTACTGAATAAAGCCAAGAAACGGTGAAAGTCATGGCTTAATGTCTGAGTAAAGCCAAGAGAAAGTCCAAGTCATAGCATAACCCTAAACAACCTCACTTTTTTCAAAAATCACTTTCTATATCGTCACAATGCCCATCAAGATAGCGATAAATAGCATTAGGATGGAGAAGCCCCAAACCCAGAAGAATGCGTATTTGATATATCTACCCATATTGATTTCTGCAAGTCCAACGGCTAACCATACTGCTGGTGCGAATGGACTGACGAATGTTCCAATTACGTTACCTATCATAAGTGAAAAGGCTGTTGATTGTGATGGAACGCCAAATTGACTTGCTGTTGATTCTACTATAGGTAAGATAGCGAAATAATAAGCATCTGTACTTGTTAATAAATCTAAAGGAACACCTAATACACCGATTATAATGTGTAAATATGGTCCTACAACTGTTGGTAATACAGCAATTAACGATAATGCAATCGATTCTAACATGCCTGTTTCATTAAGTATTCCTAGGAAGACGCCGGCTGCTAATATAACAGCTGCCATCATTAAGGCATTTGGTGCATGTGCCCGAATACGCTCCATTTGTTCGTCGACATCTCTAAAGTTTAATGGTAACGCAATTGCGACACCGAGCATAAATGCAAATTCAGGCGGTACAATATCTAATAACATCATAGCTACGACGATGACTGTAAGTATTAAATTGAGCAAAAGTATGTAAGTATGCTTAGTAGCTTCACCTTTAATAGTAGCATTCTCTTCTTGGTCTTTTTCATAGTTTGCAATAATTTCATCCATATTGATTTTCACAACATCTTCATTAGGAAAAGCTTTAGCGATACGTCTTTTTTCGCGGATTCCTAAATAGATAGAGAATAGAATTGCGAGTACGATTCCGACTAGTTGAATAGGTATAACTTGATACCATAAGTCGTTGATATTATCGACTTTAAGAACTGAAGCGGTTCTTGCCATTGGTCCTCCCCAAGGTACCATGTTGATAATTGCTGCACTTAATGCAAGAAGTAGTACTAATAAGTATGGGCTCATTTTTAGTGCCCTGTATAATGGTAATAAAGCAGGAATTGCTAGTAAGAAAGTAGTGGCACCAGCACCGTCTAATTGTGCAAAAGTACCGATAATCGTTGTAACAATTGCTACGATAATAATATTACCTCGTGTTAATTTAATCATTCCTCTAACAAAAGGTCTGAATAAACCACTATCTGAGATAATACCGAAATAGATAATTGCAAAAATAAACATGATTGCGACATTAAATACTTGATCAATACCGGATTCGACATATTTTCGAATATCTCCAAATCCATGACCAATGACTAATGCGCCAATTACAGGTATTAAAATCATTCCTACAACTGGACTAATTTTTTTCATAATTAACATTGCGACAATTGAAATAATAATAACGAGTCCAACTATTGTCAGCAGCGTATTTGGTTCTTCCATTTTTATCCCCCTCAGTTTAATATAGCGCTTACATTATTAAAAATTAAAAAGCTTTCTACAACACATTAAAGTGTAATAGAAAGCATATGTTTATTATATCATTTTACATTAAAAATTAATATAATAATTTGAAAATTCTAATAATACTTTAATAATCAATTTCAAATCCTAAATCTTGAATCATGTCATAATCCATTTGATTTGGTTGACCACCAGTAATTAAATAGTCTCCAACAAAAATAGAATTCGCAACCATGAGTGATAATGATTGAAGCGATCTTAAATTTACTTCACGTCCACCAGCAATACGTATTTCTTTTGTAGGATTAATGAGCCTAAACATACATAGAATTCTAATACATTTCATAGGTGTTAAGTCATCCATACTACCAAACTTCGTACCTTTTATAGGATGTAAGAAATTGACTGGAATACTATCAGCATCTAATTGATTCAATGTAAAAGCCATATCGATAATATCTTCGTCAGATTCACCCATACCACAAATCACACCAGAACATGGTGAAATATTCTTTTCCTTCATTATATTAATTGTATTTACACGATCATCAAAACTATGTGTTGTCACAACTTCATCATGATAGTTAGCACTAGTATTTATATTATGATTATATCGGTCAACACCACTGTTTTTAAGAGACTCAGCTTGTTGTTCATTCGTTAATCCGAGACATGCACAAATTTTAAGTTGAGGATGATTTCTTTTAATTTGTTCAACAGAATCAGTAATATGAGAAATCTCTTTATCACTAGGACCACGACCACTCATAACAATACAGTAAGTTCCAATTTTATTTTCAGATGCCACTTTAGCACCTTCAACAATTTGATTCTCCGGAATCAGTGCATATCTTTGAGATTTTTGTTTAACATCTCTTGATTGTCCGCAATAACCACAGTCTTCGGGGCAAATACCACTTTTGGCATTTAAAATCATATTCAGTTTTACTTTCTTACCATAATAATGATGTCGAACTTTATAAGCTTCTTGAACAAGTGTTAATGTATCAATCGATTCATCTTGATAAATTTTTAAAGCTTCATCAAATGTTAAGTGATGACCATTGATTACGTTATTTCCTAAAGTCATTAAAATTCCCCCTCTATAATTATTAATAGAATACTAATAATATTCTTAATTGTAAACCTTAATATTTTTGAGGTTAACAATTAAGTGATATTTACTAAAATATGGTAGAAATTACAATGAACTAGTGATAGCATATATATTGAAAGGTTTAAATTATACATAGGGGAGATAAAATGAAGGGGTTTAAATCAGTCATTATATATAGTAGTTTAGCTTTATTACTTGTAGGGTGTGGAAACGAAGAAAGTTCAGCAAGTAAAGATAATGAGCACAATAATTCAGAACAGCAGTCAAATAAACATGAAAATGCTAAGTTGCCTACTGTTGTATTTGAATCTGATTTAACAAATGAAAAATTATCAAAGTCAGAAATACATAAAAGTATTCAACGTTATTTAGATACAAGTGAAAGTATTTATAAAGTGACAACAAAGATTGAAGAAAAAGTATGGGACGAACAACCTTTAACGAAGAGAGAAGCAGATCAATTAGAAGAAGGTAGAAAACTTTTAGAAAAGAATGACCAGAACTTCTCAAATTATATAGAAAATAATACACTCCCAAAAGGCTATCAAAAAGAAACAAATAGAATCAGTCAGTACTTTACAAGTTACAATCAAACAGTTAAAAATTTAGATCAACAAGTGCAAAAAATAGAAGATAAAGCAGAAAAAGGTACCATCTCAACAAAAGATATAAAAGATATCGTACCAGATAGTCAAAATGTAAATGGTAGACAACAAGCAAAAATAGAAAAATTCCTTAAACAAATCAATGTGACGACAAATGCGTTTAAAAGGTAGCAGGTTATTTTGAAAGATGGTGGTTGTATGCAGAAGCGACTATTAGAGAATCAAACACTAATAAGAGGAGCAAGCTTGTTTTTAATCTTTGTAATTGGAGCGCTTCTATATTCATTTATGTCAGTTCCGAAAATGCTCGTTTTCATGGTTCCATTGTGTATATTATTGGTGATATTTTGTGATTGGTTAAGAGGTGTAGAAAAAGCCAAGAATATACAACATTTTATGACCTATAGGCTAATTGTACTCTTAATAGGTGTTGTACTAATGGTTCTATATTTTTTAAGTATTTATCGAGAAGACGTAAAGTATTTATATTTGTTTGCATGGCTTATAATATCATTTATCGCTGACATTATTGAAAATAAATATTTCCTTAAACAAAATAATATGAACACGAATTTGGATAAAAGCTAAAAGGTTATTTTGAAAGATGGTGGTCGTATGATGAAACAATTAATTAAAAATAGAGAGTTATTAACGGTGGTAGTTGTATCTATCATGATAGGAATATGTTTGTTGCTGGGTTTATTCCTAAATCTTGAACAAATTTTGATATGTATATCTCCTGTATTAATCATTTTCATGATGTTTAGAGATTGGCTAAAGGGACAAGAGGAAGCAAAAAATTTGAAGCATTTTATGGTATTTAGGCTCATCATTAACATAATAATCTTTGTATTAATGATTCTATATATTTTCAGTTCATACCAAAGTGATAGTGGCCCAAATATTTTGTATATGCTTGGCTGGTGTATTGTTATCTTTATCGGCTACATTATTGAAAATAAATATTTCATAAAAAAAGAATCAGGTAAATAATAATCAAGAAACTCAAAAGGCTGGGACAGTATGATCTGTCTCAGCCTTTTGGTATTTTAATATTTCGTCTTTAATTGTTCTTTTTCAATATCAGATATAAATGCATGGTCTATTGCTTTAATATTAATGTCTTTCATTTCTGCTATTGATAATAATTGATGGTTGTATAAGAGTTGGTATTCTTGGTTTAAGTTTGTATTCGAAACTGTTCTATTATCTGTATTAATATTAAATGGAATGCCTTGTTCTATAAGCTTTCTAATATTAAGTTCTTCTACTGATTGAATTGCTTTTGTTTGTAAGTTGCTCGTTGGACAAATTTCTAATAATGCGTTGTTTTGTTTAATGTATGATAATGCTTGATTGTCTTGAATTGCTGCAACGCCATGTCCTATTCTTCGTGCACCGAGTTCGATTCCTTCTATTATATTATGTATACATCCGCATTCACCGGCATGCAATGTTAAGTAGTGCCCAGAATCTGTAGAATGTTGAATGGCTTCTTGTATGACTTTTGTAGGAAATGCTTCTTCAGGACCTGCAAAATCAAAACCTACAATGTGACGATTGGTTGTATTTAACTGATCTACTGATTTAAATAGTTCAATGTTTGTTTGGTTGTCGTGATGTCGCATGCCACAAATTAGCAAATTGACTTTAATATCATATGTATGTTCAGCTTCGATTGCTCCGTTGTTAACAGCTTCTAAAATTTTTTCAATATTTAATCCTTTATCTGTATGGAAAAGTGGCGCAAATCGTATTTCTATATATTTAATGTTGTCATGATGTGCTTGTTGCGCGACATCGACAACTGCCTTCTCTAAACTATCTTTTGTTTGTAAAACTTTTAAAATGGTGTCGAAAGATTTTAAGTAGTCATCTAAGCTTTCGCAATTTTGGTCTACTTGAATATCTTCTAAATTAATAGATACATGTTGTTCTCGTGCGAGTTGCTGGATTAATTCGATACTAACAGAACCGTCTAGGTGACAGTGTAACTCTGTTTTTGCTACTTCATTTATTGTAGACATTGGGAATATCCTTTCTTTATCTATTGGTATGATTTTTAAATATAGTTATATATTATAAACAAATTCAGAAATATCTGGTAGTATTTAGCACAAATGTGTAGATTTTGTGAGAAAGTTTATAAAAATATTATTTTTTTATCTGAAAATTCTTGGTTTCGAATTATTAAAAATGCTATATTTATAGAATATTTTTAAAATTACAGTTTCAAAATTTAGTACATACATATTAAGAAGGGTCAGACATGAATAATAATTTGAAAAGAGCGTTAACGTCAAGACAAATGCAAATGATTGCGATTGGTGGCACAATTGGTGTTGGTTTATTTATGGGGGCATCAAGTACGATTAAGTGGACAGGACCATCCGTGTTATTAGCATATGCGATTGCAGGTGTATTTGTATTTTTAATTATGAGAGCGTTAGGTGAAATGGTTTACGTTTATCCAGACACGGGTTCATTTGCTAAGTTCGCAAATGATTATATTCACCCGTCATTTTCATTCGTAACCGCTGGAAGTAGTACATTTAACTGGATTATTGTCGGTATGAGTGAAGTTATAGCAGTAGGTTCGTATTTTAAATTTTGGTGGCCAGATTTACCTTCATGGATACCAGGTTTAGCAGTCGTTCTTATATTGCTTTCTGCAAACTTAGTTTCTGTTAAGTGGTTTGGTGAATTTGAATTTTGGTTTGCCGCTGTAAAAGTCGTAACGATTATATTAATGATTATTGCAGGGTTAGGGTTAATAATTTTTGGAATAGGTAATGACTTTAATCCGATTGGAATCAGTCATTTATGGGATCATGGTGGTTTCTTCACAGGTGGTCTAAGTGGTTTCTTCTTTGCATTATCGATTGTATTTGGTTCTTATATTGGTATTGAATTAATTGGTATTACTGCAGGTGAAACGAAAGATCCACAGAAAAATATTGTAAAAGCTATTAACGGTGTTGTATGGAGAATATTAATTTTCTATATCGGTTCGATTTTCGTTATTGTAACGGTTTATCCATGGGATGAAGTGAATCAAATTGGTTCACCGTTTGTTGCGACATTTGCAAAAGTGGGTATCACTGCAGCTGCAACTATTATTAACTTTGTTGTAATTACAGCAGCAATGTCAGGATGTAACTCTGGTATTTTTAGTACGAGTCGTATGCTTTATACGTTATCTAAACAAAAGCAAATTTCTCAAATATTCTATAGAACGAATAAAAATGGTGTCCCACATATCGCTGTTATCGCAGTATCAATTGGTATCTTCTTCGGTATCGTCTTAGATATTGTATTACCTCTGATATTAGGTAAAGATACGAATATATTTGTATATGTGTTCAGCGCAGGTGTGCTTCCAGGTATGGTACCTTGGTTTGCTATTTTAATTAGTCATATGAATTTTAGAAAGAGAGAACAAATTAAAGATCATCCATTTAAGATGCCATTCGCACCGGTTAGTAATATAATCACAATTATTATGCTTGTATTAGTTGTCATTGGCATGTTGTTCAACGCTGAAACAAGAATCTCAGTCATTATTGGGATTGTATTTATTGCGATCATTAGTTTGTACGCATTTATTAAAAAGCCATAATATATGAATAAAAATACATGTACATTTCAGGATGTATATGTATTTTTTTATAGTCAAAATTAATTAGAGTAAAGATATAGGTAAATTAATAGTTGTTATATAACAGTTAAATAAAGGGGTTTATAAATTTAATATTCAAAAATGACTATAGACATTATTTAATGAATATAATACAATTGATAACAGTTATCAATTAATAGGAGGACATCATGAATAAATATTCAAGAATTTTTATGGCGGTATTAGTTGTTTCAGCAATGTTTTTAGCAGCATGTGGCAATAATAAAGGTAGCGAAGCAGGTGCTAAGAAATCTGAAACAATAGAAATAAAAGACGAATTAGGTACTCAAAAAGTTAAAAAGAATCCTAAAAACATTGTCGTGTTAGAGTATTCTTTTGCAGATGCAGTTAAAAATCTTGGCAATACTCCAGTTGGTATTGCGGATGATAATAAGAAAGAAATTATTAAAAAGTTATATGGTGAAGATGTGAAATATACATCAGTTGGTACGCGTAAACAACCAAACTTAGAATCTATCAGTTCACTTAAACCAGATTTGATTATCGCGGATGTTCAACGTCATAAAGGAATAAGTGAAGACTTGAAGAAAATTGCACCAACACTTGTATTGAAAAGTAGAGAAGCAAGCTACGATGATGTGAACGGCTCATTTAAAACAATTGGTAAAGCTTTAGGTAAAGAAGATAAAGCGAATCAATTACTTGAAGAGCAAGATGCAAAAATTAAAAAAGCTAAAGATAAAATAGATACAAAAGAAAACGAAGGTCAAAAAGTGATGATAGCTGTTGCGAGGGAAGATGCATTCCAAGCTCATACTTCTACTTCTTATGCTGGTCAACTATTAACGAAATTGGGATTAGACAACGCTGTAGAATCTAAAAATGCATATGAAGATATTAATCTAGAAAATTTATCTAAAATTAATCCAGATAAAATCATTTTTACAACTGACAAAAAGCATCCAATAACAGATGATTGGAAAGAAAAAGCAATTTGGAAAGATCTTAAAGCATATAAAAAAGGTCAAATATACCAAGTAGATAGAGACTTCTGGACAAGATTCAGAGGTATTAATGCAAATGACTATATCATAAAAGATTTACAAAAATATAACGAAGAGAAATAAATACTTGAACAATGAACGTACATACAATTGTCCGTTCATTGTTTTATTTCTGAGTTGAGTTGGTGATGTTATGAAAAAAGAAACGATAATCATTATAGCAACAGTCATAATTTTAATAATAGGCATTTTTATAAATTTAAGCTTTGCTTCATCAATTATGAGTTTTAAAACGATATTTCATGCTTTATTACATAATGATCATTCGAAAGATACATTAATTATTAGAACGGTAAGACTACCAAGACTATTAGTTGCGATTATGGTTGGTGTGAGTTTAGCGCTAGCAGGTGCAATCATGCAAGGTATTACGAGAAATGCACTCGCTTCACCTCAAACATTTGGTATTAATGCCGGTGCTTCGTTAGTGCTTGTTGCGGCATTAGTTTTCTTTCCTGATTATAATGGTAATCAAAGTGCGTATATTGGATTTATTGGTGCGATTTTAGGTGGCGTGATTGTGTATACCTTTATTTATGGACATGAGAATAATCAAGTTCGTTTAGCATTAGCGGGTATGACCATTCATTTACTACTATCTTCAGTCACTGAAGTGTTGATATTAATGAACGAAAACGCCACAGATATTCTATATTGGTTAACAGGTTCGTTAAACGGTAAAGATTGGGATAGTGTGGAAGTCTTATTACCATGGTTTGTAATCGGTACGATTATCACAATTATGTTAGCGAGACATTTAACGGTTATTTCACTTGGTGATGATTTAGCTACAGGTTTAGGTGTTTATAAGAAACTGATTTATATCGTATTTGGATTGATGGTTATTATTCTAGCTGGTTCATCAGTATCTGTTGCAGGTCCAATTGGCTTTGTAGGCTTAATTGCACCTCATATTTCTAAGAGGTTGATTAGAGGCGGTTATGAAAGGCATATTATATTAACAGCACTTATTGGTGCAGTGTTACTCGTTTATTCAGATGCGTTATCACATATTATTGCTTATCCTTATGAATCGCCTGTCGGAATTGTAACAGCTTTAATAGGCGGACCATTCTTCCTTTACTTATGTAAAAATGGAAGGAGTGTTCAAAAAGGATGAAACTTAAATGGAAATATATCATCGTTTCACTCGTACTATTGGTCGCATTATTCATTAATCTACAAGTAGGTTCTCAGTTTATAGGTACATCAAAGATTATATCTACATTTTCTGGCTTTTCAGATGATTATGATTTTGTTGTATATAATTATCGATTACCAAGAATGATTATTTCATTGATTGGTGGAGCCTTATTAGGTGTATCAGGTGCTATTGTCCAAAGTTTATTGAGAAATCCTTTAGCATCACCAGATATCATAGGTGTTACAAAAGGAGCAGGATTATTTGCAGTCGCACAAACATTATTGTTACCAGCACTACCATTTTATTTCTTAGGTATTGCTTCATTTATAGGTGCAGTTGTACTCATCATGCTTATTATGCTTATCGGCAAATTGTTCCAAGCAAGTACATACACCATTGCATTAATAGGTGTTGCTTTAAGTGCGATATGTCAGGCGGGTCTTCAATATTTCATGATTAGATATCCAGACAATATTAATACGACATTATTGTGGTTGTCAGGAAGTGTGTGGGGACGGAATTATGATGACTTATGGTTCTTTATACCTGGCATAGTGGTGTTGCCGCTTATTTTCTTATTTGCTCGTAAAATTGACATATTAAGTTTAGGTGATGAATCTGCTGTCAGTTTAGGTGAAAAAGTATCACTTATTAGAAATGTATATCTTGTAATGGCAGCAATTTGTGTTGGATCTGTTGTGTCAGTAACAGGAACAATTGGCTTTATAGGCTTAATTGCACCTCATATAGCAAGGTTATTAGCAGGACCGAAAGCTATTAAATTGTTACCATTGTCAGCTTTAATAGGTTCAATATTCTTATTAGTAGCAGATGCAATAGGTAAAGGGTTGTTTCCACCACTCGAAATTCCTGCAGGTGTAGTAACAGCCATTATAGGTGCACCTTATTTCTTATATTTATTAAAAAAATCTCAAAGTGTGTAATGAGTTATTTAGCCGAAACAGTCATGATTGTTTCGGCTTTTTTGATAGGCATAATTATTTCTTGAGAAATATGGCTGTGATAACATTGCATTAAAAAGAATATTAAGGAAGTGTAAGTATGTCTAATCAATCTGCTTTATTAGTTATGGATATGCAAAATGGTATTGTTGGTAGTTTATCTAATTCGAATGAAATTATCGATAAAAATAAAAAGGCTATCGAAAGTGCTAGGAAACATCAAATTCCCGTCATTTTTGTGAGAGTCGCTTTTTCGAAAGAATTTCATGAAGTGTCACCTCACAACAAATCATTTTCACGAATTAAAGCAAGTGGACAACAAATGAGTGTGAATGATGTATCAACTCAAATTATAGACGAACTTGCACCAAATGAAGATGAAGTTGTTGTTACAAAACATCGCTTTAGTGCTTTTACAGGTAGTAATTTAGAAGTGTTATTGCGTGGTATGCAAATTGATCACCTTATTTTAACAGGTGTGGTAACGAGTGGTGTTGTATTATCTACTTTAGTTGAAGCGGCAGATAAAGACTTCGAATTAACAGTCTTATCAGATGCGATGACAGACAGAGATCTTGAAACACATCAATTTCTAATTGATAAAATTTTTCCTAGGTATGCGGAAGTAACTGAGACGATAGAATGGTCAAATACAATCGTATAGATAGGAGATAATTTATATGCGTCAAGTTTCGAGTGAGGAAAGCTTTAATACGAAACTATATCCTCCAATGATTTTAGGGTCAATATTGAATCCTATCAACTCTTCTATGTTAGCTGTTGCACTTATACCAATTGCACAAGCTTTTGATATACCTTTTTATCAAACGACATGGCTTGTGTCATCGTTATATTTAGCAACGAGTATTGGTCAACCAGTTATAGGTAAGCTTATAGATATATTTGGCCCTAGAGGGTTGTTTTTATTTGCTACAAGTTTAGTAGGTGTAGCAAGTTTGATTGCAATTTTTACACCATCTTTTTATGGATTAGTATTAGCAAGATTTCTTATAGGTATTGGTACTTGTGCAGGTTATCCTTCAGCAATGTATTTAATCAGTTATGAGGGTAAGCGTACAGGTAAAGATAGTCCAAGTAAAATATTAACAATGTTATCGATATCCAATCAGACGATTTCTGTTATTGGTCCAACAATCGGTGGTTTGTTAATTCACAGTGGCGGTTGGCAAGCAATATTCTTAGTTAATGTTCCACTTTCCATTCTGTCATTCGTATTTGGATTTTTATATTATCCAAAAGTTGAAAGTCCGAAAAAATTAAATGCATTAAAAGAACAGATAGACTTTATAGGTATAACGTTGTTTACGATTACTTTAACAACATGGATGATTTTCTTTATGGAGCCAGATCAATCCATTTTTTATCTATTTATAATTGGACTGTTCAGTTTAGTTGCTTTTGTTATCATGGAACTCAAATCTAAAAAACCTTTCATTGATTTAAGAGTCCTTGGTCATAATGGTGCCTTAAACAACACTTTTGTAAGATCACTACTTACGGCAGTTATTTCTTATAGCGTGCTATACGGATATGTTCAATGGTTAGAAGAGGGTAGGGGATTGACTGCAGCACATGCAGGACTCATGATGATACCTCAATTCTTAGTTGGGATTTTTATGGCACAGTTAACAGGCACAAGGCTATCAATCAAGTTCAAACTATATTTAGGAACAATTTGTGCACTCATTACGATGATAGGGTTTCAATTCATACAAGCTGATACACCATTATGGATATTAATATTATTAGCAGCAATTTTCGGTGTGCCACAAGGATTACTAAATTTAGCAAACCAAAATGCACTTTATCATCAAGCACCAAAATCAATGATAGGCATGTCTGCAGGATTATTAAGAACTGCGATGTATATCGGAGCAATCGTATCATCCACTCTTATCAGTACATTATTCAAAGGTGACCACATCACAAATGGTATACATGAACTAGGCTTATTCTGTATGCTGATAGGCGTAGTTATCATTATTCTAACCTTTGTAAGCAGACGTTCATTAAGCGCAAGGTAAGACTGCGGGTTGTCTGAAGTTAGAGAGAGGGTCGGGTAAGTTTTGGAGTGGTTGCTTAGAGTTAGAAGTCGTGGCTTAATGTGTGAGTAAAGCCAAGAGATAGCTAAAGTCATGGCTTAAGTGTTGAATAAAGCCAAGAGATAGCTGAAGTCATGGCTTAAGTAGTGAATAAAGCCAAGAGATAGCCAAAGTCGTGGCTTAAGTAGTGAATAAAGCCAAGAAATCGCTGAAGTCGTGGCTTAATGCCTGAATAAAGCCAAGAGATAGCCAAAGTCATGGCTTAAGTAGTGAATAAAGCCAAGAGATAGCCAAAGTCGTGGCTTAATGTGTGAGTAAAGCCAAGAGATAGCCAAAGTCGTGGCTTAATGCCTGAATAAAGCCAAGAGATAGTCCAAGTCGTGGCTTAAGTAATGAATAAAGCCAAGAGATCGCCAAATTCGTGGCTTAATGTGTGAGTAAAGCCAAGAGATCGCTGAAGTCGTGGCTTAAGTAATGAATAAAGCCAAGAGAAAGTCCAAGTCGTGGCTTAAGTACTGAATAAAGCCAAGAGATCGCTGAAGTCGTGGCTTAATGTGTGAGTAAAGCCAAGAGATAGTCCAAGTTATGGCTTAAGTAGTGAATAAAGCCAAGAGATGGCCCAAGTCTTGGCTTAACACCTGAGTAAAGCCACAACTCCAAACAATTCCACATTCTCCATCAAAAAAAGAGCTAGGACACGTATCCTAGCTCTTTTCATATTTATTTCATTTCTTTAAATGCTTTTAAGAATATTTCTCTTTGTTTTTCTAATGAAATTGGGTCGTTATATTGTGTTTCTGATACATCGAATTTAACGACGTGGTCATTTTTCTTAGCTTCTGTATTTGCCCAAACATTTGTATCTTCGAATGGTGCTTTTTGATCTCCGTTTGCTGCGATTACAACAAAGTCACCTAAATATTTATCGAATTCTTCTGGTGTTATTGAGATAGCATTTGTTTTTTCTGTTGCTTTCTTAAGGTCTTCTGGTTGTTTTAATCCCCAACCGCTATATAAGATTTCAGTACCTCGACCTAATTCATCACTGAATGCCATTAGTCCTTTTGGTGTTTGTTGTAAGACTGTCGCTGTTTTTCCTTTAATAAGTGGATCTAATTCTTCTTTATCATTTTTAAGTTTTTTATCCCATTCTTTAATCCACTCTTTGGCTTTATCTTCTTCGCCGACTAATTCTGCTAATTTAGTTGTATTATCTTTATATGTAGAAGTCATTGCATCAAATGTAACTGTAGGTGCAATTTTTTTAAGTTTATTAAGGTTTTTGTCTTGTGCACTCGTAATAATTAAGTCAGGTTTAGATTTCGCAACTTGTTCAACATTTGTTTGGTCTATTTTCTTAGCATCTTTCGTAACATCTTTAAGTACTTTATTTTGATTAATAAATTCTGGTACCGCTACTGGAGTATGATCAAATTTAACTAATGCGCCGACATATGTTGGATGTAATACGGCAATTCGTTTAGGATTTTTTGGTACGTCAACTTTCTTACCATTATCCATCGTAAATGATTTTGTATCAGAGTTTGAATCTTTCTTACTACTTGAATCTTTATTGTCATTGTTGTTCCCGCATGCTGCAACAAATAAAATTAACGTTAATACTAAAATTAAAACCTTTTTCATTAAAAAGCCTCCCCAATTCATTGATATTGATAATCTTTCTCAATTGTATCAAAATATAGTGATATTACAATAGGTTTTACAAAATTTAAAGAGTGCAATTATTTGAATATCATATTTTTACCATGTATATTGAACGTAGTAAATTCAATTGGAAAGGAGTGAAGGCGTAATGGAATGGCTCATAGGGTTATTAGGTGAAGAGATATTAATTAATTATGTTGCATTTAGCATACATTATTTCATTCCTGTGTTATTAACGCTCTTGTTTGTTTACTTGCAAATGCAGGCAAACATTAAGCTCCACAAAGATTGGATTGTAAGGTTTTCAACTGAAGTAGAGGATCAATACATTTTCGAATGGATAGTCCCTATTTTAAGGTGGAGAACACGTTGCTTATCCAAAACCGTCGATGAAGAAGACGCTAGTCCAATATATTAACGCATAATTAATATATTGGAGGAGAAAGTTTGAAAAAATTATATACAGTTTTAGCATTTTTAGCAGTATCGATATTACTAAGTGGATGTGCACCACAAGAAGGTGGTGTATTTTATACTTCATTAGTAGAACCATTCATTTATTTGATTAAATTCTTTGCATCATTCTTTAATAATAGTTACGGAATTGGCATTATCATCGTTACTATATGTGTAAGACTAATAGTTATGCCGTTTATGTTGCGTTCTTTTAAAGGACAGAAGAAAATGCAATTTAAAATGAAGAAAATAAAACCACAAATGGATGAAATTAATGAGAAGATGAAATCAGCTAAAGATGAACAAGAACGTGCACAATATAGCCAAGAAATGATGGCTTTATATAAAGAACATGGTATAAATCCTTTAGGTATGGGATGTTTACCAATGATTATACAGATGCCGATACTAATGGCGTTGTACTTTGCAATATCTCATAATGATGCACTTGCAAGTCATAGTTTCGCTTGGTTTAACCTAGGTACACCAAATATATTTATGGCACTGATTGCCGGAGCACTCTATTTATTACAAGCATATTTATCAACAAAATATTTACCAGAAGAATCAAATGGACAAATGAAATACATCATGTATATTAGTCCAATTATGATATTTATTGTGAGTATGAGCACACCAGCAGCACTTCCATTATATTGGAGTGCAAGTGCGATTGTACTTATCGTTCAACAATATATATCTAATAAGTACTTTAATTATCACGAAGACGATCTTCAAACAAGTTCATAAATAATAAAAGACGCTCGATATGCCGCTAAAGTCTATGACTTTAGTGGCATTTTTTAATGACTTTTTAGACAGGGTTAAAAGAATAATCAATTTTTATAAAATGTTTGTATATTGAATTAAAGGTGACCATTTTTATAGAAATACTATATTTTATTATTAGTAAATAAACTTTTAGATAAAGCTAACTAATTTCTATAATAGAAATATTTTTCAAACAATTTTGTTTAGAAAATATTTTTATTTTTGATAAATAATGGTATAATAACCAAAAATATACAAAAATTAGGAGGTTAATATGAGGAAAGTTTCAATTATAATTATTTTTTTATTACTTTTTACACAAATTTTTAGTTTTAACAAACAAGTTCAAGCAAAGGACTTAACGAACCATGTTATTAAAGACATCAATGTTACTAAACAAGATGGTTCTAATGGTGAATTTTCACATAGAGAAAGAACTAAAATATCCGTAACCTTTGCCGGAAATGGTACTAAAATTTCACCAAACGATACTTTATCAGTTTTGCTCCCGAAGGAATTATTAGGATTTAATTCAGCAATTTCTTTGAAAAATTCTGAGGGTACAGAACTTGGTACATGTCAGGTATCTAATAATTCTGTTAATTGTACTTTTAATGACAATGTAGAAAAATTAGATAATATTAGAGGAGAATTCTTCTTTGAAGCAGAAATAAATAAATCAGAAGAAGGATCACATAAAGTTGACTTAGATTTTGGAAATACAAATATCACTAAAGTGATAACTGTAAATAATGGGTCTTCTGCAGGAGGAAAATCGGAAGAGATATTTCATAAAACCGGACAGATACTCCCAGATGACGTAAATAATATACAATGGGCAATAAGATTCAATAACAAGCAAGATTATTTTAGAGGAAATGATCCAGCTTTAATATCTGATAATATTGGAAGCGGTATGGAATTAAATAAAGATAGCTTGCAATTATCGGTAAAACAAGTAAATGAAGCACAACCAAGATTTTATACAGTTGAAGAATTTGAAAATGCTGGATTAGGAAATGTTGATGTTACCAATAAAACGATAAATATTAGGTTCAACACACCTAGTTACAATGAATTAATTGTCTATTATTCAACAAAGATCACTGATAATTCATTGAAATCATTTGAAAATCAATCATCAGTTACATATATAGATAAAAATGAAAAACAAATAATAGAGCATTCTAATGCTGTTGTTCAGAATATTAACTCTGGCGGTAAGGCAGAAGGAGATTTAGCAAAATATAGTGGTAAAGTAGTGATTTCTAAAGTTGGAAATGATGAAAAAGGAAATTCAAAACCACTTGAAGGTGCAGAATTTGAATTAGTTAATTTAGATGGAGAAGTAGTTGGTAAAGGAACGACTGATTCAAATGGGACATTAGTTTTTGAAAATATTAAAGGTGGAACACACACGCTTAAAGAGACTAAAATTCCAGATGGATATAAAATTAATGAAGCTGATTTTCCTAGTAAGGTTGTATTAGATTTTGAAAAAGATAAAGAAATTAATTTGACTGTTGTGAACATTAAAGATCCAGAACCAGATAACCCAACACCGGACAATCCGGAACCAGATAACCCAGATCCAGATAACCCAACACCGGACAATCCGGATCCAGATAATCCGGATCCAGATAAACCAGAACCAGACAAGCCGGATCCAGACAAGCCAGATCCAGATAAACCAGAACCAGACAACCCAGATCCAGATAACCCAACACCGGATAATCCGAAACCAGATAATCCAACACCGGATAATCCAAAACCAGATAACCCAACACCGGACAATCCAAAACCAGATAATCCGAAACCGGACAATCCAACACCGGATGAACCAAAACCAGATAATCCAACACCGGATAATCCAACACCGGATAATCCAACACCGGATAATCCAAATCCAGACAAACCAGAGCCAGATAATCCGAAACCAGATAATCCAACACCGGATAATCCGAAACCAGATAAACCAAAACCGGATAATCCAAAACCAGATAACCCAACACCAGATAATCCGAAACCGGATGAACCAAAACCAGATAATCCGAAACCGGATGAGCCAAAACCAGATAACCCGAAACCAGATAAACCAACACCGGACAATCCAAAACCAGATAATCCAACACCGGACAATCCAAGACCGGATGAGCCAAAACCAGATAATCCGAAACCAGATAAACCAACACCGGATAAACCAACACCGGATAATCCGAAACCAGATGAACCAAAACCAGATAATCCAAATCCAGACAAACCAGAGCCAGATAATCCAAAACCAGATAAACCAACATATGAAAAACCGTCACCAGAAGCTCAAAATAAAGAAGAAGCAAAATCAGGTAAATCAAGTGAAGAAAATGTAAATAAAGATCAAGCTAAAAATAATACTGAAAAAGATGGAAATATGACTGCAACATCTGACAAAACACAACAAAAACAAAAAAATGATAAAGATGGAATATTACCTAATACTGGTGAAGTCATACAAAATCATCCAATAATAACAACAGCAAGCATACTATTATTATTAGCAATTGGATCTGTATTACTATTCTTTAGAAAAAAACAAAAATAAGGTAAATGTTGGCCTTAATTGCAAATAAAGACTAACGACTATACAAAAAAGACGCTCAATTTTTGAGCGTCTTTTTATGAATAAAAACATAAAAAAATAACCTTCTATTCGCTTTAGCGTGCATATAGAAGGTTATTAAAATTATATGCAGCTACCGTCACTTAAACGGGCTTATAACTCTATTATAAATAAATTATTAGTATTTGTATAGATATAACTTCAATAAAATTTTATGTGTTTTTTATAGAATTGGAAAAACATATAATGGTATAATGATGTCACAAGCAAGTTGGGTAGATGGTGGCTAATCCAATCTAAGGAGGTTGATGCCTATGAAGGTATTTAAACAATCTTTAGAAAGGAGGATAGCCTTTGTTTTCTATTGAAATTGCAATGCAACTCAAAATAAGCATGAGTATATTAGTACTAATGTTTATTGAAGTAGTCATTGTAATTAATAAAAGACAAAAAAAATAACCTTCTATTCGCTTTGACATGTATAGAAGGTTATTAAATTAATTATATGCAGTCACCGTCACTTAAACGGGCTTGTTGAGGTAACGTGTTCCAGCACGTTACCTTTATTTGATTATAGAATATCATGAAAAAATACAATTTGTCTAGTGACTTAAACACTTGAAGCTCAATTCTCGAGCTTCTTTTTCTTTCTTCTCTTAATGAATTCATATGTAATCAAGATAACAACAATCACCATCATAGGATATATTCTGTAATCGGGAGCAACGAATAATCTTATTAAGATGAATGCGATAATTAATGAGCTAAATAGTATTAAATATTCTTTAGTAAAGATATTGTATTTTTCTTTTTTATATATATCACTTGCTAAAACTAGTGGCATAACTAGTGAAATTCCGATTATTGAACCAATTAATGACGCTAAATCCACTTTGTTGAAGATAATAAGTTGGGTTAATAAAAGAATTGAAATCATATACAATCCATACGTCACACTATAAAACAATTTCTCCTTCATTCTTCTCAGCTCCTTAATTTAAATGGATTTTGAAGTTTACACCTTTTGTAGAGGGCATAATTTTAAAGGTTCCGTTATGAAATGTGATGCAATCCATGATGATTGTTGAACCGATACCGTGTCCTTCTTTGTTGTCTTTTGTTGTGTAATTTGAATGAAGCATGTGTTTCTCTGTCGTCTTGCTTATGCCAACACCGTCATCTTTGTAGTTAATTTCTAAACCTTCATTTATATTCTTAATGTTGATTTCGATGTTTGGGTTACACTTATTATGATCGATACTATTATCTATAAGGTTCATCATCATACGTTCAAAATATAGTTTATTGCCATAAAATTTTTGTTCTGTTAATTCATTGATAATTTCAAGCTTGTCATATTGTATCGTTCTTCTCAGCTGCTTTAATGTTTCTGTAATATCGAATGATTCTTTATGAATGGTCATTTGGTCTGTTTCATATCTAAAGTTATTATTTAAACTATCAATCAGCTCAGTCATATATGCAGCTTTGTCTGAAATTAAAATCGCATATTTCTTAGTATCAATTTCTTCTGATGATAATAGTTTGGCGTAACCATAAATAGATGTTAAAGGTGATTTTAAATCATGAGATAGTTGATTAAGCCATTTCTCGCGGTAGTAATTAATTTGATTTTGATAGATTTTATCTTCAGTCAGTTGTAAGTTTAAGCTTTCTACAGAATCATTAAGTTCTTTAAATAATTTTTTGCTTCTTTTGTTGTAGTGTTTAGAGCTTGGTTTAAATAATTTACCTTTAGAAAGATTTTCTATCCAATCGGTATAGAAGAATAATGGCTTAGAAAGTCTTTTAGAAATGATAAATGCGAAAATGATTACTAAAATCATGTTGAGTATAATCAATAATAAATAAGATAGTGCTAAAAATTTAAATGTCTTATTTTCAATGTCATTAAACTCATCTGTATATTCTACTTTATGATAAGCAGGATTATCTATAAATGTTAATTGATTATCCTTTTCGACATGATAATATTTATTGTAATTATTGATATACAAGCTACTTATCAATTTCTTTGTATCAATATTTTCTGTTGATTGAATAGCATGTCTATGTGATTTTGGATAAATTAATATGACGCTATAGTCATCACTGCGAAATGGAATAGCTTGAGTGTTGTATAAGTTTTCAACAATTTTATTTTTCAAATTCATTTGTTTTTTAGGATAAAGGACATTGGCATTTTTATCGATAATATACAACTGAACATGATTGTCTTTTAATTTTTGTTTTAAATCATCATTTAATTTATAGCCGTTTTCTTCATTTGATATTGAAAAATCCATATAAAAATCATCAACATCATCTAAATCGGAATAAGAAATTTTTATAACATTGGTAAAGAAAAGCCAAATGCCGATAACACCTATAATAAAAGTAATCGTAAGAAAAATAAAAATGTATTTCGTGAATTTCCATGTGAATCTTTTATTCATTTCATTAACCTCTATATATGTAACCTTTACCCCGAACTGTCTGTATAAGTTGAGGATTATTCGGGTCATCTTCTATTTTTTTGCGTAATGTACGTATGTGAACCATTAATGTATTGTCATCCACACTGACTGAATAACCCCATACACGTTCGTATAATTGACTCTTCGTCAAAACTTGGTTTTTATTTTTAATGAAATAAGCGAGAAGGTCATATTCTCTTGATGTCAGGTTAGCTTTTTTGTTGTTTGTGATAACGTCAGTTGTATCAAGATTGACTTGCAAGTTCTTATTATGATGCGTATTGATATTTTTAATATGTACGGAAACGCGATAAGCAAGTTCAATAGGATCAAATGGTTTCTTAACATAATCTACAGCACCATTTTCAAATCCTTTATAAACATCTAAATCAGAATCTTTCGCTGTAACGATAATAAGTTTAGTATCTTCATGTTTAATATATTTGACGAGTTCATAGCCATTTTCTGATTTTAAGTTTAAATCAAGCAACACAACATCAAAGTGATGGGCTTTTAATTTTGCTTCAGCTTCTGGTTTGTCGCTTGCTAAATATATGTCACCTAATTGTTTATTCGATAAGGATATTTTTATCAATGTTTGTATATCTAAATCATCTTCTACTATTAATATTTTGGCAGTCATTTTTACACCTCTATATTATTGTATATTTTCATTTTATATGTATCTACACGTATATGTAAAATTAAGTCAGATTTAAGGTTTATATAAGTCACATTTTATTTTAACTTGTTAATATAATATGTGAGGTGAATAGAATGAACAGAATAGAAGTTGCCGATGCACTAAGAGGATTTAGTTTATTTGGCATATTTATGGCCAATTTATTAATTTTTCAATTTGGTTTAACAGGCCAATTATACATAGAACAGTATCATTTAAGTGGTTTGAATCAAACAATTTATCATATTATCAAGATTATATTTGAAGGCAGCTTTATGCCCATATTTGCGATTTTATTTGGTTTTTCTTTAGATAAGCTCTATCAATCTATGAAAAGTAAACAAGTTAAACGTCCGAGAATTAAACTGTTAAGAAGAGCCATTTTCTTATTAATATTAGGTAGTTTACATGCTTATTTTATATGGGAAGGAGATATATTATTTGGTTATGCACTATCGATGTTAATCGTGATTCCGTTCATTTCATTGAATCGTAAATTTTTTAAATGGGTGACGATTATTGGATTTGGGTTCATATTAGTAATGTCGGTTGGCTCTTTATTTGATACTTCAGCTCCTATTATAGAAACGAGTGATAAAGCTTCGTATGTGCATGAAGTTAAAACATTATTTAGTGAAGGTAGTTATTGGGATATTCGTGAAGCAGATGACACGATACAAGATCCGAAATTCATGCAATTAAAAGCAATGCTTGGCGATAATATAGGTTGGTTATTTGTAATGATTCTGTTTATAGAAGTTCCGTATTTTACTTTAGGTATATGTTTATCTAAATATAAATGGTTTGAAAAACGTATTAAAGATCAACACATTTCAAAATGGTTTATATATATAACACCAGTATGGATATTAGGAAAGTCCTCTTATTTATGGTTATCTAATGAAAATGCAGCAGAGAGCATTGCCATGATATTTGGTATATTGTTGGCCATCAGCTATATTTGTTTATTTAAATATTTATATCAAACGTATCAACAAAACTTAATATTTAGAGGGTTTGAAAGTCTCGGTAAAATGTCGTTATCGATGTATATTTTACAAAGTATTATCGGAACACTCATTCTATATGGCTATGGATTAGGATTATTCGGTAAAGATATACTCATAGTGACATCGTTTAGTTTTATATTAATTTATGTATTACAAATGCTTTTTGCAACATGGTATCAAAAGCATTGGCGATATGGTCCGTTAGAATATATACTTCGAATGTTTACACATTGGAAAATTAAAGTAGGAAAGAGGAGATGAAATAATAATGATTGAAATAGTTAAGAAAGTCGCACGCATATTATTTGTCGTATTTTCAGGGCTATTAGTCGCAAGATATGTCATTCAGCAGCTTAATCAATTTACTGATTTGCAATTAAGTTGGTTCTATTTAGAACGTGTGCCATATAGTTTCATCATCATTGTTATTTTATATTTCATCTGCATTGTCGTTTATAGTTCATTGCGCACATATGAACAAAGAGATTAGTTTAAATATATAAAGAGAGGGAGCAGGACGTGTTATCCAGCTCCCATTTTTGATTGCTATTCTTTCGGTTTAATAGACTTAACATTTTTAAATCCACTTTTCATACTTGCAAGGTGTTCCATGAAATCGTGCCACTCTGTACCAGCTTCTTCAAACGTTTGCTGTAATAATTCATTTTGTGCTTGGTTCAATTTATGAACTAAAGCACTACCTTCTTCAGTAGGGTATAAATGTTTCACACGTCTATCATTGTCAGAGTCTACATATCTAATTAATTTTTTCTCTTTTAATTTTTTTAATGAAGCGTGAGAAGCTTGTTTTGATATTTCAAGTGTAACTAATAAATCTTTAATTGTTATACCTGGCATTTGATCTATAAAAAATAAAAATCTGTGATGTTGTCTATTCATGCCATGGTTTTTAATAATATCGTCAGCTGTATTGATAAATGTTTTGTATGCGAAATAAAAAAGCATATGATCATAATTGTTTTTATTATCCATCGTGTCGACTCCTTTTCAACTATTATAAAGGATAGTTGTTAAAAATTCATTTTTAGGTCAATGAGGTTGACTTAATTTTAAAGTAGGTATATACTAAGAATTGTTATAGGGATTATTAAACATTTGATATTTAATCAAAGGTTTATTTTTTACATTAATAGGTCAACTATATTGACTTAAATTGATTCATAAAAATAGAAAAGGAGAATCGGATATGAAAAAACGTGTCGGGGAATATTTAATGGATTCATTAAGTACAGTAGGAGTAGAAAAAGTATTTGGTGTTCCTGGAGATTTTAATTTAGCATTTTTAGACGATATTGTAAGCAGAGAAGATATGGAATGGGTAGGCAATACGAATGAATTAAATGCAAGTTATGCTGCTGATGGATATGCAAGAATGAATGGTATCAGTGCAATGGTCACTACATTTGGCGTTGGTGAACTAAGTGCAGTTAATGGTATTGCAGGATCTTATGCAGAACGCGTGCCAGTAATAGCTATTACAGGTGCACCAACAACAGTTGTTGAAGAAGCGGGTAAATATGTTCACCATTCATTAGGTGAAGGTAAGTTTGATAGTTATAGAAAAATGTTTAAAGAAATCACAACAGCTCAAGGTTATATTACAGTAGAAAATGCTCAGACTGAAATTCCAAGATTAATTAATGCAGCATTAGCTGAAAAAAGACCTGTTCATATACATTTACCAATCGATGTAGCACAAGCAGAAATTGAAGTTGAAGAAGACTTTAAACCAGCAGAAATGATTAATCAAGATGTTTCACATTACATTGAAATGGTACAACAAAAATTAAAAACAGCTCAGCAACCAGTTATCATTACTGGACATGAAATTAATAGTTTTAAATTACATGATGAATTAGAACGCTTTGTTGAACAAACACAAATTCCAGTTGCACAACTTTCTTTAGGTAAAGGTGCATTTAATGAAGAAAGTCGTTATTATATGGGCATTTATGATGGTAGTATTGCAGAAGAAGAGATTAGAAATTATGTAGATAACAGTGATGCTATTTTAAATATTGGCGCTAAATTAACAGATTCAGCAACTGCAGGTTATTCTTATGGATTTGATATTGATGATGTTGTAATGATCAATCACTTAGATTTCAAATTAAATGATACAACTTCATCAGAATATACATTACCAAGTTTAATGAACGGATTACTTGATATTGAATATAAAAACGAAGCACATTTCCCAGAAAATAATCGTCCAGAAAAAGGTGATTACACAGTTGATAATGCGCCGCTTACACAAGAAACTTACTTTAAAATGATGCAAGATTTTATCGGATTAGATGATATCATCTTAGCAGAACAAGGTACTTCATTCTTCGGTGCGTATGACCTTAACTTATATAAAGACAATACATTTATTGGACAACCATTATGGGGATCAATCGGTTACACATTACCAGCAACAATCGGTACACAAATGTCTAATTTATATAGAAGAAATATATTATTAATCGGTGATGGTTCATTACAATTAACAGCACAAGATATTTCAACAATGATTAGAAACGACCTTAAACCTGTTATTTTTGTTATTAATAATGATGGATACACAGTTGAAAGAAAAATCCACGGCGAACACCAAGTATATAATGATATTCAAATGTGGGACTACAAAATGTTACCAGCCGTATTTGGCGGTAAAGATACAGTAGCCGTTCACGACGTAGAAACATCTGCCGATTTAGAAAATGTATTCTTAAAAATTAACAACGAACCAAATCAAATGCATTTCATAGAAGTTAAAATGGGCGTATCAGACGCACCAGAAAAACTAGACGCAATCGGACAAGCATTCTCAAAACAAAATAGTTAATACAAAAAGTCAGGGACATAATGTAACGTCTCTGACTCTTTTAGTATCTTGGCTGTAGATGACTGAATTGAAAATGCGCTTGTAGCAAGCTTTTTTCAACTCTAGTCATCCTTGCCGGGGCGGGACTACGAAATCTTTTTATCTAAATTAGATTTCTGTCCACGCTCCCATTTTTTTATGTGAAGAGGATGGAGAAGGCAGTATAAACGAGAAGTAGTGCCATTATGAGATTAAATGCTAATTCATGTTGATTAATAAACTTTTTAAAGATTGAACCAAAGACACTCCAACTGAACGAGGAAAGAAATCCGATGAGCGCTAAATATGTAATTAAGATGATTTGGATAGAGAAGTGTTCAAAGTTTGGCGTTATAAATGCAGCTACAACACTTAACGCATAAATCACACCTTTAGGATTTACGAACTGTAACAACATACCAAATTTAATATTATTGTATCTGTTACTAAATGATTGAGCATCCGTACCTTTACTCGTTCCAATTTTGTATGCTAAATAAAGTAAATAAATTGCCCCGAAAATCTTC
Organism: Mammaliicoccus sp. I-M35; assembly: GCF_022386455.1. Classification (NCBI taxonomy): domain Bacteria; kingdom Bacillati; phylum Bacillota; class Bacilli; order Caryophanales; family Staphylococcaceae; genus Mammaliicoccus; species Mammaliicoccus sp. I-M35. Next base: position 24,889 of record NZ_JAJNIL010000004.1, on the reverse strand, counting down.
ATATATAATTGTATTTTAGGGAATAGGTGATAGAGAGCAGAACTAAAGAAATTAGATACGAGTAGTAATAAAAAGAAGCCAAGCGCAACACCGATACAGAATCTTACTGTACCTCGTAGACCAGTTTGTTTAGAATAATATAAAGACATAATGTTATTAGGTCCAGGCGTGAAGCTAGAAACAATCGCATAAATCGTCATAGATAATAAAGTCATATAAAACGCCCCTTCAAATTTAACTATTGAGAGTATTGTATCGATAGAAGAAGTGATTGTAAATGGTTGGTGGTGGGGGGAGAATGTTTTGAATTTTATAAAAAGAAGGTGGAAGTATGAAACAACGTATTATGGTTATTGGATGTCCGGGCTCAGGTAAATCAACATTATCAAATAAATTACATAATAACTTAGGAATTCCTTTATATCATTTAGATGAAATAAAATGGCAAAATAGTAACAAAACAATAGATAGTGAGACTTTTGAAGAAATATTAAAAAATATTACTCAATTAGATGAATGGATTATTGATGGTAATTATAACAGTACTTTGGAATTAAGAATGAGGGAAGCCGACATTGTGATCTGGTTAAATTATAGTAGAGCAATTTGTATATTTAGAGTTTTTAAAAGGTTTCTTCAAAGTTTTTATAGAAAATCTGAAGGAGGGAATCCTAAAAGAATGAGTTGGAGTTTTATTAAATTTGTTTGGAATTTTAAAGACCATCATGATAAAAGATTACTTGATTTAAAAGATAAATATAGTAATCAAAATGAATGGATAGTATTAAAGTCTAAACATGACACTAAATTATTTTGTGATAAACTGCAGGAAAGTTAATGTTGTATAGGTTTATTAAATATATATAACGAACTGTAATATTTTAGTTTATCTTTTCCTGCGCATTCTCTATAATAATTGTAAAGAATTATGGAGGTGCATCGATGAACAGTCAAACATACTTACTGGCTCTCAAAAATCGTATCATTCAAGATAAACTTGATGAAGATACGAGGAACTATATTAAAGGTCTGGAGGGTGAACTTTTCATTAAAGATATTCTTGATGAATATCCAGATCTTCATTATTTATATGATTTTCATATAAACTACAAAAATCGCGTTCAAATTGATTTTTTAATTGTAACGGATGATGCTATATGTCACTTTAAAGTTAAACATTATTCCGGAGATTATACGATTAAAGATGGTCAGCTTATGAACGAATTTGGAAACATGTTTTATACACCTTTTCAACAACTGCGACGAGCCAATCATGAATTGAATCATTTAATATCCCATTTGAATATCAACAAACCCTTACATTCCTATCTTATTTTTTCAAACCCCAAATTTACTTTAAAAGGTACAATGCCTCATCAATTCAATATCCTATTACCAACAGAATTACACAAACTTAAATATATGTTCAAAAATAATCATACTATAGAAAATGCTAATATCTTACATATGTTTCAACAAGAGCATAGTGACTTTTCACATCTTTATAACAACATTAAAAAAGTCCCAATGTCTAGTTTAAGACCAGGATTGAAATGCCCGAAATGTAAGAGATTGAATACAGTTGAGGTAGAAGAACGAAAGAAATATTTACGTTGTAAATTCTGTCACGTTGAAATTAGTAGAAATAAATTGTACTTGTATAATTTAATGGAATTCTATACCTGCAAAGGGGAGCCGTTTACTTTATCAGAAGCTCAAAAATGGTGTGAGGTGGAGAATAGTTTAACTATTAGAAGGGTGCTTGATAAAAATTTTAGGTTTATAAATAAGAAGCCAAAGAAATATTATCTTGATAATAAATAAGTATCATCTTTAAGTTTTGAAGTGTATTTATCAAGACTGGCCAAACAAGATAAATAGGGACCTCGTATTTATCAAGACTGGCCAAACAAGATAAATAGGGACCTCGTATTTATCAAGACTGAGCAAACAAGATAAATAGGCGCGTTGTATTTATCAAGACTGGCCAAACAAGATAAATAGGCGCCTTGTATTTATCAAGACTGAGCAAACAAGATAAATAGGCGCGTTGTATTTATCAAGACTAACCAAACAAGATAAATAGGCGCCTCGTATTTATCAAGACTGGTCAAACAAGATAAATAGGCAGCTCGTATTTATCAAGACTGAGCAAACAAGATAAATAGGGGCCTTGTATTTATCAAGACTGGTCAAACAAGATAAATAGGCGCCGTACTTTTATTATCACCCCCCAATCCCCAACCAAAAAAAGGGGTGCACTATGTGCGCCCCTGTTCCTTCTTAAGATAATATTGATATATGGTTATGTTTATTTATGGGTGGAAGATTACTTTATCGTACTGTTTCTTTCTGTTTACTAAGTTATCAAATATTTCTGGTCCTTTTGATAAAGGAAGTACATCGGAGATAATGGGTTTCACATCAATTTCTCCTGTAGACATATAATGTAATGTAGCTGCCCATTCTTCTCCTGGGAATGGGGCGGATAAACCGTTCCATGAACCTATAACATTAAGCTCATTTCTTAATATCTTTTCGAAATGTTGACGGTGAATCTCGATATCTGAATATGGAATACCTAATAGTAAGACTTCGCCACCTTTAGTTGGTAAGGTAAGTACTTGTCCTATCGTAAACGGTGATCCTGCTGATTCAACAGCAACATCAATTTTTTCAGGTATTGCATATATAGCCTCATCTAAGTCTGTTTCTTTAGAATTAATCGTATAATCCGCGCCGAGTTGCTTAGCGATTTCTAATTTATGGTCATCAATATCTATTGCGATTATTTTAGCAGCTCCAAATATTTTCGACCATTGAATGGCTAGTAATCCGATGCTACCACATCCCATGACTGCTACAGTTGCACCCGGCTTCATTCGTGTTCTGTAAAATCCATGTGCAACGACTGCAGAAGGTTCGACCATTGCTGCAGTATCTAAATCTACATTTTCTGGTGCTTTAAGTACATTGCTTGCTGGGAGTTTCACATATTCTGCAAAACAACCAGGTTCATATGATCCAATCACATATAAATTTTCACAACGTGAGTATTCGCCTTTTTCACAGTAATGGCATTGATGGCATACGACAGCAGGGCATCCTGTTACAGCATCTCCGACATTTAATCCTGATACGTCGCTACCAACTTCCTCAACAATTCCTGAAAATTCATGTCCGAACGTCATACCTTGTTTGTAAGGTCCAAGCTTTTTGTAACGGGAGGTATCTGATCCACAGATACCTGTTGCTTTAACTTTTATAATGACATCATTCGGTGCATCTATCTTTGGTACAGCTGTTTCTTCAAATCTTAAATCTTCAATACCATATAAATTTAAGGCTTTCAAAAGTATTATCCTCCCCTCTATTTATATTATGAGGTTTGTTCTGAAGTCACTTTCTTCTTCTTGAAAAGTTTAGAACCGAAATAACTTAAGAAGACAGCACTATTACATACGAGTAAATTATCCATATAGAATTGTGTAATACCTCTCATTGGCCCAAGCATAAAATCTAACATGTGTTCAACCATAATCAACATTCTCCTTTTTTATCTTTTAAAAGATTATTTGTTTATTCGATAGGGCGAAGTAATACTTTAATACCTTCGCCGCCTTTAATGTGATTGTAACCTTCATCCCATTCAGTAATATCAAGCTCAGCAGTAACAAGTGCTTCTGCATTTACTTGTCCAGTACTCATGAGTTGTAATGATGGTTCCCAATCAGCAGGTTTCTGACTTCTACTACCAACAACTCTAATTTCTTTTTGAACGATTTTTTCTAAATCAAAAGGTATTTCGGGATCTTTAAAAATACCAACTTGAACATATAGACCTTTTTTGCGTAATAGATCAAGACCTTGCTTAGCAGCAGGTACAGCGCCTGAACATTCTAATACAACGTCTGCGCCGTATCCGTCTGTAATGTTATTAACATATTCTTTTAAGTCTGTATGTTGAATATTCACAACATGATCTAAATTTAATTCTTCTGCTTTTGCTAAACGCGCTTTATCGTTATCTAAACCAGTTATAACGACTTTGCCACCTTTACTTTTAACGACTTGTGCGACGAGAAGACCAATTGGACCTGGTCCCATAACAACAACAGTATCACCTTGATTAATTTCAATTTTAGACACTGCGTGATGTGCACAAGCAAGTGGTTCAGTCATAGAAGCGGCTTTATATGAAACATTGTCAGGTAACTTGTGAACACTTGCTGCTCTTGCTACAAGATATTGTGTGAAGCCACCGTTTTGTTGCGTACCTAAACCTTTACGATGATTACATAAATTGTAGTCTCCTGATTGACAGTATTCACATTCACCACAAATATAATATGTTGTTTCAGACGTTACACGATCACCAATTTCGAATCCTTCAACTTTATCACCAAGCTCAACGATTTTTCCAGAAAATTCATGGCCAAGTGTTACAGGGAAGTTTACATTGTAATGACCTTCATATGTGTGGACATCTGTACCACAAATACCGGCATAATGAACTTTTATTTTTATCTCATTTTCATTTGGTTCTGGAATTTCTTTATCTAAAATTTCTAAATTACCAAAACCAGGTGCTGTTTTTACTAATGCTTTCATTTAAAGTCATCCCCTTAATGTTAGTTGAACAATGCAAAGAACTTGAAGATAATATAGTTTAAGATGTTACCACCTTGGTCAAGACTTGAGATTTGTGAAGATCCTGATGGCATTTTCACACTAGTACCGTCAGCCATGCTTGTGAAGATAGGTGCTACATCTGTTGCGATGTATAGTGAAATTGCAATCATAATTGTACCTACAATAACTGAATGTATGATATTACCGCGTGCTGCACCTACGATAAATGCGACGATAAATGGAATTGTTGCTAAGTCACCAAAAGGTAATACTTGGTTACCTGGTAAAATAACAGCTAATAATACAGTTACAGGTACTAAGATTAAAGCAGTTGAGATAACAGCTGGGTGACCTAATGCAACCGCAGCATCTAAACCGATATAAATTTCACGATCTCCAAAGCGTTTGTTTAACCATGTACGAGCTGATTCTGATACAGGCATTAAACCTTCCATAAGAATCTTAACCATACGAGGCATTAAGACCATAACAGCAGCCATTGACATACCTAAGTTAATAACGTCACCAGCGTTGTAGCCAGCTAATAAACCAATTGCTAAACCAAGTACTAAACCAACAAATATAGATTCACCGAAAGCGCCAAAACGTTTTTGAATTGTATCTGGGTCAGCATTTAATTTGTTAATACCAGGCACTTTTTGAAGCCCTTTAACAAGGAAGATACCAGGTACATAAGAAATCGTACTACCAGTTGCAATAGATACACCTGGTAAATCATAGAATTTACTCATCATTGGTGCAGTCCAGTCAGCTACTTTTAAGCAGACAATTTGGAATAATGCAGCTGCAACTAATGATTGCCAAATGCTTCCCGAAACGGCATAAACCATTGCACCACAGAATGTATAGTGCCAGAAGTTCCAAATATCAACGTTCATTGTTTTAGTTGTTTTAGTTAATAACATGATGACATTAATCACAATACCTAAAGGAATAATAAATGCAGCGATAACAGATGCCCATGCAATTGATGATGTAGCAGGCCAACCTACATCGATTACATTTAAACTTACGCCTAAATTTTTAACCATTGCTTGTGCTGCTGGTCCTAAATTGTTAACAAGTAAATCAATTACTAAGAAAATACCTACGAAGGCAACACCAATCGTTAAACCAGATCTAAATGCTGCGCCAACTTTCTGTCTGAAAAATAACCCTAATAAGAATATGACAATCGGTAAAATTACCGTTGCACCTAAATCAAGAAATGCTTGAATAAAATTTACAAAACCATTCATTCCCTACACCATCCTCTTTTTAGAAGAATGAGGATGAAATATGATTTATTCCAACCTCATGCTAGTTTTTAATTTTGAATTTGTTTAACTTTGTAAAGCGTCTAAAATTTCTTTCTTAGTATCTTCAACACCAATTCCAGTTAAGAAGTTACGTGCGTTAATAACTGGGAATTTGTATTCTTTTTGTGTCATTGCTGTTGTTACTAATAAATCAGCTGTATCAGCGTATGCACCAACTTCAGAGATTTTGATTTGTTTTAAATCTACTTTAATGTTGTGTTCTTTAGCCATTTCCTCAATTGCGTTGTTAACCACTGTTGACGTTGCGATTCCTGCTCCACATGCTACTAATACTTGTTTCATAATAATTTCCTCCTAATTTGAGTCGATGTGTACATCGAACTCTTCCTGTTAATTTTTTTATACTTCGCTTAATTCTTTATCTATTGCATCTACAATCGTTTGTTTATCTTGTGCATTGGCAATCAATTCAAGTAATTGATCGTTTTGGAAGATTCCCATCAGTTTTTGTAATAATGATAGTTGAGCATCTTCTTTATCCATTGCTAACATGAATATTAATTTCACATCTGTTGTTTCTTCAATTTCTCCCATAATGACAAATGGAACGGTTTCTTTTAGTACTGCAATACCTATTGATCTCGTCTGAACGTGTTGTATGTCGGTATGTGGGATTGCCACTGAGCAATATACAGTTGGTAAACCAGTTGCAAATGACTTTTCTCTTTCTATCACTGCGTCTTTGTAAGTGTCTTTAACATAATTATTTTGATACATAACATCTGACAACTTACTCAACGCTTCAACATTCGTCTTAGCTTCTAAATCTAGAATGACGTTAGAAGCATCGATCTTTAAATCTTGCATATTATGCAACCCCTTTGACTTAATCTATTTTTGAAAAGTGTTGAATGATTTTATATACATCAATTTTTGAATCTGTTTGAACAATTTGTTGTATAGCTTCATCGTCTTGAGACATATCTCTCAGTTGTAGTAGTGGTCTTAAATGTTTGAACTTATCTGTAGCAGCGATTGCTACGAAGATATGAACTTTTAATCCAGTACTCAACTCGAGTGGCTCTTTCAGAATCAACATACTCATTGCAGTCCTATGAACGACTTGATCACCATCAGCATGAGGGATTGCGATATTTTGGTTAATAACCATATACGTATCATCAAATGCTGCATGCATCTTATCTATATAAAGCGGGTCGACATAGTTCATTCTTACTAACGGATTAGCCGTTAATTGAATGGCTTCTTTAATATCAGCTACGCGCTCTACAAAATTGATATGATTGGTTGGTAATAAATCTTGTAAGTTCAAAGTACTATTGATAGATAATGTTGATGCTTTAACTGATGAATATGCATACGTATCTTCAAATTGTGCTTTTACAATTTTGAAAAGCTCTGATTCATTATGAATTGTTGCATGTTCTCTAATAGCCGAAATCATTTTTTCGACTTGTATTTCTGTTTCCATCGTATTATTTAATTGACCGAATACATGTTGCCGTAGTTCATGTTTTTCTTGAGCAGTTAATATCGTTTTCGTGATATACAATTTTTTAGGTGTCATGATATGCATCGGTGAAAAGACGATATCAAAGTCTAATTCATACTGATTGAAATCACGTAATGACAATGCATCAAGGAATATAAATTCAGGAAATACACTTCGCAACTCTTGTAACATGAGCTGAGAAATGGATGTACCTTGTGTACAAACAACGACTGCTTTTACTTTTTGTTCAATTTCTTCATCTTGCCTTCTTAAACTGCCACCAATCAGTATGGTTAAATAAGCAATTTCATTTTCAGGTAATGATTGCCCGAAGAACTTTTCTAAAGGTTTTGAAGATAATTTAACGAGATGAAAGAGTTCTTTATAATCTTCTTTTAAGGAATTTTCTAAACCTTCTACATCAGATAATTGATATCGAATTCTGTAAAAAGCAGGTTCCATATGAAGCATTAATTGGTTAATCAAAGAATCTCTATCTTTAAATTTAATAAAAGTAATTTTTTCAAATTGAACAATCATGTCTATAAGTGCTTTTTTGAGTTCTGGGATATGTTGAACATCACTGACATCTGACCACTGAACACTCGTTGACAACAACTGTAAAGTAATGAATAACTTTTCTTGTCTCGGAATATTTGGATAGTTCGATGTCAAAATTTCTGTTGCTTGATATTCTTTCGTATCCGATAAATCGTCATATCCTATAGAAAATGATGAAACAATTTTGTCATTCTTAATTCTTCGTAAAATTAAATAAAGTTTATAAGGTAATGTTTGTGTACTTTGATCAATGAATTTCCTGTCTAAATATTGTTCGATTTTAGTGATTTGTTTATTGATTAATTCAATTTTTTCATCAATAATACTTAAACTTTTGACGATATCAGACTGAGCAATATGCATTGTAAAGACTTTATCGATGAGCCTCATAAGAAGCCTTCGAATTTCAAATTCACTACCAGCTAAGTAATAACCATTTGTACGACTATATTTCAAATTAACTTCGTATGGTTGTAGAAGTTCTTTCAATTTCTTAATATCATTTAGAATCGTATTTTTGCTGACTTCTAAATCAATTGAGAAGTGATTTAATGAAAGACCTTCTTCTTCACTAAACAACATCAATAAAATGAGGTGTGCACGTTGGTATGCGGTATATACCTGCTCATTCTCTTGATAGGTGGATTCAATTGGAACATTAAGAAAATCTTTAATGGTGTCATCAACGATAAAATAACCTTGGCTAGTTCGTTCGATTTCCGGATAATCATGTTCTTTAAACCAGTCATTTAACTTTTGAATCCTGTACCCAAGTTGTCTTCGTGAAATGTTAAACATTGATTCTAAGTCTTTGCCTTTTACTTTTGGATTTTTTATCATTTCTGAAATGATATTAAAGTTTTCTTTTTGTATTTTGAATACCTCCTTTGTTGTTAGTCATAATTTAACACAGGTCATCAAAGAGTTGTACAAGCTTTAATCACAAATGTTATTAACTTTTGTGTACACCTTTGTGATTATACTGATATGACAACGTTTGTAAGATACAACGAATAATTTTAAATGCATGAATATTATTAAAATTGAATACATAGTAGATTTAACTTAAGTAAGAAAAGGGGTAAAAAGGGGGCAAGCACACAAAAAAAGCAATCGCTCGATTAGCGATTGCTTTTAATTAATCATTATTCTTGAGTTTCATCTGGTAAGTTTTCTTTCATTTTTTTATTGATTTTCTTCGCGCGTTTGAAATAAATACCTTCAAAGTAACTTGTTGTACCTAATTTATAGAATACAAGTGCAACAACTGCAATGACGATGAAATCATATGGGTAGTGGATCCAATTAAGTCCGTTAAATTCTTTACTTCCGATAAATGATAAGAAAGCAAGAATGATAAGGTATGCGATGATCCAAATACTACCACCAATTTGTTTTTTTGTATTTGTCCAATTTGTCTTATATTCATAGAAGAAGTAAATTGGTAAACCTAAAATGATAATAAATATAACTTGTGCTGTTGTTGGCCACATAGCCCAATATATTGCGAGTGATGCAACAACAAATGAAAATGGTGCCATAAAGCCAAGCATTTTCGCACGGAATGGTCTATGCATATTCGGTGCCATTTTTCTTAATGAAATAACAGTTGTTGGACCAGTTAAATATGCAACAAGTGTTGCTGTAGAGATAACACTTGCTAATACTGCCCAATCTCTAAATAAAGAAACCATAATCATACTAACGATAGCGTTAAATACAATTGCGACACGTGGAATGTTGTATTTTTCGTTCATAGAACCTAAGAATTTAGGAATATGACCGTTTTTCTCCATTGCACGTAATACACGGCCAGTAATTGCTACGAATGAAACCCCTGTACCAAATGGCGATACAACGGCTTCTAAATATAATAGAATAGCTAACCAGTTTAATCCTAATATGATGGCTAAGTTAGCAAATGGTGAGTCGAAATTAATACCGCTCCAACCACCACTTTCAGAAAGCATGTCTGCTGGCATAGATGTAATAAATGTACTTTGTAAAATAATATATAATGCAGCACTTAAAGAAAGTGAAATTAATATACCTTTATAAATATTCTTTTCAGGATTTTGAATTTCAGATCCCATATTAATAATTGTTTGGAATGCATTAAATGAGAATATAATACCAGAAGCTGTTGTCGCAGCAAATATTGGTGCACTACCATACGGCATAAATTCTCCTATTGATGAACCGTAGTTTCCAGTATCAAATCCAGAAATAATTAACATAATAATCGTTACAAGTGGCACACCCAATTTGAAGAATGATATTAAACTTGTAAATGATGTTAATAGTTTAACTGACCAATAATTTAATAATGAGAAAATAATAATGATAATAAATACTGCAAATAATCCAATATTACTAATTGAACCATCATGCATAAGTTGGCTAGTAGGTTTAGCCCAATCCCATGGCCAAGAGCTGATGTATTGAACAGCTGATACAGCCTCGATAGGGATAATCGTTACTAATGATACCCAGTTTGCCCATGATGCTATGAAACCAAGCAGTGAACCATGTGTATACTGCGCGTAGTTACTCATACCACCAGATTGTGGGAACATTGTTCCAATTTCAATATAGTTATAAGCTATCGATCCTATAACAATAAAGCCTATTACCCAAGATATAATTGCGGCAGGACCTGCAATTGATGATGCTTCCCATGCCCCAAATAACCATCCAGAACCGATTAAAGAACCAAGTCCTAATAGTACGAGTTGGGTCAAGTTAATTTTTTTGTTTTCGTTATGATTACTCATCCAATCTCCCATTCTAATTTTTAATCAATTTTTGTTTGTTTTTATTGTTAAAATTAAAGCACGGGACAATATTATACGCTTATAAAATTAATAGTCAAATTCCGTTGTAAATATCAAGCGTTTTCAAATCGCCGTACGCACCAATTTTATAGGAATGACAGGTTTTTAGAGTTCCGGCAGTCTGACCGGCTATAAAGTAAATTAATTTGTATTTTTAAGTTGATTGTGACGCTACGTCATAAAATAGAATATAAATATAAAATCTAATAATACAAGGAGTGGTTAATATGATGACTACAGGCGAAGTAGCTAAGAGATGTCATGTAACAGTTCGTACAGTACAGTATTACGATAAGAAAGGCATTGTCAGTCCAAGTGAGACATCTGAGAATAATAGAAGATTATATACAGAAGCGGATTTGAATCAATTAAAGATTGTATTGATTTTGAAAGGTATGAATTTTTCTTTGAAAGAAATTAAAGAATTGTTGAAATCAAATGAGTCTATCAACACACTCAATGTACTGTTAAGTGAAAAAATCATTGAACTAGAGGAAAATATTAAAAACGAAACTGACCAATTGAAACAAATTCAATTTATTAAAAAGAATATAAGTGAAGAAAGTGAATATCCAGTATCTAATATCTTAAATTTACAAAATAAATCTAAAAAGCATCAACTAATGAAAAAATTCCGAAGCAAATTTATGTTTGTATCTATGATTGTCGGCATTGGTCAATATACAAGCATTGCCATGGCTATAACACAGAAAAAATGGAAACCAGTTATCATCGTTTATCCGTTCGTACTATTGTATGCAGCATTTGCCGTTAAGAAATATTATGCTGTTGTAAATTACTTATGTCCAAATTGCCAAAATGAATTTAAACCGATCTTCTCAGAATGGTTCAAATCTAATCATACTTATCAAACAAGAAAGCTATTATGTCCACATTGTAATGTAGAAAGTTTTTGTATCGAGACACATGAATAATGAAAAAGAGCGAGATAGAACGCTGTGGAATCAGAATTCTATCTCGCTTATTTTAATATGAACATATCAATTATTGAGGAATAACACCAATTTCCATATGAACTAAATAACCATCTTTATCAAAAGAGGCGAGGTAATGTTGATTTAAAGTACCATATTTTAAATATTGGTCTCCTTCATCAACTAACATCGTTGCTTCATGTGCTTTTTTAAATTCAGCTTTTGTAACAACGCCAGATTTAACATCAAACATGATTGTACCAACTTTACCATTGTCGTCTTTTAATATTGTCGTGTCATAGACTTTAGATGAATGACCACCAGTGCCTGTTTTAGCATCATATTCCGTTTGGTAACCATTAATCGTTACATTATCTGCATAAAGTGCTTCTACAAAATCATAATCTAATACAAAGGACGGGTTATTATATGTGTAGCCATCATAGTTATACCAAGGTGTTGTTTCTGACTCTGAATTTGCTGCAATAGCTTGATCAGAATTTTCGACAGCTGACACACCAAGTAATAAACTCGTCGATAACGCAGTCGTACCAATTAACTGATAAACTTTCTTCATTGTCTCCACTCCCTTTAATAGATATAACAATCCGTTGGCTAAGTGACAAAATGTTTGTAATATTACACTATCCGATATAAAAGAAGATAATCAAATCGTGAAGTAGGAGGATTTGTTATTTAGAATGAGGCAAGTCGTGGCTTAAGTGCCGAATAAAGCCAAGAGATGAGGCAAGTCGTGGCTTAAGTATCGAATAAAGCCAAGAGATGAGGCAAGTCATGGCTTAAGTGCTGAATAAAGCCAAGAGATGAGGCAAGTCGTGGCTTAAGTGTCGAATAAAGCCAAGAGATAGCCCAAGTCGTGGCTTAAGTGCTGAATAAAGCCAAGAGATGGCCCAAGTCTTGGCTTAAATACCGAGTAAAGCCAAGAGATCGTTCAAGTCATGGCTTAAGTACTGAATAAAGCCAAGAGATAGCCAAAGTCGTGGCTTAAGTGCTGAATAAAGCCAAGAGATGAGGCAAGTCGTGGCTTAAGTGCTAAATAAAGCCAAGAGATAGCCTAAGATATGGCTTCACACTTATATAATCCCCCCAACTTTCACACAACTCACATATCTTATTGCTCTCATCACCACCATCCAATCCAACACCCCCATTGATCAGTGTAAAATTTCAAATTGACTAATCTTGAGTACAATGATAGGATTAATAAAAATAATAAAAGACTCTTATCAAGAGTGGCTGAGGGATGTGCCCTATGAAGCCCAGCAACCTTCTATTTGGAAAGGTGCTAATTCACATAAAGTTTGTCTAAACTTTTGAAGATGAGAGGAGGTTTATCTAACTTTCTCTAATTTTTTAGAGGAAGTTTTTTTATTTTTAATTTTATATCGGAAAGAGGCGTGTATACATATGAGTAAATTCATAAAGTTTGTTAGTTTTATCGGTATTATTTTATTATTAGCTGCGTGTGGAAAGTCTAGTGGAAGTGAAAATACAAAGATTACGGTTGCTGCTTCTCCGGCTCCGCATGGTGATGTCGTTGAACATGCTAAAGAAAAAATGAAAGAAAAAGGTTATGACTTAGAAGTTAAAACAGTGAATGATTATAAAGTGCCTAACAAATTATTAGATAAAGGTGATGTTGATGCAAATCTATTTCAACATGTGCCTTACTTAAAAGCTGAAAAAGCAACACATGGATATAAAATTGAAGAGGTAGGAAAAGTTTTCACAACGCCAATGGGAGTTTATAGTAAAAAACATAAAGATTTGAAACACTTACCAGATGGCGCAACAATTTATGTGTCTAACAACCCAGCTGAAGAAGGAAGATTTTTATCATTCTTTGTTAATGAAGGATTGATCAAAATAGATCCAAAAGTGAAAATTGAAGATGCCAAATTTGATGATATTATAGAAAATAAAAAGAATTTGAAATTTAATAACAAACAAGGTGCAGAATTTTTACCTAAAACATATAACAGTGGTGAAGGCGATTTAGTCATTATGAATTCAAACTATGCAATTGATAACGGACTGAATCCAGTGAAAGATTCGATTGCAATTGAAGATAAGTCATCACCATTTGCGAATATATTAGCTGTAAAAGAAGGACATAAAAATGATAAGAAATTCCAAGAACTTCTGAAAGTTCTACAGTCTAAAGAAATGAAGAAATATATTAAAGATGAATATGGCGATAATGTTATCCCATATGAAAAGTAATCATGCAGTGAACCCAGGCATATGTCTGGGTTTTAATTTTATATATTTGTGTATTTATTCACAATGAAATAATATTATAAATCTTTAAAATTTATGTTGTAAGCGTTTCCTGTTTGTGCTATATTCAACTTATTAATAAATAGAGTCATCATATGACCACATGAATTTGAAGGGAAATTAATTAAGAAAGTTGGATATTTATGAAAGAAAAAAGAACTAATATAAGATGGTTTTTTGCAATTGCATTCTTTATTATAGGGATTATCGCATATATGGATCGTTCAAACATCTCTATTATCGCCGGACCTATGATGGAAGATTTAAATATGAACAAAGCTCAATTCGGGCTATTAGCATCATTCTTCTCACTTGGTTATGCATTAATGCAAGTACCTTCAGGGATATTAGCTGAAAAATTTGGTCCTAAGAAAATGTTAACAATCGCATTATTATGGTGGAGTGCTTTCACAATTCTTACAGGTATTGTGAAAAACCATGGCTTACTATACTTAGTACGTTTCTTATTTGGTGTAGGTGAAGCGCCTATGTACCCATCAAATGCTGTATTTAATAGTTACTGGTTTAATAAGAATGAAAAAGGTCGTGCATCTTCTGCATTATTAGCAGGTTCATACTTCGGTCCAGTAATCGCTCCAATCGTTACAATCGCAATTATGAACGCGTTTGGTTGGCAAGCAGTATTTTATATTTTCGGTTTAGTTGGCATATTAATTGCAATCTTATGGGTGATTATCGCTAAAGATTTACCAGAACAACATAAAATGGTTAATGAAGCAGAAAAAAGATTTATTATGGAAACACGTGACGTTGTAGATACAGGTAAAACAACTGCACCTTGGAATGTATTCTTCAAACGTTTCAGTTTCTATGCAATTGCAGCACAATATTTTGTTGTACAATTTGTCATTACATTATTCTTAATTTGGTTACCAACATATATTCACGAAGAATATCATGTAGAATTTAAACAAATGGGCTTTATCGCGGGTGCTCCTTGGTTAGCAATGTTTATATTGATTATGCTAGGTGGTACAATTTCAGATAAAATTTTATCTACAGGTAAATCTAAATTTGTTGCACGTGGTGTAATCGCAATTTCTGGATTTGTTGTATTCTGTATATCACTATACTTTGCGTTAGCTACAGATAACTTATATATGAATATTTTCTGGTTATCTTTATGTCTTGGTGGTGTAGGTTTATCAATGGGTATGAGCTGGGCAACTGCTACAGACTTAGGACGTAACTTCTCTGGTACAGTTTCAGGTTGGATGAACTTATGGGGCAATATTGGTGCATTATTAAGTCCAATCTTAGCTGGTTTACTAGCAGATAAAATTGGTTGGACAATGACATTACAGTTAATGATGGTTCCAGTAGCATTCGCAATCATCATGTGGTTCTTTATTAAACCTGACAATCCTTTAGTAAAAGAAGAAAATGTATAATATTTTAAGGGTCTAAGGCACGTTATGTGCTTTGGATTCTTTTTTTATAACAAAAAGTTTAGGTTACCCTAATTAAAATGTTTACAAATTAAATAAATAGGTATATCCTCTTGATATAGAGGTGTTAGACATGGGCAAAAGTTTAGAAGAAATTAATAGTACGGTCTCTTTTGATGCTGAAGCAAATGCATTTAGAAAGTTCCTAATGTATTTAGGTCCTGGTTTGCTTGTAGCAGTTGGATATATGGATCCGGGTAACTGGATTACATCAATGTCTGGTGGGGCTCAGTATGGTTATATATTATTATTTGTGATTTTAATATCTAGTTTATCTGCTATGCTGTTACAAAGCATGTGTGCAAGATTAGGTATAGCAAGTGGGATGGATTTAGCACAAGTTACGGAGCATATGACCAATAAATTTTTAGGTGTATTTGCTTGGATTTTAGCTGAATTAGCTATTATGGCAACTGATATTGCTGAAGTAATAGGTAGTGCGATTGCTTTAAATTTACTATTTAACATTCCATTGACTTTAGGGGTAACGATCACAGTATTAGATGTTTTACTTTTACTTTTAATTATTAAACTCGGATTTAGAAAAATAGAAGCAATTGTAGGTGTACTTATATTTACAGTTCTGATTATCTTTATGTTTGAAGTGTATCTTTCTTCACCGGATGCTGGTTCCTTAATGGCAGGATTTTTACCAAGTTCTGAAATTGTTACGAATAAAGGCGCTTTATATATTGCGTTAGGTATTATTGGTGCAACGATTATGCCACATAACTTATATTTACATTCATCAATCGTTCAGTCTAGAAATTATGAAAGAACAGTTAAAGGTAAAAAAAGTGCGATTAAATATGCAACAATCGATTCTAATATTCAATTAACAATTGCGTTTATTATTAACTGTTTATTATTAGTATTAGGCGCAGCATTATTCTTTGGTAGTCATGAAGCTTTAGGAAGATTCTTTGATTTATATGATGCTTTAAGTCACTCTCATGTAGGCGGTGCAATAGGTGGCGCTGTTATGAGTACACTATTTGCTATAGCATTATTAGCTTCAGGGCAAAATTCTACAATAACAGGTACATTATCAGGACAAATTGTTATGGAAGGTTTCTTGAAAATTAAACTTAAACCATGGGTACGTAGAATCATTACAAGAGTTATCGCAGTTATACCAGTATTTCTATGTTTATGGTTATACGGATCAAGCGATACAAAAATAGAAGATTTATTAATTTTCACACAAGTATTTTTAAGTTTAGCTTTACCATTTAGTATTATTCCATTAATCATGGCAACAAGTAATCCAGACATCATGGGTAAACAATTCGTCAATAAAAGATGGGTTAATATTATATCTTGGATACTCGCAGTAGTTCTAAGTGTGCTTAATATATATTTAATTGTAGAAACAATATCAGAATTTATGTAATTTATAATAAAGCCAAGGCAAATGATTTTATTGCCTTGGCCTTTTCTCTGCGTCTATTAATAATTTGATAGGACCTGTAGAATTAAGTGTGATTAATCTTTGTGCCATTTCATCAGGTGGTGTGTCTAATGCTCTAATGACCCAACCTTGTATCATACCTGCATATGCCGATGCAACGTACTCAGCGACAATATCTTTATCTAATATCATGTCATTTTGAACGCCAGTATCTTCAAAAAAGATAATGTATCTTTGATGGATATGATTTTTAAGCAAGATGTAGAAATTAGGATAGTGTTTGAACATCGTTTGATAGAAAGATGCATTATGGGATATATGGCTAAAGATATTATTAGCGATATAGAATTGTGATTCACTAATGCTATGATGTTTTAAATAAAATTTATAAGGCTCACCGAATAGTAGTTGAAAGTAACTGGATATTGTATGAGACATTAATACTTCAATTGATGGATAATGTCTATAAAACGTTGAACGATTGATTTCAGCTTCTTCACATAACTGTTTAACTGTTATGGATTGAATGCTCGTTGTATTTAAACATGTTAATAATGCATTCTGAATTTTGTTTCTGGATTGTTTTTGTTTCTTGTCCAAACTGTTCACCTTCTTATGAATGCAACATAACTTGAAAATGTGTTGCTTTTCTCATTTTACACACATTGTTTTTTAAAGTCGAACATTTTTATAATAATAATATGAAAAATATTGGAGGAGAACAAATTGAAACAAGATGCCGAAATGTTGAAAGAAACGTTGTTAAATAATAAACAGAATAGAGTAACTGACGACCACTTTGATTTAAATGCAGCTTTAGAAGAAATTCTTAATTCAGTTGGTTATACGACTGCAGATAGTGGTGGTAATGTTACATTCTATGGTAAAGATCCAGTGTTACCAAGTACATTGCGAATTGCCGGATTAGCAGGGTTAGGTTTGGCAGCTAAATCAGTCGCTTTAGCACATTTATGGCAAGTTCGAGGTGGTAAAGGACAAGACATACATGTCGATATTAGAAAAGCATTAAAAAGATTATCACCTTTTTACGAAAGAAAATGGGAAACATTAAAGGGATTTCCAGCAAAAGGTCAAGAAGATCCACATACACCATTTAGATTTAATTTTTATGAAACGAAAGATAATAGATGGGTAATGCCATTAAACCCTTATCCAAATGCTAAAGAACATGTATTGGATTTATTAGATTGTCGCGGAACGAAAGAAGCGGTTACTAAAGCGATAAAACAGTGGAATGGTAAAGAACTAGAAGAAGCGGGTTCTAAAAAAGGTATCGTGATGCCGCTCGTGCGCTCTGTTGAAGAGTTTGTTGAAGAAGAACAGTTTAAATATATTGCAGAATCAGAACTCATTGAAATTAAGAAAATAGGAGAATCTGAACCGATACCATTCACTGAGAACCCAGAACAACCATTAAGTGGCATAAGAGCATTAGGAATGGGACATGTTATAGCAGGAGCAGGACTCGGTAGAGGTTTAGCATTACACGGAGCAGACGTACTCAATGTATGGCGACCAACTGAGTTAGAAGTAGAAACTATGTATTTAACTTCTAATGTCGGAATGCGTTCAACTTATTTAGATATTACAAATCAACAGTCACATAGAGATAAATTTGATGAATTGCTAAGTGATGCAGATATATTCTTCATCAATAAAAGACATGGATTTATGGAAAAATACAATGTGACAGCTCAAGCATTAGCAGAGAAGAAACCAGGTATCATACATGCGTCTGTTAATTTACATGGACATGCTGGACCATGGTCAGATAGAAATGGATTTGATCAGACGGCAGGAAGTGTCACAGGTGTCATGAGTTTAGAAGGAACAAATGACCAACCCGCATTGCCACCAATTGTTGTTGTAAATGATTATGTTATTTCATGGTTGTTAGAACTCGGTACAATTAAAGCATTAGAAAGACGAGCAGTAGAAGGCGGTAGTTATAGTGTATCTGTATCATTAAGTAAAGTGTCTGCGTATTTAATGTCTTTAGGTATATTTGATAAAGCATATGCACAAGAAGTAGCAAATAGTAATGAAGAACATCGTGCCGTAGCACCAGAACAATTTGAAGCAGAAACACCACTTGGAACATATGTAGGCGTGACAGATCAAGTAGAAATGAGTGAAACACCAGGACATTACGATACAGTCTTGATGGTCAGAGGATCAGATAAACCAGCTTGGAAGTAGAAAGTGGTTGAATTTAGTTTGATATAGGCGTCGTTAGGGACAGAATTCCGAGAAATGTCCGTAAGAGAGCGCCCATCTAAGTACCAGAATTCGAAATAATGGAAGTTACAGCGTTCTAACTACCAGAATTCGAAATAATGGAAGTTACAGCGTTCTAATTACCACAATTCGGAATAATGGAAGTTACAGCGTTCTAACTACCACAATTCAGAATAATGGAAGTTACAGCATTCTAACTACCACAATTCGGAATAATGGAAGTTACAGCATTCTAATTACCACAATTCATAATAATGGAAGTTAGCGCGTCATAATCACACAAAAAATAAGCATATCACTTTATTTTCTGAGTTTCTCAGATAAGTGATATGCTTATTCGTTTATTTATAGGATTCTTCAGCTATGAGTAAGTTCTATTCTTTGCTTGCACTTACTTTAATATCTGAAGGTCCGGCTAATAATGGTTTCACACTTTTAATAAATTGTTGGAAGTGTTCGCTATTATTATGTGCTTCTATAGCTTCTTGGTTTTCCCAAATTTCATACATTAAATAAGTATTGTCTGACTCAGTTGATTTGAAGTGTTCGTAACCGATGTTTCCTGTTTCTTGTCTTGATGATGCTACTAAATCTTTAATCAATGCTTCATATTGTTCAACTGCTTGTGCTTGAACTTCAAACTTCGCATTTATGATTAACATAAGATAACCTCTTTCTCTCTATCAATTTGATTTCTATATTTGAATCATGACAGAAAGCAATAGAATTGTAAATTTTGAAATCTTGGAATTGAAAAATTTATTTGGTTCTTAATTTTGAGTGTCTTATTCCATACGTGAAGTACATGATAATTCCTAAAATAAACCATATAATAAATGCTATCCAAGTTGTACGTGTTAAGTTTGTCATCAAGTATAAACAGATGATAAAGGATACGATTGGTAATACAGGATATAAAGGTACATTAAAGCCTTCTGATGGTAATGTACGATTTCTTCTTAAGAACAGAACGCCTATTGAAACGGTACAAAATGCAAATAAAGTGCCAATATTAATTAATGAAGCGAGTTCTGATAAAGGTACAAGACCTGATACGATTCCCATAGATAATGTGAGTATGACAGTATTTTGTACGGGAGTTTGTTTTTGATTCGTTTTAGAGAATACTTTTGGAAGTAAACCATCTCTACTCATTGCGAATATTAAACGCGTTCCGCCATAAGACATGACGAAGATAACTGTTGTCATACCAACGATTGCACCTAGTGACAGGAATCCAGCTATCCAATTTTGATTAATGGATTGTAATGCATAAGCAACTGGTGCGCCAACACCTTCTAAATTTTGATAGGGTACGACACCTGTAAGTACAGCTGAAACGATAATGTATAAAATCGTACAAATCGTTAATGCACCAATAATTCCGATTGGCATGTTCTTTTGAGGATTTTTAACTTCTTCAGCAGCAGATGATACTGCATCAAATCCAATATATGCAAAGAACACCATTGAAGCACCTGTTAACACACCATTGAAACCAAATGGTAAGAATGGACTCCAATTATCAGGTTTAACGTAAAAAATACCTACTATTATAAAGAGTAGGACAACCATTATTTTGACAATCACCATAATATTATTGATGCGCGTAGATTCTTTTACGCCAATAATTAATAATGCGCCAATGATCATAATGATAATAAATGCTGGTAAATCAAAATAATGACCACTAGATGGGTCATATGAACCAGATAAAGCTTTTACGACATGGATATTCATACCAGATAATAAGTTAACGACATATGAAGACCAGCCACTTGCGACTGCTGCTATTGCTAAGCCATATTCAAGTAATAATGCCCAACCTAATATCCAAGCAATACCTTCACCAAAAACATAATAACTATATGTATAGGCGCTACCAGCTTGTGGAATTTTTGATGAAAATTCAGAATAACATAAAGCTGCTAAACCACATCCGATTGCAGCGATAATAAATGAAAGCATTATTCCAGGACCAGTTATTGTAGAGGAGATTTCACCAGGTAAGATGAAAATACCACTACCAACAACAGCTCCGACTCCAAGCATGGTTAAATCAAAAGCGCCGAGTGTTTTTTTAAGTTTTTTATTTGATTGAGAAGAAAGGTGTTCTTTCTTCTTGAAAAATTGATTCATGTTGCACCTCCGGCAGACAATTATACAGAGATTTGTCTAAAAATTCTATATGTTTAAATAATTCTATTAGTGTAATTTTATTTTTAAAAAGGAATTATTATGTATTTAATTTGAAAATTTAGTGAATTTTAAATAAAATATGATAAAAGTTTAGATAAATCAATTTTTGAACAGACTGTTTGACTCACTTCATAATCACGTTTAATATTGACAAGCGTAAAGTAAGTAATTGTTTTTTATAAATGAGGAGGATAATCCATGAAAAATGAACAAATTGTATTAGCTAAAAGAACTGAAGGTATCCCTCAAGATGATGTATTTCGTTATGAAGAAATAGAAGTGAAAGAACCAAATAATGAAGAAGTGCTATTAAAATCAATATATGTTTCTGTAGATCCATACATGAGAGGACGTATGAATGATTCTAAAAGTTATACGCAGTCTTATGAATTAGATAAACCATTTAACGGCCATATCGTTGCAGAAGTTGTTCAATCAAATGCTTCTGGTCTTAAAGAAGGCGATATTGTAACAGGTATTTTACCTTGGCAAAAATATATAACAATCAATGAAAAATATGTTACTAAAATTCCATCAACTGAAGTACCGTTATATCTATATTTAAGTGTACTAGGAATGCCTGGTATGACAGCTTATCAAGGACTCTTGAAAATTGGTAAACCTCAAGAAGGTGAAACAGTAGTTGTTTCAGCTGCATCTGGTGCGGTTGGTTCTGTCGTAGGACAAATTGCTAAGTTGAAAGGTGCGCACGTAGTAGGCATTGCAGGCGGATCAGAGAAAGTAAATTACTTAACTGAAACATTAGGCTTTGACGAAGGTATAGATTATAAGAAAGATGACTTTGCTGAAGCATTAGAAAAAGCCGTTCCAAATGGTATTGATGTTTATTTTGAAAATGTTGGTGGGGCACTTTCAGATGAAGTGTTTAAACATTTAAATAAATTTGCGCGTATACCAGTTTGTGGCGCAATTTCTTCATATAATCTTAAAGGCGAAGATATTGGACCACGTATTCAACAAACATTGATTAAAAGCCAAGCATTGATGCAAGGATTCATTGTTGCACAATTTAATGAAGATGTTAAAGAAGCAAGTGAACAGTTAGCACAATGGGTACAAGAAGGGAAAATTAAATCCGAAGTAACTATAGATGAAGGATTTGACCAAATTCCAAATGCATTCCGTAAGTTATTTACAGGCGATAATTTTGGTAAACAAGTTATTAAAGTAGCTGAATAAATAAGGTTAAATCAGTTTAGGATGAACATGTCCTAAGCTGATTTTTTTGTGCACTCATTTAGACGAGTATAATCTGTCAAAAAAATGACAAAAATATCCATTTATATATTCCTAAATTTTTGATTAGATGGTATAATTTTGAATTGACAAATGATAACGATTATCATTATCGACTTTAAAATACGGGAGAGATGAATATGACAAAACAGCAAGAAAACAACAAGAATCGTTCTACAATCAAGAAACAACATCATTTTTCAATTAGAAAATTGTCGGGAGGGATAGCTTCAATTGCAATTGGTGCGACTTTGTTTTTAGGAGCAGGTCAAACAGCTAATGCAATGGAAGATAAAGTTGATACAGTAAATGAAGCGGCGACTGCTACAGATGATAGTCAAAGTGAGCCATCAGAAGCTAACGATGCTACAGCTACTGAAACAGCAGAATCAGCAGAATCAGAAAATACAGATAAAGAAGCTACTCCTAATACTGATGTAGCTGAAGAAAATGAAGTAACTGAAGCGGAAGATACAAACTCCGTACCAGCTTCTGAAGAAACACCAGCTTCTGAAGAAACAGCTACAAAAGATGAAACAAGTTCAGATAAAGAAACTGAAGTAAAAGAAGAAACTGAAACATCAGCTTCAAATAAAGAAACGACAGTATCTAAAGACGAGGAAGCATTAACTTCATCTAAAGAATCGAATGAATCAGAAGACAAAGTAGCAACTGAAGAAACAACTACTGCTCAACCAACACGTTCAACTGCAACTAGTGAAGCAACAAATGATAAAGAGAAAAGTGCTGTATCTGAAGAAAATGAAGCACAAGACTTTGGATTTATCGTTAAGAAAGAAACGGAAGATGCAAAATCTGTAATGGATGATTATTTAGAACATCCTTCAAAATTAAGCCAAGAAAATGGGAAAAACTATTTGAATTTCACATTATTACATCCTAGCTGGTGGAAGATGTTTGAATTATATAATGGTGATGAAAAACTTAATATGACAACATTAGAAGAAAATGATGATAAACGTGTTGTTAAAGTTGAAGTACCATCAGGCGTTTCAGAACTTACATCAAAAGTACATATCGTTGTACCTTTTATTAACTATGATAACAAATATACAACACGTGTTATTTTTGATAATGCAGTTCCAGAAGCACCAAAAGTAGAACCAGAAAAGCCAAAAGAAGAAACTTCAAAATTAAGAGAAGATGTTAAAAACAAAGACATTCATAATAAAAAAGTTGATGGTGAAAAACGACCAATTAACTTTAAAGTTATCAACCCGAAAGATGATTCAGAAATGTTCTACTATGGGGCAATGATTAAAGACCCAGCAAGTGTGATTTTTGATGGTGATCAACCAGTATTAGAGTTACGCGTAGATGCGCCTTCTACATGGGTTGAGTTTGATCTCTTTGATGGTGATAAAAAGTTAGACTACGACGTTGTATCATTTGATACAGAAAATGAAGTCGCAACTATTAGAGTTAAAGTTAATGAGAACACGAAAGAATTAAAAATAAAAGGTTCTTCATTAATATTTGGCGAAAAGTCTGAACATGAACTTGGTCATATCGTATTTGCTAAACCAATTACTAAAGACGCTTCTGATTATGTTACAGAAGACGAGTATAAGAAACAAAAAGATAGAGAGAAATATGACAAAGCGATAACTTTAGAAGATAAAGTTCGTGAACTTGAAAAATTAATCAATAAAGTATCTGATGATGAAAAACCACAACTTCAAGAAGAGTTAAAAGTACTTAAAGAAAAATTAGATAAAGAATTAAAATCTGCTGTAACAGAATTTGAAAAAGCACCTGTTACAAATGTAGATATGTCAAAAGCAAAAGATAGAAACTTTAAAGTATTGCATAGTTCTAAAGATGAACAATCGCATATGGATTTCGAAGTTGAACATCCTGCTAAAGTAGTTGAATATGACGGTAAGAAGATGTTAGCTGTTACTTTAAAGCATGATTCAATGTGGAAAGATTTCCAAGTAGAAGGTGAAGATGGATATAAACGTCCTATCATTATTGAAAAAGATAGTGAAAAAGATACAAGAACAATCTTATTCCCTATTGTAGAAGGTCAAGAACTCTATAATGCAATCATTAAAATTCATCTCGTTACAGAAAATGTAGATTACGAAGGTGCTTACCATGTCAGAATTCAAGACTTAGGCGATGCAGCTGTTACACCGGAACCAACACCGGAACCAACACCAGAGCCAATGCCAGAACCAACACCAGAACCGACTCCGGAGCCAACACCAGAGC